>JAUWPE010000133.1 GCA_030611765.1 Candidatus Cloacimonadota bacterium | reverse complement strand
TGTATTCGGTTCGAGCACAATCTGCTGATCAGTGGTATTTTCTTAATGAACTATGCCACAATTCCATTTCTGAATGGAGTGATACACTTCTCGTAACGATAAATGGTCAAGCAGTTGAACCTTCAATCGAGCTTACGCCGAAAATGAGTACCTATCCCAATCCATTTAATCAAACAACTACAGTATGTTTTTATGGAGTCGTTAATTCACATGAAAATGCACGTATAGAAATTTATAACATTAAGGGACAAAAAATAAGAACTTTTGAAAATTTGGAGTCGGCGAGTCTCTCGCCGTATTATGCCGACGGAGTCGGCTACTCCATAACTTGGAACGGAAGAGATGATAAAAATCTACCAGTTACAAGCGGTATTTATTTTTATAAATTAATGATTGGCGAGAAAGAGATTGCATCGAGCAAAATGCTGCTTTTGAAATAATCTGATTTGGAGTCGGCGAGTCCCTCGCCGAAATGATGATTTGACTGGACTTGAGAGACGAAGTCCTCGAGTTCAGAACAGACGAAAAAGTAATACTCGACTCCTCGTTTCACTTAG
Source organism: Candidatus Cloacimonadota bacterium (assembly GCA_030611765.1). Classification (GTDB taxonomy): domain Bacteria; phylum Cloacimonadota; class Cloacimonadia; order JGIOTU-2; family JGIOTU-2; genus Celaenobacter. The sequence continues at coordinate 4,775 of JAUWPE010000133.1, read as the reverse complement.
GAGTCGAAAATAATAAAGCCGAGAGACTCGGCTACTCCAAATGGAGGCATCTAATGTTAAAAATTTTGTTTAATCTATTCGGTTGGACTGGACTTGAGAGACGAAGTCCTCGAGTTCAGAACAACAGGGAAAAGTAATTCTCAACTCCTCGTTTCACTTAGGAGTCGAAAATAATAGAGCCGATAGACTCGGCTACTCCAAAAAACCAAACAGGATGTCATTCCCGTGAAAACGGGAATCCAGTATTTGTTTTATTCATTCACATATTTGTATCTTCTTAAGCTGGCGGAGAGTTCAGAACAACAGGGAAAAGTAATTCTCGACTCCTCGTTTCACTTAGGAGTCGAAAATAAGTAAAGCCGAGAGACTCGGCTACTCCATAAAAGACTACTCCAAAAAAAAGAGGTGATCCGAAAATCACCTCTTCAAAGAACAAATTATATTAGAAGCTAATGATTTTCGAGTGACCGATTTTTGATGTCCTCGAAATTTCTATCTTCAAATTTTACTTCCACTCCATTGAACTGCCGCTTTATGTCCTCGATCTCAATCCTTGGATTTTTGCTGTATAAAAGTTTTATATGGTTGTATCTATTACAAAATGTGATGATATTTTGTGAGGGATTCTTTTCAAGGATGATATAAATGTGATGCAGATCATCACGTTCCTCAAGATATTGTTCAAGTTTAATGATGTCATCGTCATGAATGCTCTTGGCGTAGATAAATGCGATTACCTTTTTGTGGCTTTTTGGGGAGACTTTACTTCTTGTGAATTTACCTTTCATGCTACCTCCATAATTTGGTAATAATTAATATTCTCAAATTGCCTTTCAATTAGTTCCTAAGTTTTTTTTTAATGCATTTTTGATCATATGAACAAGGTCATCGATCTCAAATGGTTTAAAAATTATGTCGTGCAAGCCATCCTTTTTGGCTTTTACCAGCACATGATTCGGATCATATCCAAAACCGGTCATCATGATTATCGGAATTGTGTCATCAAAATCTCTGATCTGTGAATAAAGCTCGTATCCATCCATATCCGGCATTGCAATATCGCTGATAATAATGTCAACATGCTGCTCCCGAACGATCTGTAACGCATCAAATCCATTATCGGCAGTGGTCACTTTGTAGTTCTTTTTCGGCAGAACATAAGACAAATAATCCAGCGTGTCCTGCTCGTCATCAACAATAAGTATAGTTTTCATAAAGATGATTTTCCTGTGATCTTAGTGTATGCCTGCATATATTTTTCGCGTGTCTTTTCGATAATATCTTTTGGAAGATGAAGAATGTCATCATCGGCTGAAATATCTTTTTTATGTTGTATTCCCTTGGATAAAAGATAATCCCGCACAAACTGTTTATCATAACTTTTCTGAGATCTGCCCGGATTATACTCATCTTTGTCCCAAAAGCGTGAGGAGTCAGGAGTGAATATCTCATCTATCAGAATGATCTCATTATTATAAAGACCAAACTCAAATTTAGTATCCGCAAGAATAATATTTTTTTTCTCAAGAATATCGTAAGCAAAGGTATAGAGTTGAAGACTGATCTCTTTTATTTTTTCTGCAAGGAGAGGATCGACTAAACGTTTCATTTCTTCATAACTAATATTTTCATCGTGTCCTTCTTCAGCTTTTGTCGAAGGTGTGAATAAGGGTTCGGAAAGTTTTTCAGATTCTTTGAGATAGTCAGGCAATTCAATTCCGCAGACTTTGCCTGAATTTTTATAATCATTCCAGCCGCTGCCTGCAATATACCCGCGGACGATACACTCGATGGGGAATTTGTCAGCTTTTTTGACCAGCATCGAGCGTTTATCAAGGTCATCAAAAGCATTCTGAATATCTTTAGGGAAGTCTTTCACTTCTGTTGAGATGATATGATTCGGAATGATTGAAGCAGTGTGATCAAACCAGTAAGCTGATATTTGATTAAGGATTTTTCCCTTATCCGGAATCTCATCACGAAGAATGTAATCGAACGCAGAAATTCTGTCAGATGCAATGATAAGAAGCTTGTTTCCGAGATCGTAAATATTGCGCACCTTTCCTTGCTTGAGAGGAAATAAGTCTCTAAATTGTGCCATTATTTACGATCATTCCCCTTGCTTTTCTTTTTCAATATTATATGAATGGGTGATCCTTGCAGATTTTTCGAGCATTGAAGTTACGCCACAATAGCGTTCCTGTGAAAGCGTAATTGCTTTCTCAACCTTAGATTCATCAATATTATCTCCAATAATGTTATAGATAATGTGAATCTTTGTGAAAAATTTTGGATGTTCTGTAGAAATTTCTGCATCAGCAGAGATTGTAACATTCTTGTAGGGAACTCTCATTTTTGTGAGTAGAGAAACAACATCCATGCCGGTGCAACCGATCAAACCCATGAGAACCAATTCTTTCGGTCTGCATCCTTGATCGTGACTCATGTCCTTACTTGCATCAAGTATAATCACATGATTGGAATCTGAAACTGCGCTGAATTGTAGCTTATCGATCAATGTCACTTTTGCTTTCATATTTCACAAAAAGAATAAAACGAACTAAAACTTTGTCAAATTTATTGTGCATATTTTGTAAAAGTAAGACCACGGACAGCCCCAGAATTTCAGGATAGATTTTCTTGAAGTATTATGAATAGAGGTATAGCGTAATCTTTAATGTGAAAATCGCTGTTCAATCTCTTTGCAGAAATCTTTCATTAAAACAAAAGAAATGTCATTCCTTCCAATACATCGGGGGCAATGACGTTTTTTGGGGTAGGGCTGATTATCCTTAATAAGCAGTAGATTTTCTTATTGTCCCTTTAACTTTGCGAAAGGAAGACAACTTTCGCAAAGCCACATGTCATTTTGGTGAAATGACTCTACAAAAAAAAAGAATTGTCATTCTCAACTTGATTGGGAATCCAGTTTTGATTAACCGAGTTTTACAAGTTTCTCGATTATATTTTAGAAATCATTCCCAGTTAAATAAAGAAAGATTTAACCCGAATGAAATATAGAAAATAATTATCCCGAATGAGAGAATGGCAATTCTGCCTTCATGCGAATTACTTATCACAAGCTCTTCGACTTGTGACAAGATAATTCTTTCTTATTTTGGAGTGTGTAGAGTATTTCGGTGCTGTAGTTTAATTATTATAAGCCGACGGAGTCGGCTACTCCAAATAAAAAAAAACTGTCATTGCCCCGCCGACGGATAGATTTTAACTCATCGGTGATATTTTGATAGGTTTTTTTGGAAAGTAGTTTACTTAGATAAGTAGTTTATTTAGAAAAATTGCGGGAAGATTATCAGAAGTATCTGAATTATTATATTTGAACAAATACCGGCAGCAATATCATCGGTAAGCACACCCCATCCATGAGGAAGTTGTTGCAATTGATCGATGGGAGTTGGTTTTACGATATCAAAAACACGGAACAGAACAAGTGCATAGATAAAGACCATCAAAGTGTGAGGCAGGAACATAACTGCGAAGCAAAAACCGATAAGTTCATCAATAGTGATCTTTCTGCTGTCATGTCCCAAGTCCTTTTCAGCACTTTTTATGATGGGAACAAATATCAAGCTAACAGCCAACAGAATTCCGATCAGTAATAGGTTTCCAGCAGCATTGAGCGGTGGAATGAGATAATAATACAAGGCAGCAGTGACAATTGAAGTAAGCGTTCCGGAGGCAATAGGAAAGTATCCTATAAAACCTACAGAAACGAATAAATTTCTAAAAAATTTCAGCATGATCAATAAAGAGCGTCGGTTTCGATCCTCTCAATATCAGCTCCAAGTGAAGCAAGTTTATTCTCAAAATATTCATAGCCACGATCAAGATGATATACTCTGGATATTTTTGTTTCTCCATCTGCAGCGAGAGCAGCAGTAATGAGTGCAGCAGCAGCACGAATATCAGGAGCCATTACAGGTGCTCCTGAGAGTTTTTTGCCGCCATTGATGCTGATCCTGTTTCCCGATAATTTTATATCAGCACCAAGACGCTGCAGTTCGCTTATATACATAAATCGGTCAGAAAAGATATTTTCATTTATAATGCTCTTGCCCTCAATTGTAGATAGCAAAGCGGCAAAGAGCGGTTGAAGGTCGGTCGGGAATGCGGGATAGGGATTAGTGGATATTTCGACGGGATTTCTCTTGCCTTTATTATAGATTGTGATTGAATTCTCCTGCGTTTCTACAGTATATCCAATGTCGCGTAGTTTGTTCAACACAATGCCAGAGTGCTCCGGTATGCAGTTTGTGACTGTGATCTTCCCATTGGTGATAGCACCTGCCACAAGAAGTGTGCCCACTTCGATCCTGTCAGGAATAAGTGAATAATCAACAGGATGAAGCTCTTTCACACCATGAACTGTAACGATCTCTGTGCCGTGTCCTTCGATATGAGCGCCCATTTTTATAAGGAATTCTGCAAGATTGCTGATTTCTGGTTCGCAGGCAGCATTCTCTATGACTGTGGTACCTTCTGCGAGAACTGCAGCCATGAGCACATTTGCAGTGGCGCCGACTGTTTTATTTTCAAAGTATATTTGAGAGCCCTTCAAACCTTTCGTTTTAGCATTTATATAGCCGTGTTTTATTTCTATGGTCACACCCAGCTTATGAAGCGCTTCCAGATGATAATCTATTGGACGGGCACCAAGTGCGCAACCTCCGGGAAAGGATACTTTTGCCTGACCGCAGCGAGCGAGTAATGGACCAAGTGCATATATCGAAGCACGCATTGTTTTTACAAGTTCA
>JAUWPE010000064.1 GCA_030611765.1 Candidatus Cloacimonadota bacterium | reverse complement strand
GTAAAACTAAGAGAAATATTTGTTTCTGCAGACAATAACGCAATTATGGAAAACGCGCGAGTCGAAGTGGGAAGAAATTCGATAGACCACTCCTTCCAGCTTTACTGCGGCCCTGTTGATTATGACCGCCTGCGGGCTTTTAACATCGGCTTGGAAGATTCTATGAATTTCGGATGGAAGTTGATTCGCCCAATCAGTAAATTAATTCTAAAATTATTAAAATTCATATATTCTCTCATTCCAAATTACGGAATTGCGATCATTCTCCTTTCGATTGTCATTAAATTCGTATTTTACCCGTTAACTCATAAAAGCTTCACCTCTGCGCAAAAAATGCAACAAGTACAGCCGTACTTAAAAGAACTGCAAGCACAGCATAAAGGGAACCCCCAGAAGCTTCAGAAGGAAACCATGAAGCTTTATAAAGAGCATGGCGTCAGTCCGTTAGGTGGATGTTTGCCGCTGCTCATTCAGTTCCCATTCCTTTTTGCTTTATATCCTGTCCTCCAATCCACTATCGAGCTTCGTCATGCGGGCTTTATCTTCTGGCTGAAGGATCTTTCCATTCCGGATCCTTATTATATTTTGCCTATTCTCATGGGTATCACCATGTTCTTTCAGCAAAAGTTGATGACCCAGCAACCAACTCCAAACATGGATGAAAAGCAGCTTGCACAACTCAAAACACAGAAATTTATGATGTACGGTATGCCGGTTTTCTTTGTGTTCATCTTCAAATCCTTACCTGCAGGACTCGTGCTTTACTGGTTTACATATAACATACTTTCTGTGATCGAGCAGCTTTCAATCCGAAAAAAAACTCAAACTCTTTCACAGGAAATCGTAGTAGATAAAAAGAAATAAATATTAAATAGGGTGTGCTAGGCGGGAAGCCAGCGGTGTCCTGTAACCTGCAATCCGCTATAGCAGGGCTGAATTCCAATCTGCGAGATTTGATGTCTGTCTGTGTGGTATGCAAGTGGCGTTGAGAGTCAAGTCTAACGCAATCGGGCTCTGCGAATCTTGTCAGGACCGGAAGGTAGCAGCAATAAGCAGTTCGTCTGATGTGCCGTTAGTAATCTTGGCTTGAGCTAACTACATAGTGCCTTTCAGAATAGAATTTCAACGTGCGGTGCACACCCATTTTTTGCTATGAATAATAAAATTTCTATGATTGAAATAGGATTACTTTTTTTGTTTTAACATGAAATATAAACATCTATTTGGACCAGTTCCATCACGCCGGCTCGGCTTATCGCTTGGTATAGACCCTATTCACTATAAAACCTGCTCTTTTGATTGTGTGTACTGCGAATGCGGTGCAACAACAAACCTTACAAGCACACGAAAGGAATATATTCCAGTTAATGAAATTATTTCAGAACTCGATTCCTTTCTCTCAAACAATCCAACACTTGATTATATTACCTTCTCAGGTTCGGGTGAGCCAACGCTAAATATTGGAATAGGAAGAATAATCACATTTCTTAAAAAGAAATTTCCGCAATATAAGATCGCAGTGCTCACAAACAGTTCTCTTTTTTCCGATCCTGAAGTTCGCAAAGAATTATTACTTGCAGATGTGATAATGCCTTCCTTAGATGCTGTTTCTGAGAGTATTTTTCAAAAAATAAACAGACCTGTTAAGGGGATCAGACCAGTTGATATCATTCAAGGACTTATTAGTTTCCGCAGGGAATTTCCAGGAAAAATTTGGCTCGAGATATTTATCATACCAGGTATTAATGACACAGATGAAGAAATTGAAAAATTTCATGCTGTCCTGAAGAAAATTAATCCTGACCTGATCCAGTTGAACTCTCTTGACAGACCCGGCACAGAGAATTGGGTCGTTCCTGCTGATGAAGAGACTATCGTGAAGATTAAGAAGAAATTTGAGGATCTGCCTGTTGTCACAATTAGTAATTACCAAAAAAGAGAGAAGGTTAAATCCTATAATTTTAAAATCGAAGATGCAATTCTTGCAACCATCTCACGGCGACCCTGTACTGCGGATGACCTTTCCGAAATTCTGGATATTCATCTTGCTGAACTGAACAAATATCTTAATGCCTTACATGAAAAAGGTATTATCGAAGCAGTGAAAAAACCTCGCGGTCTGTTCTTCAGAGCAAAGGTATAGTATGCCAATTCTGCTTATCTGGATTGGTTTCTTCTTTTCGCTGGCTATTATGATACTTATCGCGAGAAAGAACCTGTGGCTCGGCTTTATAATCGGTGCACTGATATTAGGTTTTATAAATCTCAGACCTGTTGTTATCTTTCAGCAGATTAAAAGCACTATCTTTGATCCTGCAATACTTTTACTTGGGGTTGCTGTCGGTATAATACCTCTTATTGGTGGCGTTTTGGAAGAATCTGGTTTAATGGAGGGATTGTTCAAAAATTTACGTTTGAAGCGTAAGCTATTTTTGATTTTTGGACCTGCTTTTTTGGGAATGCTGCCTATGCCCGGTGGTGCACTTCTTTCTGCTCCTCTCGTTCTGAGGGCGGGTGACGATATTTCCGACAAACAATATACTGCGATCAATGTCTGGTTCCGCCATGCTTTGATACTGATCTACCCGCTCGGCGCACTGCTTGTCACAAGTAAGATGGCTGGCTTATATTTATACAGAGCTTTGCTGTATTTGATACCCGGCTTTGTTCTCATGATACTTCTCGGGTGGATATTCTTACTTAAAGGGATCAAGGGCAATCTTCCTTCACAAAAACATATTAATTATAAAGCTCTCTTTACACCCACAGGAATTATTATAGCAGCTCCGCTTATCCATCTTCTTTTGATGACCCTTTTCCCGGATATTCTTACAGAAATTCCTCTTATTATCGGTGTTTCTGTCAGTCTTGTCCTGGCTCTGCTTTTTGGAAAGATGAAACCTCTCGATCTGATTTCAGTTATTAAAAAGATGAAGCCACTCAAATATTTCCTAATTATTATTGGAATGTTTCTTTTTCTAAACATTTTTAAAGCGTCGAATATTTCTGCGATAATTGCGGAGATAGCTATCTCAAAGTGCTTTACTATTGTTGTGATCGCTGCATTCCTCGGTTTTGTAACTGGACGAGTTCAAATGCCCTTTGCTATCGCTCTCCCAATATTTTATTCTCGCTTCGGCACTGATGCTATGTCCTACCTGCTTTTTGCAATTATGTTCTTCTCTACATATATGGGTTATATCGTTTCTCCTATTCATCCATGTGTGTCGGTATCAATTGAATTTTTTGGGTCCAGTCTCAAGGGTTTTTACAAAAAATTATTTTGGCCTGTTTTTATTTCACTGGCAACTTCCTTCTTAGTTGCCATTTTATTTGTATAAGATGAAACAAAAAATAATCGCTGTTATAGGTGGGAGTGAAGCTGATAAGCATTTCTATGATTTTGCATATCAGGTTGGAAAACTCATTGCTGCCCATAGCTGCATTATGATTTGTGGGGGACTTGGCGGAGTTATGGAAGCAGCCGCAAAAGGTGCATACGAAAACGAAGGACTGATTATTGGTATCCTTCCCGGTTTTGAGAAAAAGGACGCTAATCCCTATATTTCCATACCTATTATTACTGGCTTATCAACTGCACGGAATGCAATTATTGCGAGAACCTGCGATATTGCAGTTGCTATCGATGGCAAATATGGAACGCTTTCTGAAATTGCATATTGCCTTGATTTTGGTAAAACCGTCCTTGGTTATCAAACTCATAATATCGATAAAGTAATTCCAATCAAGAAACCTGAAGATATCATCAAATACTTGTAGTCTAAGACTAATATTTATTTGTAATTAGAAATTAGTCACTTAATTCTAAAATCTTTGCATTTTTTGGCAAAAGATTTTTAGCAACTAACTCCAGTTGAATAGAAAAAAAGATTCAACGGAGCAGGCAAACACTAACAACAACGAACTTTTTTTATTTTTTGTTAGATTTTGTTCGTTTTGCCTGCCATGGCGTAGTGTAACGAAGACTGGTTAGTTGCTAATTCTTTGGTTTCGGTTTACCCTGTTGGATATCTATCATGCCTGATTTACCTCGTTAAAATAATTATCCTACAGGGTTTATCCGAGTTAGGATTTAGAAATTTGCTATTATTCCAATCCTGTGTGAATTCCCCAGATCTGTATGAGTAACGAGCGCATAATTTATCACAAACTGCCTGTAGCGGAATCCAAGCCCCGCAGTGAAATGTTCTTCATATAAACCTGACCTGATAGACAATATGTTCTTGTAAGTAATCTCCAATCCAAGATTCTTTGAATACTCATACACATCACTCCAGTCAAAAGCGAGTATCATTCTGGAATTGATGAAAGACATCGGTTGCTCAAGCGCAAGTCCCATCCTTGGTGTTGTAATGATCTCGTCAACGTGCTTAGAGCGGGTATCCCAGGTGATCTTTGTGCCACCGATATCCTGAAGATTGAAGGCAAATTTGATATTGCCGAGCCAGGGCAGTTCTGTCAGCAATCCAAGATCACTGCGCACCATGAAAGAGATATCTCCGCCCATTCCTGTACCCATATTTTCATATACATCACGTTTGATATATTTGAATACGCCACCGATATAATAATCAATCGGCAGATCAAAGAGCTCCCAGCCTAGATTGGCGATGCGTGAAAAATTCTTTGCAAAAGCAAACTCAAATAATTGATCTGAGCTTGTAAAATAGCCGTCCGGAATACCGGTAAGCTGCAGATCTACATTTGATGAACGAATAAATACGTTTGACTTCTTTATCCATTTTTCATCATACAATGGAATATTATCTACGGAAAGCTGCGTAAAGCTGATACCAATTGTTGTGTTCGCAGGTAAAGGAATGCAAAAAGAGAAGTAATCGTATGCAGCAAGGTTATCAAAAAGGAAAGCATGCATGAATTCTGCTTCAATATCCGTAATTTGGGCAATTCCCGAAGCATTCCAGTAAATTGCGCTTCCATTATCTGCAACTGCGGAGAATGCACCACCCATTCCAAGAGGTCGAACACCGCTTCCGAGCAGGATGAAATCGCCTGCATATCGTCCGGCATACAAGGACAACGGTAACAAAATAAGCAGAATAAGTATTACAATTTTTTTCGTCATCGCAGAATCGCCATCTTTTTGATCTTCTCTATTCTTTTACTTCCCTTTTGGGCAATTATTTTATAGAAGTACACACCATTTGCAAGTTTGCGCCCGTCGCGATCAACGCACTCCCACCCTCTAAACTCATGTGGATATTCGTGGTAGCCAACAGTTGTTCGCATGTCTTTGATCACATTCACCAATCGCCCTGAAACTGTGTATATCTCGATCTTTACTACATCAGCATCGTCGGTGAGGGTGTAAGTGAATCGGGTTCTTCCTTCGTTGTTTGGATCAGTTGTTTCAAGGGAAATTGGATTCGGATAGTTCCCCATATTTATGATATTAAATTCTTTTTGAACTGTGAAGTTCACAACCTTCTCATGATAATTTCCATTTACATCGGTTGCGGAAATGATAAGCGTGTAGGAACCGGCTTCCACATCGATTTGATATTTCACGGGAATGGAAGTAATAATATTGGTTGATAAGGTATAATTAGTTACGGCTTCACCGTTTAGGAACATTCTTATCTTTTCTATATCAATGCCATTTTTATCCTGGATAATAAATGAGAACTGAGCATTGTTATCCACATAGCCGCCGTTTGTAAACTCCTGTCCTTCTACATTAACATCAATAGAGGGCACGGTTGTATCATTATTATTAAACAAAGCATATTCCCCTGGTTTTGATATATAAGCATAAGCTACATTTTTATCCTGAAGATTGGTATCGCCGCCGATCATAAACCAGCATTTTGCAGCTTCATTATATCTGTACAGTTTGAAATTGCCCTGCTTTGCGAGTTCCTGCACGGCAGAATCTGTTTTTGTGTAATTGAATAATAATGAGATATCCTTCTTATAAATTTTTTCCTGCGCCAAACAGGATGAATCAAATGGTGCGATTTTATAACTCATGAGAGTACCTGACAACAAAGATATCGCTTCTATATCAGGAAGAAGATTTGTAGTATCCAAAACTGACGGTTGAATGTAAAACATTGCATCCTGATCGACTACGCCAGAAGCAAAAGATGCAACAAGATTTGAATCAAGACTTGCATGAACAAGAGCAGTATTATGGGGAACGGTAAAGGTATTTATTTCAAAGCTTTTTGTGGAATAATTATTATAATAATTGAGTTCGAGATAGGATGTGTCAGGATTGGCATAAACAGTTAAGTTATACTGAGATGGAGGTAAAGTGCAGTTAAAGGAAATCTTTCCCCTGTCAAGAGCCCCGATCGCACTGGTAGTCGTTGAGTCAAGAATTGTTGAGCCGTTCTTGAGAATGACTTTCGTTGGAGGAGTTGGTAACTTTCCTATATTTAAAAGTTCTATTTCAAAAACTGTTCCCGTAGCAGCAAAATTCATATTGTATGTTTCTATAGAAATATCTGGACCTGATATCTCAAATGATACTTCGTTTGAAATTGTGGTTCCCCCATCAGAAGTATGCACCTCGATATAATATTCAATGGTTGTTTCAGTATCAAATACCCCTACTGGCTCAATTGTTATATATCCAAGAGTGTCTCCCTCGGATTTATTCATAGGAGAATTATATTGATATTGAGGTGAGTTATATTTCCACCATATACAATTGACGGAATCAATCCCGGCTTTATCATACGCCTTTGATGAAATGAAAACAGAATCTCCAATTGCAGGTATTTCCGGTATTGACTGCATATGAAACACTGCTGCTTTTCCAACGCTGAACTCAGTATATCCAACATAATCCGAATAAGAATCATAGCCGTAGGTTCTTACTATCCGCGTAAACTCGGATGATGTCTCCAGTGTGTCAATTACATATTCATATCCTGATGGAGAATAGGATTCTCTCTCAATATTATTCAGCTCGACCTGAACAAGCTCTTCCGGATTATAAGGATTTCGAATTAGATCTTCTTCATCGGTAACATAATATGAAATTCTATTGAGCGTTGAACCATCATTATCAATAAATACAGAAACAGTATCACCTTTTATGAATTGATAGCTGTCAAGAGTCGTCTCAAGTTTTTGAGAGGGCAGTACAATATCAATTGCAGGATCACCCATATAATTGAATGAGCGCAAAAATACAAGACGAGCGGTATCCCAGTATTTGAGTGCATATTCAGTTTTTGCGATATTGCATATTGTCGCAATATTTCTCTCATCATACGTAAAAATGCTCTGCAGGAAGAATGCGCCAAGGTCTTCGTCCTGATCAAGAAATCCCTTTGCCGCCCCACCGAAGAAACCAATTGCCCCTTTGCCGGCTTCCAGCACAAAGGCTTCACCAAGACAACTTATGCCTGGCTCTTCAAAGTTTGAAGTATAACAGGTTAAGCTGCTGATTATTGGGTAGTTGTCATTAAAAAGCGTTGAGATGTCTCCCAAATTCATAAGATTAAGGTCTGACCATACCTGCCCGCCGCCGTGACCCATGAATTGAATGAATGCTGTACCATCATCAATGTAATCTTTGATGTTCGTAGTGCTGCCCCAATAGGGGTTATTGTGGTCTGCCTGTGCAAAAATTCGTGAAACGCGAAAACTTTTCGGGATATATTTCTTATTTAGGCGTTGGCTTTGCTCCTCAAATACACCCGATCCACCGGCAATGAGCATTAGGTGATTACGCCAGTTATCGTTGAAATTCGGCTGTGTGTTATACTGGAACGTTTTCGCAAAAACGGGGAGTATCTGCCCTGTTTCCCAGATCGGTATTCGACCTATTGCAAGGTCAGGAAGCTCATCATCACCTACTATAGAGACAAACCAGTTATCATCAACTGTCGCTCCTACAGACCAAGACCAGCTCATATGGGTGGGTACAACGCTGTATTCTTTATTGGGGGAATTTGGTCGTTCGTCATAACTGGCATGGCCGAGCAATAGCACATATTGAGGAGCGGGTTCCTGCCAGTTATTATACGCATAGGAAATAAAATCTTTGATAGCTTTATCCGACTTTAGTCCATGATTGAACTCATCGTAAATAGATTCTATAGAGACAGTTTTTACAATCAACCCTTTCTCATCATACCAGTGTGCAGCAAAGTCGTACAATATATCTTCCTTAAGAAATTCTCGCTTGGATATCACGATATAATCTGCCTGCTCGTTAGGATTTCTAATATTGCTTGGATAATCCGGAAGTACTTCTTTGGGTACCAGCTTGTGTGAATTACTTACTGCTATATACTTGGTGTTGTTATCAAAAACCTGGTCTTGAAATGTAAGCACATAAGGAGCGCCCCCTTCAGGTAGTCCGGACTCAATACTCAGATTTTCGAACTTGCTCACTCCCAATTTATATACATCAATATCCGGAACAGTAAATTCATTAATCTCAAACTGCATTAATCCGGGAGAATAAGAGGTCGGTTTATTAAACTCTAGCATATCGTCGTGAGCGATACACTCGCGCCAATAAGTAATATCAATATAATCTAAAAGAACAACATCAAGTGTGGCACCGGTATCACCCGGTAAGGTGATATAAATTTGATTACTTCCATTATTAAGCCTATCGCCACTTATGGTACCCGTCATAATTTTTTCCGTCTGAGCGTACCAGTACTCAGAACCGATCTGAGAGGAATTTATATATGAAAGCACGTGATGCTCACCAGCGCCACCATATGTTTTTCCAAAGAAACAAATGTTAATTTGTGCACTTCTTTCAGTACTATTACTTTGTAGGGGATTGTAAAGCTGAATTGTAAAATTCTTCATATTGGGTGCACTGATCTGCTGCCAGAACCACAGATCTTCCCGAACCGGCGTTACTTCCCTCAGCTCCATGAATATACTCTGATGTTCAAAATGAGTGTTTGTGTCAAAATTATATACTTTTCTATAACTATAGGGATCTGTCTCGTACAAACCGCCATCCTCGATTGCAAGGCGTGTGCCAAGTGTTCCTTCTTCATAGCTCAAGAAACATACATTTTCCCAGGAAAAGGGGTTATAAAAACAATCTTCTCCATGATGTATATCCGCATAAAACTCAAAATAATCTCCCTCATCAAATGATTCATCATCCTGCCCATAAAAATAAATTGGAACCTGCTCTCCCAAGTTATGAAGCTGCAAATATTTCGGATTGATCTCATCTATTTGAAGAAGTACATCATACTCGGTTTCGAGAGAATCTATCCAGGTCTGCAAAGTATCCTTGAGAAAATCATAAGTGATCTTGTATATTCCTTTTTTATCAATTATGAATTTGAATTGCGATATTTCCGTCTCGTTCTGCCTTTTGTAAGATGCCGATTCCGGCTCTTTTTCCTTGCGCCAGTACTTTGAAAACTCATCATTAATGATCATCTTATCTGCAAATCCATCTAAATAATTTGCACTTCCGCTAAAGCGTTTGGACTTATCACCCTTAATATGTATTTGAACTACTAAATCGGTGTAGAGCTTTGCTTGTTTTGAGGAATGATTATATTGAATTGGAAAAATTCGAAAGGATCCCAGTAATCTGTTTCCTACATATCCGATCGCCTGAGTTTCTACGATATTTTCCGGATAATAATCCCTTGTTGGAAAATTTATGACCTGCCGTGAAGGATCAGGAACTAATATTCCTATTCCTTCATCTTTATATGGGTGGTTGATCGGAATAGAAACTCCTGACAGAAGTATGAATTGCTGTGAAATAATACTCGCACTTACTTTGCCTTCTGTAGGAATTCCAATATTTTCTGATAGAAAAGGCAGCTCCGGCAAACCCTCTGTATTTATGAAAAATGTTTCCAAATCGTGCAAAGACAGATTTTGTGCGGTTTTATCTGATGTTTTAGGAATGTGGTATTCGTCGATCTTCAAGTGAACCTGAATATAATCTTCGGTAACCTTCTCAATCTCAAAGCTGTTCGTTCCCCATAATGAGGATGCGAAAAAACAGAACAGAATTAATGATAAAACTTTCTTCATCAACGAACTACTTTTCTCATAACCTGCGTATTCCCTTTTGAGCGATGTCAGTTCTGTAATAACTGTTCGTAAAGGATACTTTTTTAATTTCTTTATAGACCTTTCGCTGCGCATCCTGAAGATCATTTCCCAAAGCTGTGAGAGATAACACTCTCCCTCCGTTTGTGAGCAATGTATCTTTCTCTTTTTTTACTCCGGCAAAGAATATTAATGTATCATCAGAAACTTTATCAAGTCCTTTGATCGGATATCCTTTTTCATAAGCGCCGGGGTAACCACCAGAAGCAATAACCACGTTTACGGCACTCTTATTTTTCCAATTCAACTCAACCTCATTGATGCTTTCATTTAGGATAGCTTCACAAACATTAATGAGATCATTGTCAAGAAGTGGAAGAATTACTTGTGTTTCCGGATCACCCAAACGGCAGTTAAATTCCAAAACCTGCGGACCATTTTCTGTAAGCATGATGCCTGCATAAAGGATTCCCCTGAAGGTTCGTCGTTCTTTTCGCATCCCCTTCAAAGTAGGAGCAATGATCTGTTCATCGATCTGTTTTTTTAGATCATTTATGAAAAGGGCGGGTGCATATGCTCCCATGCCGCCGGTGTTTGGACCCTGGTCGCCATCCATAAGCTTCTTATGATCCTGAGATAGAATTGTCGAAACGAAATTTTTCCCATCTGTAAAAGCAAAGAGCGAAGCTTCTTCTCCCTGAAGACATTCTTCGACCACTATCCGAGAGCCAGCATCACCGAACATACCGAAGTGGATGATATGATTGAGGATCGTTTCGGCTTCTGTATAATTATCACAGATGAAAACCCCCTTGCCGGCAGCCAGCCCATCAACCTTTATAACAAGCGGAAATTCTTTTTCAAGGATATAGGTCAAGGCAGGAACTATCTCATCAAAAACTTTGAACCCTGCAGTGGGAATATGATATTTCTTCATGAAGGTTTTGGCAAATACCTTGCTGCCCTCTATTTCGGCAGCCAGTTTAGAAGGTCCAATCACTGCGAGGTTTGCTTCCAGGAATTCATCGGCAATTCCTTCTGCAAGGGGTTGTTCCGGACCGATAATAGTAAACTGGATTCCTTCGGATTTTACAAACCTGATAAGCTCTTCTGTATTCTGTAGCTGGATAAGTTGGGCAACATTCTCCATGCCGGGATTTCCCGGCGCGACAAAGACTTTATCTATCTTTTTGCTTTGCGCACATTTCCATGCGATAGCAT
>JAUWPE010000157.1 GCA_030611765.1 Candidatus Cloacimonadota bacterium | reverse complement strand
CAAGCGGCACTTACACATTTACTTTTTATCTCTACGATCTGCAAATGGTCGAGATCATTCACAGTTCAGCAACCATGTTCATTTCCAATGACATGCAGGTGAATCTTCTTGCTCCGGGTACTGAGGTTTCTTCAGGTCAGTCTTTTGGTCTCATGCTTCCCCTGAGCGATAATACTCCAACCTTTGCATGGCAATCCTCTGCTACGAAGTACACTCTGACGATCTGGGAGCTTGACCCTGGTGTTTATCAAACTGTGATCATTGATGATATGCCTGATCCCCTTATTGTGCTTGAAGACCTTTCCCAGCAGTATTATCAATATGGATCTTCGTTGCCTGAACTAAAAGATCAGTATATTTATGTATGGAATGTGCTTGGAGAATTTACTTCAACCCTTAGTAACGAAGAGGTAAGCAGCGAATACTTTGGATTCAAATTCCAGGCATCCGGCAATGGCGGTGGAGATCCCAATGTGGAAAATCTTATAGTTAATCTTGCTGCTTTGGGTTTGCTGGATCCGGGACAGCTTGGAAATTACACTCCTACAGGGCAGGTGTATGTCAACGGCGTGCTTATTACTGTAGATAATATCAGCGAATTTCTTACCGGTCTGTTCAATGGTGATTACGTTATCGAATCCATTGTGATCGAGTAGGCAGGAGGACACTATGAAAAAAATAATTATACTTGCAATAATCCAAATTTTAATTCTCAGTTTTCTTTGTGCCGATATAACACCTTCTGCAGTTGTCCTGAAAAGCAGTGGTGTGATCGAACTTCACAGACAGGACGATGTCAAAAATATTTCTGATGGAGAAATATTATACAGCGGAGATGAGATCATTTCCAAAGAAGCCTCACTTGCAGCGATCCGTTTCGTGGACGACGGCGCTATCATAAAGCTGTTTGCCAATTCCATTCTTACTATCAATACTAAAAAGACAGAGAATAGACTCGATAAAAATCTCTATCTTGAAGTAGGTGAGTTGTGGTCAAAGGTTTCCAAAGAAAAAGGCATTTATGAAATCGAAACGCCAACCGCTGTAGCAGCAGTGAAAGGAACGGACTTTCTGACTGAAGTGAAAGAAAACGGAGATACATGGCTTTTCACCTTTGAAGGTGTTGTTGAGCTTAAATCCGATTTGGGCACTGTAGAAGTGGATGAGGGTGAAACCGGTATTGCGACAAAAGAATCCGCCCCTTCAAGCCGAGAAACCAAAAAGGGTGAGGTAAGAGAGGAAGTGAAGGAAGAGATCGAATCAGAAGTCGATACAAATGTGATGGAGATCGAATTTAAAGACGCCTCCGGACAAATTAAAACCATGAAAATATTCTATAAATGAAGGAGGACAGGATGAAGAAATCCGTAACAGCAGCGGTCTTAATTCTCTTGTTATGTACGACAATGCTCGTTGCAGAGACCGTTGAGACTGATTTCATACCTCCGGAATTTGTGCAGTATATGAAACCTCTTTATCTGCGGTTGGACATCATCGACGGCGAGGATAATATTGAAGAGGTTTATCTCTTTTATAAAAAAGCAAATCTGGATTATGTGCAGGTGCTCATGGATCCGGGCGTGGGAATGAATCCATATTATGATGCCACTATTCCCGGCAGTTTTATCGATCAGCCCATCTCCTTTTATTTCCGTATCATTAAAAAGGATATGCTGGAGCAGACAATTCCCGGTATAGACCCTATCAATAATCCATATTATGTTCCTCTGAAACGACCTGCTGGAAAACAGAAAAAAGCGGATACTTCTTTCCAGATACTCAGTCCTGATCAGGAATACAATTATCAGGATGACGACTTCATGGTCGCAATATCCTATTTTACGCTTGAAGATCAACTGGAAGGCAAAACGATCAAGCTCTTTTTTGATGGAAAAGATGTAACTTCACAGGCAACGATAACCGGCAATCTTCTTGTATTCAAGCCGGCTTCCGTCAAACCAACTGCACATAAGATCGAGATAATTATTTATAATGAGGACGGTTCCGTATTCAAGCAGAAAGATTGGGTCGTGCAGGTTCAGAAAGTACCCAGAGTTCAGAAATTACCTGTGTCTGTGAATGGCGATCTTCTTATTGATTCCCGGCTCACTATCAATGATGCGGACAGCGGCTCATATTATTATGATACAGATGATGAATTCAGGAGTATCGGACGCCTTCGTTTATGGGGTGGTAAGGACTGGTTCCGCTATAAGGGTAAAGTATATATTTCTTCTGAGGAGCGGAGCACACGCCAGCCCTATAACCGGTATTCTCTCGATTTCTATATTCCGCATTTCAATCTTTATCTCGGCGACCACAATCAGGTGTTCTCCAACACGACCATTGCAGGAAAAAATGTTCGTGGTGTGGGGGGAGAACTGAAATTCGGATTCTTCAAACTTAGTTCTTTCTACGGACAGATCCAGCGTCATATAAAAGGAACTATGGATGTTGATACAATCGATACGGTTGTTGATACATCCTTTACTGGCGGGTATTATAACAGAAATTCACTTGGAGTTCGTATGCAGTTTGGAAACGAAAGAAATTTCTATGTTGGATTGAATGCTCTGAAAACCAAAGATGATATGAATTCCGAAGAATATGCTCAAAATCCGAAAGATAATATTGTAGTTGGTTTGGACAGCAGATTGTCTCTTCTTAAAAATAGACTGCAATTCGGCTGGGAAGTATCTGCGAGTTTGCTGAACAATAACATCGCTTCGGGAGTGTTGACTAAAGATGAACTGGATTCTCTTGGGATTGATCTGCCGTTTGATCCGGAAAGTATAGAGAATATTTTCGTTATCAATAAATTTGTCGAACCCTATAAATTAACTCTCTCGAATGTTGCTGCTGAAGGATATCTTCGTGCATTTTTCATGCATAATCTGTTGAATATCAAATATTCATATGTGGGTGGAAGCTTCAATTCTCTTGCGAACCCTTATATGCAAAAAGATAAAGCAGGTTTCAATATTATGGATAATGTTACACTGCTTAATAACCAGCTCACCTTTGGACTAGGATATCATGCCTATAATGATAATATTCGGAATACAAAGGGTTCCACAACTTATACAAAAGGATTTCTTTTGAATGCAGGATATTATCCCTATCAGGATATGCCGAATATGTCTATGAATTTCCAGCAGACAAATATTACTAATGAAATATCTGATACCACACTTTATTCACCGATTGACCGCCTGAATAATATTGTGACTGTGTCCACTTCCTATAAGCGTCCAATTCCTATCTTCTCACCAACGGATACTCGTTTCATATTGAGCTATTCCTACACCAATACTGCCGATAAGGAATACGAGAGTTATAATTATAATGCAAATAATATACGCTTCGGAGTTAATGTTGATTATACAGAGCTACCTATGTCCACACGTTTCAATGTCGGATATTTTTCTCGTAAAGATGCACCTAATGACAGCACGGAAACTAAAAGCAATTATTTTACAGTCGGTTTGACAGAGGAATTCAGTCCGAATGTTTATAAAGATGGTTCATTCAGAACAACAGTTGGGTATAATCTGACCCGCTCAACAGGTGACTCCAGATACATGAAGCACTATATTTCCTGCGGCATTCATAATCAGTTCAATATCTTTCCATCTGATACGTTTCTTTCCCTTGAACTTGCCTATATGGTCTATCACGATCTGGACGATGAAGCAAAGGATTATAATCAGATGAGAGGAATTCTCAAACTAACGCAGAAATTCTAAGATTGTAATTTCGATTAATCTATACAAGGGGTGCAGCGATGCATCCCTTTTTTTGATCTGAGCAGTCAGGGACCATTCCCTGACTGTCGTGAGTGTGTTATGGAATTGGCATGATACACAAAAAAACTGGATTTCAGCCAGCTGGCGGACTCGGGAATGACATTCTCGAGATAGGGTTGACTTGTCTTATTTGAGGTTAGTCAATTAATTCTAAAATCCTTGCATTTTTTGGCAAAAGAATTTTTAGCAACTAACAAACACTAACAACAACGAACTTTTTTTATTTTTTGTTAGATTTTGTTCGTTTTGTTCGTTGCTAATTCTTTGGTTTCTGGTTATCCGAGTTTGAGGTTCGGATTGGGTTTGTAAATCGCTCCCCTGCGCAGCACGAACACTTTTCTGCCGATTACCTTCGCAATAGTTGATGGTTTATCACTAAAATGATCGATCTTGTCTATAACCATTCCATCTACGTCATTGCGGAA
>JAUWPE010000063.1 GCA_030611765.1 Candidatus Cloacimonadota bacterium | reverse complement strand
ACTATAAATATTCCCAATATTAATATAAGAAACTGCAATAGTCTGTTTTTCTCCAAACTCTTCTTTGATTTTCAATGCCTTAAGATGGTATTCTAGAGCGAGATCAAGCTCGTTCAGTTTTCCATAAATTATTCCGAGATTATTATATGAGAATGCAGCGTTTCGTGTATCTCCAAGTTCTTTTTTGATCTTTAAGGATTTGAAGTGATATTCTAAAGCATGATCATAACTTCCCTATTTTTCATAGATGATACCGATATTGTTCAAAGACGCTGAGGCGTGCTTCAGATCATTCATTTCTTCCCAAATCTTCAAAGATTGAAAATGAGATTCTAAAGCATGACCATAATTTCCAAGTTTTTCATATATAGCTCCGATATTGTTATTCAAAGCAGCGATCTTATGTTTATCATCAATTTTCTCAAAAACTGTCCGGGATTTGAGGTAGAATTCCATTGCTTGATTGTAATCTCCTCTTCGATGAAAAGATATACCAATAATATTATAACTTCGGGCAATCCCATAATTTGAATTTATTTCTTTTGCCAATTCGAGAGCATCTTTCGCATATTGTTCTGTTTTCTCAGGATCTGAATTATAAATTGCATAAGCGAGATCATTTAGTCTTTCTACTTTTTCTTCACCTGAAACTGTTTTTAATTTTTCCTCGATTTCTTTTATCTTATTCAAAATTAATTCCTTTCTTCTAAAACTAAGAATAGACACCGTACCATTTGAATTGACGTATTTGACAGAAGCATATCTTCAAAACTTTCTGAGATTTATTTGTTTTCAATAAGTCATAGTTTAAATCACTTCCGTCAAGATAAACAAGTTGCAATAGATACGAAAAATTTAGGGTTATGAAAGATATTTTTCTAAAATGTTGACAGTAAATACCACAAAAATCTCTAAAATAATATGAAAAGAATTCTATTAACAAATGATGACGGTGTTTTTGCAGAAGGGATCGGAGAACTTGCAAAGGTTTTAAGAAGAAAGTATCATGTAACTATTGTTGCTCCAGATAGGGAACGAAGTGCAGCTTCACATTCTCTTACGATACATCATCCCCTTCGGATTTTTAAAATTAAAGAAGATAAGTATGCGGTGGACGGGACTCCAACCGATTGCATTATTTTAGCAACACATAAAATTATAAAATCAAAAATTGATCTCGTAATTTCAGGAATAAATAATGGTCCGAATATGGGTGAGGATATTCTCTATTCCGGTACTGTTGCTGCTGCAATTGAGGCAATGAATCTTGGACTCCCTGCTTTGGCTGTGTCCATGGGTTTTCGGGATAAAGGAGATTTTAGGGATGGAGCAGAAATACTCCTTCACATGCTCGAACATGATCTCTTTTCCATCATGTCAGCGGAATCTATTTTGAATATCAATTTGCCGCCCGTTCCATTGAAAGAGATCAACGGCTTCAAAGTTACTAAGTTGGGACATCGTGTGTACAGCGACTTCATAAAGGAAAGACATGACCCACGAGGTCGTCCCTATTATTGGATTGGAGGACAGACTCCAAGCTGGACAGGCGGAGTAGAAACTGATTTTCATGCAGTTGGCGAAAATAGTGTTTCCATCACTCCCATTACGATAGATATGACCAAGTATTCCTATTATCCCCAGATAGAAGAGTGGATTGATAAGAACCGGCTTAGAAGTTAACGGAAAAGCTCACCTGCAGAAACGCAAATGCTGATTCACCCCGTTAGATAATCTTACTATGTGAGATAGTAGAAATCTAAAACAAGATGAATATCTAACGGGGTAAACTATAAATTGCCAAATAAACTTTTAAATGCCATCTCAACTAAAAAATTCAGAACCCCACTGCGTTTCTGTCAGGTGAAACGGGTGTTAGGCAGAAATTCTTTGGGAAACTATGGGCATTTTTATTGTTATTAATTCCGATAAATCTAATTTCCTACTGGCATTGTCTATATCGATCCCTACAAGATTATCTTCTGAATCATAATC
Source organism: Candidatus Cloacimonadota bacterium (assembly GCA_030611765.1). Taxonomy (GTDB): domain Bacteria; phylum Cloacimonadota; class Cloacimonadia; order JGIOTU-2; family JGIOTU-2; genus Celaenobacter. The sequence goes on along the minus strand of JAUWPE010000063.1, from coordinate 9,366 downwards.
CAGAACTACACCTTCTGAAATCTCTTCACTTTTTACGCTACTCTTAATAGATAAATCAATATAAAGTGAATCTGTTTCAGGAAAATATGTTAGTTTCATTTTTTAAATCTCCTATCCGGGAAGGCATTATGAATTGTTATTTTATCATCTAAAGTTACTACGCGAAGAAATTTGTCACCCAACTCGGGGATTATACCCCAAAAACGATATCTATTGCCTTCCTGTCTTTCTACTTTAATTGGTTTCTCTAAAACCCGAATACACCATTCCTTTTTAAGATAAGGTCGTTTTATCAAGACCTTATTTTCAAAATATTTAGTGAATTTATATTTTATCATCACATACCTTATTTACTGAAATTTTAGTTCAGAATAAAAGAATTTCTGTCTAACTATGTATTAACACGCCAACGGGCGTGATAATATCCTTATATCCAATCTTCATTAGACAAATCCGTATTTATTATGTATTTTACTTTAAAAAACTAACTGGTAAGAAATTAATAAAAAAATATTGTCAATAATTTTATAAAAAAGGTTGCCAAGATTTAGTATAGTAAAATTTTTGCTTCATAATATCAATATGCAAGCGAGCAACATGAGTAATAAGAGATTAAAATTCTGAATGGATTACACAAAGCAACGTAATAAAATGGTTGAGCACCAGATAAAAGCTCGTGGCATTAACGACGAACGACTTTTGGATGCCTTCAGAAAAGTGGAGCGGCATTTGTTCATTCCGGGTAATCCTGACCAATTTGCGTATGCTGATGGTCCATTGAGCATTGGAGAAGGACAGACTATTTCGCAACCCTACATCGTAGCTCTTATGCTTGATATGCTGAATATAAAACCCGAGGATATTGTGCTGGAGATCGGCACCGGCTCAGGTTATCAGACTGCAATAATTGCTGAGATTGCCCGCGAAGTGTATTCTGTTGAGAGGATTTCGTCTCTCGCGAAAAATGCAAAAGAATTATTGGATAAATTAGGATATTCAAATATCAAAATTCAACAGGATGACGGCACAACCGGGTGGAAACCTGAAAATGAAAGCGAGAAGGATATTACGTTTGATGCGATCGTTGTGTCTGCTGCTGCTCCCTATGTTCCGGAAGGTCTCCTTGCTCAACTGAAAGATGGAGGACGTCTGGTCTTGCCCTGTGGAAACAGATATGTGCAAGATCTGATATGTGTGAAAAAGGAAAATGGAAAGATTATCAAAGAGAATTTCGGGGGTTGTCAATTCGTACCACTTATCGGAGAGCAGGGATGGAAAAAATAAGATATCTCACATTTTTTTTGATAATACTGTTAGTACTTCCGGTATTTCTTAACAGCGATGAGCCACTAGATGAACCGGGAAAACAGGCAAAATTCTCGAAATTTTTAAAAGATAAGAATTTATCCGATGAAGCAGTTGTAGTATTACTGGCAACGTTGCCGATCTTTGAGCTGCGAGGAGCTATCCCATGGGCTATTCATCATTATAATATGCCTTGGTATAAAGCATATCTACTTGGGGTTTTTGGCAATTTTCTACCTATCCCACTCATCCTTCTCATTCTTAAATACGGATTGGACCTGCTTTCACGGATTCCTTTCTTCAGGAAATTTTTCGAGTGGCTCTTTGCTCGAACAAGAAGAAAAGGTGCATTAATACAAAAATACGAAGCGTTCGGGCTTATTCTTTTTGTCATGATACCGCTGCCTGTTACAGGTGCGTGGACAGGGAGTATCGCTGCATATGTTTTCGGAATAAAATTCTTTCCCGCACTGCTCTGCATTCTAATTGGTATATGCATTGCGGGTATCATTGTCACGATTTTGAGCATGTTCGGAATGTGGGGAGCTCTCATCGCGATCATAGCTTTATTGACATTATTTATCCTATGGCTCATAAAATTCATCAAAGCATTAAAAGCCACCAGAAATAACGAAAAAGGGGCAACAGAATGAAGTTAAAAGAGTACTTTACGCCAAAAACTGATAAGGTAGAAGAAGAAAAAGATCTTATTAAGTTCCTTTCTGAAGTTGAACTTTTTGAAAATCTTACAAGGAATGAACGCAGAAATCTTTCTCAGCATTTTTATGAACGTAAGTACAAGGAAGACGAGATCGTATTCAAAAAGGGCTATCCAAATGTGGTCATGTATATCGTGAAAGAAGGCGAATTGCAGACCTATCTCGATTCTACAGAAGGTGAAAATCTGAAAACGATCAAACCCAGGGATTATTTTGGCGAGGTAGGACTTTTCCTGGAAGAAGAGCGGACTGCGACAATCGTCGCTTCAAAGGATTCTGTTCTGCTGGGTATCTCAAAGAGAGATATGAATCGGCTTATCGATGAATTCCCTCGTGCAGGCAGCAAGATTCTGAGAAAACTTGCAGCAGTACTCTGTACACATCTAATCCGGACAAATAAGAACCTTGCGAGCAAAAGAGACGAGCTTATCGATCTTAAAAAACGCTTGGAAGATAGCAAGAGCCAGCTTCAAGAATTGAAGAATTCCCAAGAAGTTGATAAAGAAAAGAGCTGATCATGGAAAGAACAAAAATAGTCCGTTGGGTCGTAGGATTTCTTGCTCTTGGCATCGCTGTCATGGGTATCCTGTTCTATAAATCGATTCTCTCCTATCTTCTTATCTCGGGAATTATTGCATATCTTATATCACCGCTGATAAACTATGCTCAGAAATTCCACATTCCACGAGCGCTCTCGATCCTGATCGTGTACCTTATAATAATCGGTCTAATAATTATTTTGATAAACGTGATCATTCCGCAGATAAAGATCCAGGCAGAGGAAGCAGGGAAATTTTTCAAGCAGATCGTGAAAGACCCGGAAGCTTTCAGTTTGAAATCCTTCGGGCTTGAAGGTTTATCGAACTTTATTGACCGTATGCAGACACGATTTACCTTTATCGATGTCGATGAATATACAAGGGTTCTCGGTGAGAGATTTGTTGGAGCGATTAACGCAATACCGCAGATCATTCTTAATTCCCTTAGTGGAATATTCAATTTTTTAGCGTTTCTTATCGTTATTCCTTTTGTCTGTTTTTTCCTTCTGAAGGATGAACAGCAGCTTATGAAAACTTTTTTTGGCTGGATTCCGAATAGATATTTCGAGTTTTCCATTTACTTATTTGAAAAGATAGAAGACAGCTTCGGACGGTATCTGCGTTCAATTTTGCTGGAAACAATTATCGTTACAATACTTTCTTATATTGGGCTTCTGATTCTCGGAATTCCTTATGCACTTACACTAAGTATCATCATTGGTTTGACCAATCCGATCAAGTTCTTCGGACCCTTTATCGGTTTTGTGCCGGTAATTTTAGTCATACTGTTCAGTCCCGTGCCTGATGTTATGGTCATCTATGCTATTCTTATGTCCATCATTGTGCAGCAGATCGACAGCAATATACTTTTCCCTTCATTAGTTGGTAAGGGACTCGGCATGCATCCGCTGTGGGTATTGCTGACAGTCATTGCAGGTGGATATGCATTCGGCATACTTGGACTTATACTTGCAGTACCGGCAGTATTTCTTATTAAAACCGTTGTTCAGGTTTGTGCCACCAGTTTGAAACAGTTTGAAATAATATAACACAAGTTTTACAGTATATATTATGAAAGGTTAAATATGATTTTTTTAAGTAATTTCCATCCTGTAAAAATATGAATTTCTAATTACAAATTATCTAATTTCTAATGAAATTTCAAATGACAAATGTCAAATAAAAAGAGATTCGATTTAGAGGAGAGAACTGCTAAATTTGGTGAGGATATTATCGAATTTGCGAAAAAAATCCCCCAAAATCCGATAACACTACCTCTTATTACTCAGTTAGTTAAAGCTGGTACAAGTGTTGGTGCCAATTATTGTGAAGCAGATTGTGCAGAATCAAAAAGAGATTTCGAACATAAAATAGGTATTTGCAAAAAAGAGTCTAAAGAATCAAAACATTGGTTAAGGATGATTTCAAAAGCAGTTCCACGGTTAAAAGATGAAGCAAAAATTTTGTGGAAAGAAGCTAATGAACTTAATTTAATTTTCTCATCAATTGTAATTAAATCAAGGAATAAAAAATTGCTTTGACATTTAAGTTTTGACATTTTATTTGTAATTAGAAATTATGGGTTAGAAATTAAATTAAGTCTAACTCATCTTTCGAAGAATATGTATAAAGGTTAAATATGATTTTATTAAGTAATTTCCACTCCTGCGAAACTTCAGTTATTTAACACGAAATATACAAAATAAGATAATAGAAAGGAGATCTATGGCTCGCTGGCAAACATTAGAAGGATCAATACTTCATACAACACAGGAAGGTTCTCAAGAGCATTTCCTGAAGGATTTTTTTGAGAATAAAGCCTTTATTCCCAAAACAGATAGGGAAAAGAAAGAATACGAAGACTTTTCATTCGTAAGCAGTGCGATGGCGCTTCTCATCTACGTGGCGAAATCTGATGGAACAGTGGATAAAGAAGAAAAAGATATGATATTGAAAGAACTGAAATTCCAGCTCGATCAGCGTTATTTTGAGTATGAAACCCTCGCAGAAGAGATCGGTCCCGACGAGATGAAAATCCTTAATCATCTTTTTGATCATTTTCAGACTGAGATAGATGAGAATAAATGCGATCTTGATGAGATAATACGAATCATAGATATGATCTATCAGAAAAATCCCTACAAAAGGATGTTCCTTGTCCGCTTGTGCTATTACGTTGCCTATGCAGATAAAAAGTTTTCCAAAGAAGAATTTAATACTATTCAGAAAATTGCACAAAAACTTCGTGTCTCAGATGCTGATACAAACAGAATCGAACAGGAAGTTTGCAAAGATCTCAAGATATAAATATCTAATATTTACGTAGATATCAAAAAGGAAAGATATGATTTTTCCAAGTATTTTCAATCCTTTTAAAATTGAATTCCTAATTTCAAATATCTAATTTCTAATAAAATTTCAAATGACAAATAAAAAAAAATAATATTGTGGAAAGAAGTTAATGAACTTAACCCTGTTAGATATTTATGCTATTAGATATTCTTTCTGATATATATGAAATTATCTAACGGGGTGAATCTAATTTTCTCTTTAATTGTAATTAAATCAAGTAAGCAAAATTGCTTTGACATTTAAGTTTTGACATTTTATTTGTAATTAGATATTAGGATTTTGTAATTAATTTAAATCTTATTCATCTAAAATTAAATATGATCTAATTTTATGAAATTCACTCTTGCGAAACTTCAGTAAATAATATTCACCATTTTGATAATGTGTGAAATTTGACACAAATTCTAAGTTTCACAGTGTAAGGAACAATTGAATTTTTCAGGAGGATATATGTTTCAAGGTGGAAAAGGTCTTCAGGATTTGCTCAAGCAAGCCCAGAAGATGCAAAAAAAGATGGTTGAAAGCCAGGAAGCTCTTGCCCAAAAAACAGTTGAGGCCTCGGCTGGCGGTGGTATGGTCAATGTCGTCATGAATGGAAATCAGGAGCTTATCTCGCTGAAGATCGAGAAGGAAGTTGTTGATCCCGACGATGTTGAAATGCTGGAAGATCTCATCATAGCTGCGGTAGAAGAAGCTCGGCAGAAAATAAAAGAAATAGTTGAGAAGGAGATGTTCGGCTTGACCGGCGGAATGAAAATTCCCGGACTGAACGCATAATGTTTGAAGGAAAATTAGAAAAGCTCAAAGACGGTTTCAAGCAGCTACCCGGAATCGGTGAGAAAACTGCGGAACGCCTTGCCTTTTATCTTATCAGTCAGGATAAACAGGTGGGACTGAACTTTGCAGAGCTCATTAATGATTCCATCACATCGATACGAAAATGCGAAAGCTGCAATATGCTGTCAGAGAAGAGTCCCTGCCATTTCTGTGCTGACGATGAGCGTGATGATACTACTCTGTGTGTCGTCGAGAAATCTCAGGATGTTTATCTTGTTGATGAAACGGGAGTGTATAACGGACGATATTTTGTATTGGGAAATCTCATTTCTCCGCTGGACGGTATAGGACCGAACCATATTAATTTTCCTAAACTTAAGGAAATCATCGAAAAAGATAATATAAAAGAAATAATACTTGCCTTAAATCCGAGCAGCGCAGGCGAAACTACAATAGCTTTTATCACATCAAAGTTACAAAGCCCGAATAGAAAGATCACCCGGCTGGCAACAGGATTGCCCGTAGGTGGCGATATCGAGTACACGAGCTCAAAAACCCTTGCAAGCGCACTTACTCATAGAAACAAAGTGTAAGATCGGAGTAAATATGGCATCAACTGCTGATTTTCGTAACGGAATGGTCATGATCTTTAGAAATAATCTTTATGAAATTGTAGAATTTCAACATGTAAAGCCCGGTAAGGGAGGTGCCTTCGTGCGAACCAAACTAAAAAATGTGAGAACAGGTCAGGTTGTTGACAACACTTTCCGCTCCGGCGAGAAGGTCGAAGAGGTTCGTATCGAAAAGAAAAAGATGGAATATCTTTATAATGACGGAATGAACTTTGTGGTGATGGATCCTGTAACCTACGCCCAGATCGAGATCAACGAGGAACTCATTGGCGACAAAAAATATTTCATGAAAGAAAATACAGAGATCGCTCTATTCCAAACCGAGGATGAGATCATCTATATTGAACTCCCAACAACTGTAAATCTCGAAGTAGTGGAATGTGAACCCGGCATCAAAGGAAATACTGTCTCCAATGTGACGAAAAGTGCTAAGCTGGAAACCGGACTTGAAGTGCAGGTTCCCATGTTCGTCAATAATGGTGATACACTGAAGATCGATACACGAAAAGGAAAATATCTCGAAAGAGTGTAAATCGGTCACGTGCAGTACATAAAAGAGCCGGTTTACTGCCTTTCATGCGGGGGAAAACTTTCAGAAAAACCGGACGAGAATAATAGAATTCGACGTTACTGCCCTGCCTGTGGGTGGACCTATTACGCAAATCCCATTCCTGCAACTGCCTGTGTGGTGCTGGGTGACAATCACGAACTCCTTCTCATAAAAAGAAAGAACGAGCCAAACCCCGGAAGCTGGGCATTGCCGAGCGGTTACGTAGAGATCGACGAAACTTCAGCAGAATGTGCAGTTCATGAGCTTAAAGAAGAAACAGGTTTGATCGGGGAAGCTGTTGAATCTCTTGGCTATTTCTTTCAGGATTCGTCAATTTATAAGCGAGTTATTACTTTTGGATTTCTTATGAAAGTGACAGGCGGTTCTCTGCAACACGGTGATGACGCACTTGATGCACGATATTTTCCGATTGATGAATTACCGGAAATCCCCTTTTCCTCACATAATAAATTTATTGAAATTATTAAAAAGAAGTTTGAGTTATAATGAAACTCGTACTTGCTACTCATAATAAGGATAAAATAACAGAGATCAAAGCTCTCTTGCAAGAGCTTCCTATCGAGATATATACTTTTTCTGATTTTGATAATTTTCCTGATGTGGTGGAAGATCGTGATACTCTCGAAGGAAATGCAGAAAAAAAAGTTCGAGAGATTTATGAAATAACCGGCATGCCTGCATTGGCTGATGATACAGGACTTTTTGTTGATGCAATGAACGGTGAACCAGGTGTGTTCAGTTCTCGTTATGCAGGTGAGAACGTAACCTATGCAGATAACAGAGAGGAACTGCTCAAAGAAATGATCGATATTCCTGAAGGAAAACGTGATGCTGTTTTTAAAACTGTGATAGTGTTGATTGTTAATATGAATGGAAATTACGTTGTTGAAGGACGTTGCGAAGGTTATATCGGTTTCAAAGAAAAGGGCAATATGGGCTTTGGCTACGATTCCATATTTTATTTACATGATTCAGGAAAAAGCTTTGCAGAGCTTACTTTGGAAGAAAAGAATAAAATCAGTCATCGCGGACGTGCTTTGCAAAAAATAAAAAAAGTATTAGAAGAGATTACGAAATAATAATTTAATGAAACCAATCGATTCACACGCACTCTATCTCAATGGACTTCACTATGATGCTCAGCACGTGGAAATAGTTGAGGACATACCGTTTTACATTGCAAAGGCAAAGAAATACAGCGAACCCATTCTTGAGCTCGCCTGTGGAACCGGCAGGATCACTATTCCTATTGCACGGCAGGGCTTTGATATTACTGGACTTGATATTTCGGAAGGTATGCTCAAAGTTGCAAAAGAGAAAGCTCAAAGAGAGCATCTTTCATGCGAATTCATTCATGCAGATTGCAGGAAATTCTCGCTTCCTAAGAAATATAATCTCATCTTCATCCCTTTTAATTCAATAGCTCACATTTATGATAGGGGAAGCTTTGAAGCACTATGTGATTTAGTGAAAGAGCACCTTGCTGAAAACGGTCACTTCATCATCGATATCTTCAATCCCAAGCTGGAAATTTTTATGAGCGATACGAATAATCGTTTTCCGGTTGCAGAATATGAAGACCCTTACGGGCATGAGACTGTCATAATTACAGAAAACAATATTTACGAAAGAGCAACCCAGATAAATCATATCAAATGGTATTATAAAATTGGGAATGAAGATGAATTTGCAGTCGAGCTCAACATGCGGATCTATTATCCTGAAGAGCTTGATAATCTGCTCTATTATAATGGTTTTGAAATTGTAGAAAAGTTCGGTGATTTCGACGAATCACCCTTTGAATCGAGTTCCCCCAAACAAATTATTATTTGAATGAAAAAATAAATTACTTAAATTTAAAAATCCTAACTCGGATAAACCCCGTAAGATAAGTATTCCAACAGGGTAAACCGAAACCAAAAAGAATTAGCAACGAACCCCAGTGAAATAAAAGAAAAAACATTTCACGGGGCAAGCAAAACGAACAAAATCTAACAAAAAATAAAAAAAGTTTGTGACTGTTTGTTATTGTTAGTTGCTGGAAATTTTTATGCCAAAAAATGCAAGGATTTTAGAATTAAGTGACTACAGATGTTTCCATCTGTTTTATATTTTTTTATTTCATGCACAAGTTTATGAATGATACAGGGATACCCCCAAAAATTCGATGAAGATTATCTGGATAGTGCATGAATAAAGTGTTTTCGGAGAATTCTTAAATTCTGGTTACCAAGCCCCAGTTTACCAAGGCGTAATGCAATGAAGACTGGCTTGGTAACCCATAATTCATATTAAAATCATCACACAATTTGTATCTATCCTTGCTGTTGTCACCCTGAGCTTGCCTGTCGAGGCGGAGCGGAGCGCAGACTGGTCGAAGGGTATTAAAATTAATCAATCAATTTCGACTCCTAAGAAGCGAAGCGACGAGGAGTCGAGGTTGAAGTGAAACAATACCTCGAATCCTCGCT
>JAUWPE010000186.1 GCA_030611765.1 Candidatus Cloacimonadota bacterium | reverse complement strand
CATACAATGCACGTACCGATACGATTCACAAAACATGCAAACAAAGCAGCGTCACAAGAGGTGTGAACGGACAGGCAGTTTCTACCTATAACAAATCCGTGATCACACTGAATAACACTCAAAATGGAATTAAAATAATTAACATCTCACCAATGCCGGTTCTCTTCAAATTTGATTACAATTCACCAACCAATTATTCATCACAACACGAATATATCGCTTATAGCCCCGATATATACGGAGATGAAAAAGTACTCGTGCTCAATGATAAAGAATATACCTATTATGAACCAAGCAACAACAAGATCGGTCTTGATCTCGAAGGTCCGATATATCTCAAAATAATCAGCCGCGTGATCTTCGACACACCTGCGACAAAAAAAATGGATTATCAATACGATGTTTATGATAACAATGAACTTTTAGCGTCATTTAGTGAGTTCGGTTATAAGTCTTCGAAATCTGTCTTGCCAAACAATATCGAGCATATTCCCTCAACCGGTGATGTGAATATTCTTCATTTCGATAAGGGTGCTCATCATATTGAGATCAGGAAAACTTCCAATAATCATGAAGTGATGTTTAGATTTTATATCAACAAAACAGCAGTGTACGTGGGGGATAGATGAAAAGAATAATTTTCATTTGTTTCGTATTTTTGATGAGTGCACACTCTCTTTCCGCTCAGGATTTTGAATTTGATCTATTCAATAAGATCGATATTAGAACATATTATGACAGCAACGTACTCAATCTTTCTGCCAAAGATATTGATGAATTCCTCGATGGGCATGATCCAGATAAGTATAAGCTCAAATCAGTCGATGACATTGTGAGCTCTTTCGATATCGAGCTTGGCTTCAAGCACAATCTTGTGATGGGACATACGCAGATCAGCAAGTTCAAATTTTCTTATGACAAATACTGGAAGAACGGCTTCAAGGACTTTAAATTTCTGAGTTTTGAGATCATTCAGTATTTCAGCAAATACCTTGATATACGTGCAAAGTACTCCTATTATCCTTACATTTTTATAAACAAATATAAGAGCAACTTCTATTCTCCCTATGATTATCATGATTTCACCTATTCAAAAAATCTTGTGCTTACAGGTTTGAATATTCGCATTATTGATATTGCAGAGTTCGGGTATAATTTTAAATATTCCGATCAAAACTACAATGAGTATTTCCCGGAATATGATGCATATAATTTCGTCAGTGAGGGATGGATCGGTTTACGACCAATGAAAAATGCTAAGATAAAGTTCAAATATACTTATGTGCAGTCCATTGCACAAGCGGAAAAGGTGTATGAGCCGGGCAGCATCGAGATCCGCGATCCTTCTTATGATTCTAATATATTTTATACTTCGTTGTCATTGCCGATTGGAAGCGGCGCATTGAGACGACCCGTGAAACTTTTTACAAGCTTTGAGTGGGAAAATAGATACTATCAATCACCATTTTCTGTCGCTGTCGATCCATTTCATTCGGGACGAAAAGACAGTATTTTAGATGCGGAAGTTTGGTTAATTTATCCTCTTTGGTACCTTTTTGATTTCCGTCCATTCTTTACATACGAAACACGCACGACCAATTCTCCAGCAGGCAGTTTGGTTGAGAACGAGAAGAACTACACGACAAAAACTTACGGGGTTTCATTAAAGGTGAGATTTTAAAACAATTTCAAAAATGATTTATAATTGCCATGCAATTTTGTGAGGCAGTTTTTTTTTGAAGAATTGAACACAGATCAACACTGATGAAACTGATTATCACTGATCCGGAAAACATAATGAGGAATATTTGTCGTTGTACTCGGGATAATGGAGTTCAGAGCGGTAATGTTGTATCATTCATTCTGAACTCCGCTCCGAATAAATTCGGCGTGAAGTCCAGTCTACTGAGACTCGAGTTCACAGGAATGAAATGACGGTGGACTTGAGAAGGAAGTGTTTGTGTATTTTGAACTTGAGATGGCAACTATCAGCATTCTGAAGTCCAGTCAAAAATGCCTGAACTCCAGTCTGCTTGGACTTGAGACGAAAAGATTTACATTCATTCTGAACCCCATCCCGACTTCGTCGTTATGAAGTCCAGTCTGCATCTTCTTGATATGGGAACCATTCCCAGTTAAATAAAAGAAAAGGTTTCACGGGATAAAATAGGCAGGCAGGACAGATAAATCGGAATACGCCTTGGCAAGCAGAGGAATTTTAATTTTAAATTTTAATCAGCGGAAACTTGTTCGCCAACTGGCAAATCTGTGTACCATTTCTTATTGCATTGCCAAATTGTGATTTTGTGATGTTATACTTGACTTAAAATTATGCACTTAAAAAATTCAACAAATTTTTCTTAAAAAATAATTTACGTATATGAAAGGGTTCCCTCATGAAGAAAAACTGGTTTAGGACAACAGTCATTATTGTTGTTTTTCTTGTAACGATCTACTATCTTTTACCACTCATTGCGAAAAACCAATATGCGATCGTGAACATTGAAGTCTATGATCAGGATTCAACTCTGATCTATGAAACCAATGAGTATGAATATAAAATTGGAAGTAATCTTTTCGGACAGGAATTCGAAGATCAAATAACCATGACAGAACTGTATGATTCAATTTCTGTTACAGGTAAATTGCCTGATTATATGCTGAGAAATGTAGAGGGTGACGTTGATTTTACTAAGGATCAGGTGATAAAAGCTGAGCTCGTGGAGAAGACCTCGAGAGTAGAATTACCTACCTGGTTCAGCAGTAAGGAACTCAAACTTGGTCTTGACTTACAGGGCGGTATGCACCTTGTACTTGA
>JAUWPE010000049.1 GCA_030611765.1 Candidatus Cloacimonadota bacterium | reverse complement strand
AATGATACCTTTATCCATCATTGCGACAAGCTCTTCAAAGGATTTCTCGCCGGGTGCGATACGTGGATGCGCCAACCGTGGAGTTGGTTTCATAGTAATGGTATCTCCACCCCACATTGAAGCTCTATACCCGTGACCGGTTGATTGTTTGCTTAACTTCTGTGCATAGTTAAGGTCATAAAAGAAATTCTTGAGTACACCTTTTTCTATGATGTTCGTCTTTTTAGTAGGAACTCCTTCATCATCAAAACTGCGAGCTCCGGGCACTTCATCATCATGAGGGTCATCATAGAATGTGATGGCTTCGCTTATTATTTGATTCCCAATATCTTTTTTGATTGGCGAGATGTCTTCATAAATACTCTTTGCGCTTGTCCCGCTATGAAGTCGCCAGAGCAGTGTGTACATGCTTCCCGGCATAAAAAGCACTTTCATTTTCCCACCGGGGATTGTAACTACTTTTGATGAATCATTATACACCTTCACGAGGTTATCAAGAATATTACGAGAAATAGAAAACGGGATTTTTTCTTCATATACCCGTGATATACCAGCCCCGCCACCGGGATAGACCAGGCCAAGCCAGTAACCGACCGAGCCAATCTTTGAATGTAAATCGGTTCCTTGAGAGTTAATAATTCGTAGGTTAAGAACTTCTTTGTATGCGACAAGTTCTATTTCAGCATCTGTATTCTTAATAAATATATCAGCGATACGCGTGCAATTTTCAACCATCGAGGATGAGGTTACTTCATTGATATGCTCATTGTAAGTTTTCAGAGCAGGCAGTTCAGAAGTATGAGGAAAATCATATAGTGCCTGCACTCCGCCCTTGAGTGAGTCCAGTGCATTTTGCAGAAATTCTTCTCTGTTGATAAGATTCTTTGTGTAGGAGAATCCAAGTTTTCCATCTTTGATAATGCGCAGAGTCATTCCTGATTGAAACTGGCTTTCGATGTCATGGAGTTCACCCTTTTTGAATATTACTTCAGATGAGATCGGATCACAATAATATATTTCTGCCTGATCGCAGACTTTTCTGGTCATGTCTAATAATTTTTCCATTAGATACCTCCTAACACGACATTTTTCACAAGAATGTGTGGGGCTCCGTGGCAAGAGCGAATATTGGTTTGCCCTTTGCCGCATCCTCCGGTTTTGCAGAGTTTCAGATCATTTCCAACTGCTGCGATATCCTGAAGAGTCTGATAAAGGTTACCGGAAATATTGATATCACGGATCATGCGATCTTTCTTTCCATTCTTCACAACATAACCGTACTGAGCTCCAAAAGTGAAGTTCTCACCAGAGGTTTGGCCGCCCTTTGCATCGAGAATATAGAGACCATCACCCAATTCTTCCATAAGTTGTTCAAGCGTTTTTTCTCGAGGTTCAATATAGATCGCACCCATGCGGATGATAGGAGCAAAGCGGTAATCTTCTGCAACGCAGTGCCCGGAAATTGGTTCGCCGAACTCTTGAGCGGTTCTGCGTGAATGCAGTCTGCCGGCAAGCACACCATTGATTAGAAGTTTTACTTCGCGGACTACCACACCTTCATCATCATACTTGTAAAATCCAAGCTGATTCGGCATAGTTGCATTATCTATAATGGAGAGTACATTATTGCCGAGTTTGTTCCCGATCTGCATTTTCTTTCTCATTGCAGGTAGTGATTCCACAATATCTGCTTCGGAGAAATGTCCGAAAGCTTCATGGGCGAATACTCCGGCAAGACCCTGGTTGAGAATACAATTGTACGCTCCCGCTTTGACGGGCTCTGCCTTAAGAAGATCGATAGCTATCTGTGTTCTTTGTTCAAATTTATCATCAAGATCTCTGACAGTATAAAAACCATCGCTTCCACCGGCACCTACGCGTACATTCTGAGTCAGGTTTCCTTCCTTACTGATAATACTTCCCCCGATACCGGTCGTGATGAGATCTTCATGAATTTCTGCCCCTTCTGAAGAGATGAAGTATTTTTCACGGATCATTTCAAAATATCTCATGTTTGTCATTGCTATCTTTTCATGAGCCAGGGGAATATCATTGTAATATCGAAGCAATTCCAGTTTTTCCTGGATAGAAATATTTCGTGGGTCTTCCTTTAAAGTTGGAATGAATGTGTCCTTTATAATGGGTATTTCTGCAAGCTGAACGGGTTTTTCAATATTTTCCCCGATAAGTTCTGCATTTTCTTGAGCAGTCATCAGCGCTTTTTCCGCATCTTCTTCCTTTGTGAAGGAGACAGAGGTGAATCCACCTTTTTTCAGTACACGAATTACATATCCGTCTGTCGTAGTTGATCCGATATTGGAGAGCTCTTTACCATCAAGTGTAATGAAAGTCTCCTTTTTGATCTCATAACGGATGTCTGCATAATCAGCTTCTACTTTATGCAAAATCTGTTTTAACTTTGTGATCATAGGACCTCCTATAATTTTCTGTAATGTACTGAAAATCAGGAAAATAAGTCAATTTATTAATTTTAAATTATCATGCTCAATTTTCTCGTCTCTTTGCGAAAGCTTTGGGTCTTTCGCAAAGTTAATTTTGAACACCAGCAACTTTGCGAAAGGAAGAAACTTTCGCAAAGGATTCATCTTCAATTCAATCAATAAGATATTTATCCAATGCTTTTAATATTTTGCTTTCAGCTTGGTAGTCTTCAAAATACTTTTTGTATTCGATTCTGGAGCTAAAATTTTGAATGATGAATTTCTTATTATACAGTGAACCAGCTCGAATACCAGCACATTCCAAATAATTTGAATATTTCCAATCTTGTGAATTATTTACTAAGTCTGCTTTCACGGGATTATTATGGATGTATCTCATAAGATGGATTAGATATTCTTCTTTATCGACAAGAATAGCTTTCGCTCTTCCTTCAAAAAGTGTGCCTCTTCTTTGTTGCTGTTTATTAATAGCTTGAGTATATCCTCCAAATATCTTGCGGAGCCAATCTGAAACTGGTTTATAAGTCATCTGTTGTATCAAAAAATGATAATGATTTGGCATAAAGCAATATGCGAGAATATTAATTCCAAATTCTTTATAGCTTTCTTTTATTTTTTTGAGAAGATAAATGTAATTATCATCAGAAAAGAAGATTGGCTGCTTGTTGCATCCTCTGTTGAAAATATGATAGTAATTATCCTTGTAATATTTCATAAATTTACCTTGTCTCTTTGCGAAAGCTTTGGGTCTTTCGAAAAGTTAATTTTGAACACCAGCAACTTTGCGAAAGGAAGTATTTGATGAAAAAGCCCAACTTTGCGAAAGGAAGAAACTTTCGCAAAGATTATTCGCTATGAGTCGAATCAGCTATGATCTTTTCTTCGGCTTTTTTGATATGATTCACCGTAAAGAAATGAGCTAAAACGCCTGCTATACAATAGGCGATAGTGATTCCAATAAAAGCACCCTGAATTTGAAGAATATGCGATCCGAGATAGGCAAGAGGAATATAGAGCACGAACATCTGAACTGTGACCAAACCTGCTGCGTGAAAGGGCTTTTGTAATACATTGAGTGAAACATTACATAGAAGCAGCACACCCTGTAAGCCATAACCAAGAGGAACGATGGACAAATATTTTATGATCGTTTCTATGACAACTGGATCTTTGCTAAAGATGCCTGCGATGGGTTTGGCAAAAATAAAGAGAATAATAAAGGAACCGAAACCCCATACAAGGGAAAACAGTTCAGCAAGTTGAAGTCCCCTTTTTACTCTATCAAAAAGCTTCGCTCCGAGATTTTGCCCGATAAAAGGACCGAATACTGAAGAGAGAGCTCGTATCACAGCAAGTGCAAAGAACTCGATCCTGGAAGCAACGCCAAATCCAGCAACAGCTTTGGGACCATAAGCAGAAATTAACCTTGTCATTATACCAAAAGAGATGGGTAGGATCATCCGTGCTCCCGCAATAGGAACGCCAATAAAGAGGATCGCTTTCCAGGATGCAAATATTTCACGCAGAGGAGTCCGCTCAAACGTTACCATTCTATCTCTACGAACAAGCACCCATGTTGCTGCAACACATGCACTGAAGCGCGCAATAACAGTTGAGATCGCAGCACCACGAATTCCAAGAGCAGGGAAAGGTCCGAGTCCAAAAATAAGCATCGGGTCCATAATGAAATTCATGATCACTGCCACAACCATAATTGCGCTAGGAGTTTTCGTATCGCCTGTTGCGCGGATCGCATTATTGCCGACCATTGGAATGAGCACGAAGAACATCCCAAAGTACCAGATGCCCATATATTGTTTGATGTAGGGGAGCACCTGAGGTGTCGCTCCGAGAAGTTTGAAAAGCGGACCGATCGTCGAAAGTCCGATGATCACAAAGATGAAAACAAGTACGATTGCGAGCATAAGTCCGTCCGTAGTTATTCTTCGAACTTTGTAGGTATCACCCTCGCCGATAGCGCGTGAGATTATCGCAGAACCACCCATTCCCACACCGAGTGCTATGCTGTTCACAACGAGTATGACAGGAAAGGTAAAGCTGAGGGCAGCGAGTTGGGTAACTCCCAATTTTCCTACAAAAAACGTATCGACAAGGTTGAATGCGACCATGCCGAGCATGCCAACTATCATAGGAGCTGTGAGCTTTATCAGAAGCTTGCCAATAGGACCGTCAATAAGTTTTGCTCTGGTATTATTCATCTATTCCAACTTTCCGTAGGAATTGAAAAAGTGAGATATTTTTCGTCAAGCTAATGAGAAAAACTTGATAAGAAATGTGCAAAAATAAAATTCTAAAATTAAAAAGAAGGTTTTATGCGTGAAATCTTGAATCCTTATAATAAGTATAATGGTTACTACTGCTTCGGGTGCGCACCCAACAATGAGCATGGTCTGCAGATGACATTTTATGAAGATGGTGATGAAATTGTCTCTAAGTGGGAGCCCAAAGATTTTTTTCAGGGTTATTTCAACGTGCTGCATGGCGGCATACAATCTGCTCTTATAGATGAGATCGGAAGCTGGGTTGTTCTGATAAAGGGCAAAGTTACCGGAGTCACTTCTAAACTTGAAGTAAGATTTAAGAAATCTGTTTACGTGAACAAAGGAACGATCACACTCCGGGCGAAGCTTCATACGAAGAGACGAAATCTCTATACTGTGTATGTTCAGCTTCTCGATGCGAATGACACGCTCTGTGCAGATGGATATGTGACCTATTTTACCTTTTCTAAAGAGGAGGCAGAGAAGCACTTCTACTATCCTGAATATGAGGAATTTTTTAAGGATTAATCGAACTCATCCTCGCTGAACTTTTCAACCTGGTAAATGTAGATTTCTGTGCTCGGATCTTTGTAGGCATCTTTCGGTAGACCTGCTTTGTGGGCGCAGAGATTTTCCAGAAAAGTCACTCTGTCCCAGCCGGTATCAGTTGCAACCTGCGGAAGGAACACGCCGCTCCTCCATCCCTTTTTTATCCACACACCGTCAATACCCATGCGTATCTGCTTCCAGTCCGTAATCTGCTCCATAGGAGTAAGCACCGAGATCTCGATATCAATCTCTTTGAGATCTTTCTCTTTAACCTTAGGAAAGCGAGGGTCTTCACAAGCTGCCGACACAGCCATTTTAGACACAGCCAGATACAGCGGCATCTGTGCATGCATGTGCCCAATACACCCGCGAAGATCGCCTTGCTTATTCAATGTAACGAACACAGCCCTTTCTTCAGAAAGCTTCTCATCATCAGGTTTTTCCGGTTGAAGTCTCTTTCCATTTTTTAGATAGTAAGTAATACTATTTCGCGCCAGATCGAGGAGATATTTCTTTTCTTCTTTTGAATATACTCCTTCAGAAGCTTTAACTTTTTTCTGCATTCCGGATTCTGACTCAGGGAACACGATCGAAGAATATCCCACAATATGTGAGGAATACCGATCACCTGTAATATCAGCAGAATTCTGATAAGCCAGCATTATGGGTTTGTCTGCACCAAAGTGCTTCATCACTTTCATGAAAGGATAAACAGAATGAAAGCCACATAGTTCGCATTTTCCTCTCTGCACTTCCTTTTTAAGTTCATTGATATCCATGCTGAGCACTAAATCAATAGTGTGCTGATCAATGTTCACAGTTTCTTTATAAGGATGAAAATGCGCCATGTCTGAGCTGGCAACAATAGCAATCTTTTTTTCTGTATTTTCAAGTATTGAAATGAGCTCATCAGCAAGGTTATTCAAAAGTGCATAATCTGTTGTCGCTGTCATTATAGGAACGATCTGTGCGTCCGGAAGCTGGTATTGCACAAAAGGAAGCTGGATTTCGAAGCTGTTTTCTCCGCCTGTGAAAACCTGTAGGATGGACTCGAAATAGGGGTCAGCTGCGATCAGTTTTTGCACAATTTCCTTATCAACTTTTGAGGTACCGAGGGGAGATTTCACTTTATCTCCATTGTATATGCTTACTTTTCCTGCATTGTAGCGATGGCTTGTTGCCATGATAATGACTGTATCAAAATTTCCGTTTTTCAGCAGTGAATAGCCATAGGCAGCAATGGGACCGGAATAGACAAGTCCTGCATGAGGAGAGATAATGCCAAGTGGAACGATATCTTTATTCTTTCCGAGTTCAGCATTATTGAAGAATCTCGTCAGCATGCTTTCCAACTCTTTTTTTGAGCCGGGATACCATGTTCCTGCGAGCGAGGGCTCGAGGGTTTCCGCCCAGAGGTTGGTTGAAAAAAGCATAAGGCAAAATAATATTCCAATTTTTTCTAACATATAAACCGCCTTTGAGTTCCCTTTTTATATAATCGAAAAAAAAATGCAAGGAAAAAATGAAATTATTTCAAAATTTGTCATCTCCGCAATATAATTATCACGCTGAGCTTGCCTGAAACACGTTGGGTTAAAGCTGTAGTAGAAGAGTTATTGTTAGTGTTTATCTTATTTAGATTTTTGCTCGATTTATTGTTTTGTTATATTATTTTTTTAACCTTTCTCTGTTCTCTGCCTGCCAAGGCGTCCTTTCGGGGTGTAGCGTAGCGAAGACTGAAGGGTAAAGATATCAGGACAAAATGAGATGACCCTTCCCATGTCTCAGACAGTGACGAATAAAATGGAGTTGGTGGAATAGGGGGAAATATTTAATCCTATTTTGTGTCAGTTAAAATTGATAATACGAAATTTTATCTTTAATATTCTATGGTCATAATTAAGTTTGATAAATTAATAAAAAAAATAATAAAGATAAAACAAATGTTTTAGATATGATAATTATTGACATCGAATATATTGATGCATTCAAAGTAATTAATTAATTTTGGGAAGTTCATATGGAAGATTTAATTTTTTCTGTCGATAGTGCATTATTGAGTGAGTTAGGTGAGAAGTTAGTAGAAACTGTTCATCTTGCAATGGAAGAATTGATTAAAAATTCATACGACGCTGATGCTACAAATGTAACAATAAAATTTACATGCGATAAATTAGGAAAAGATGAAGTTCATATAATTGATAACGGAAATGGCATGAGTCTTGATGAAGTTAAACGATATTGGATGAAGATTGCTACTACAAATAAAACAAACAGCGTATTTTCTCTAAAATATGGAAGACCCAAAACAGGAAAAAAAGGTATAGGAAGATTCAGTTGTAGAAGACTAGGTACCGTTCTTGAAATGATAACTGTTGGTAAGAATGAAAAAAATGAATTCGAACATACAAAAGTGATTTTTAATTGGAAGGAGTTTGAACCTGGAACTGATATAACAAGTATAAAATGCCATGGAGAACATTTTATAACCAATATACAATCAACAGGTACTACGCTTGTAATCAAAAGTTTAACAGATGAATTAACAAAGGGGAATTATAATTACCTAAAAAGACAATTAGCTATGCTTGTTGCAAATAGAGGAACTAAAAGAAATGGCTTTGTAGAAGATCCCGGATTTAATATTGAATTAAATATTCCACAGTTTGAAGGAAAAGTAATCAACCTGAGAGACGAATTACTTAACAGTGGATGGTCAACTGTTAAGGCTATAGTTAATTCTGAAGGAAAAGCAATATATACTTTATCAGCTATGGGATTAAATAAAAAGGAAATTATTTCTAATGAAATATATAAACTTTTAAAAGGAGTAACTTTAGAATTCGGTGTTTTAGTAGGAAATAGAAGTCAAATGAGAAATACTGATGTAATTTCAAAAGGAAGATTACAGGATATTCTATCAGATTGGGGTGGTATTCTTGTGAAATATAAAGGTTTTAGAGTGTATTCCTATGGAACTGACGATTGGCTAAACATTGATCATGATAGAGGATTGAGAAAACAAAAATCACAGAGTAAACAGTTATTAAGTTTTACAGATTCTTTGGAACACTATTATAATAAACGACCTTTATTAAATCTTCTTTCCGAAAAAAATTATGTAGGAGAAGTAATTATTACTGATCCAGATAATGTTTTTGAAATGAAAGCAAGTAGGGAAGGATTTATCGAATCAGATGCTTTTAAAGAATTAATAAAATTTGTTAGGTTTGGTGTGGATTGGGCAACAATATATCGTGACTATTATTTAGGATTAAAGAAAAAAGAAAGAATAGAAGAATCAAGAATAAAACTTGAAGAGTTGATGAGAAAAAAAATTGAACCTTCTGAAATCATAAAAGAATCAGTTAGTTATCTTAAATCTCAAATCAATTATATCTCAACATTAATACCTGAGAAAGAAAAGAAATCTTTAAGCAATGTGAATGACATACTCAATGATGTTTTACAACAAAATAATTATGAAAGAGAAGAATTAAAACATCTTAGACTTATTGCATCATCTTCTGCTGCATTGTTGCTTTTTACACATGAGGTGAAATCACTTTTAGGTTACTTAGATAATTTACAAGGAGATTTTGTTCAGCTAAAAAAATTAAATAATCATGAAGATATTATTACTGCAATTGATAGAATTGATGCAGAAATAGAAAATACAAAAGAACGATTCAATCAATTATTAAGTTTACTCTCAATAATAATATTTGAAGGAGTTAAAGAAGCGCCTAAGAATCTTGCCCTAAAAGATCGTATTGAAAAAGCTGTTTGTGCATTTAAGTTGATTTCGGAACAATATAGAATTGAAATTGAATATAAAGAAAAAGTCCCCAATAATATGATTATACATGATATTTTGGAAGCTGAATTAATTACGATATTATTGAATATCATATCAAATTCAATAAAATCGATTATTGCTAACAATAATCAGAGAAAAATTGAATTTAGCGCAATTAGAGAAAAAGGAAAAAATATCATAAAAATTCGAGATACAGGTGTTGGAATAAGTGGGGATTATTTTGATGAAGTTTTTATTCCTTTTATAGCTGATCCTGAAAACAAGTTATATAGTAAATTAAGCATTAATCTTAATCCTGCAGATAAATATATAGTTGGTTCTGGTAGTGGATTAGGTTTGAGTTATATAAAAGAGATAATAAAAAATAGAAATGGATCGATAAAATTCAACATACCACCTGAAGGATGGAGTACAGAATTGGAGATAATTTTACCATGAATGATATATTACAATTTCTATGGATCGATGATGATAGATATAGGAAAAAAATTAGTAAAAGATTTGATGATGAACAAATAGATTGTAAATTTGAAAACGTAAGTGATCAAGACCTAATCAAATTTCTTATGGATGATGTATTTTTGAGGAAACAACCTGATTTAATTTTAATTGATCATCGATTACATGAAGTAAAACTAAAAGATGTTAAAAGTGATGTAAAATTCTCTGGAGCATCGTACGCTGAAATAATTCGAGAGTATTGGCCTGAATGTCCTATTGTTACAGTAACTGCAGCAGATTTAGATAAAGACGTTACTTCAAAACAGAAAGAATCTTATGATGAAGTGTTTAGTGGTCACCAAATTAGAAACAAAAAATCAACTTTAGTTGCTATAGCGAGATCAAATATCAAAATTAAATGTAAAAAACCTTGTAACTCATCCTCTTTGCTTGAACTGCTTAATCCACCTGATGATGATTTTAACAGACTTGAGGCAGTACTTCCAGATAGTATTACAGATAATTATGGTAAGCCTGAATTAACTTTCGAACTTTCGAAATGGATTAGAAAAACCTTATTCACAAAACCAGGTTTTTTACTTGATAGTTTATGGATTTCCACTCTTATAGGAGTTAAAGAAAATAGTTTTAACAAAATCGAGAAATATTTTAAAGATGCAATATACAATGGAATCTATGCAAATGATGATAAAATAAGATGGTGGCAAAGTAAGATTAAGGAGATTCTGTTCTCTAAATTTACTGATTCGGAGGAATATTTACCTTGGAAATTAGGAATTAGTTTTGATGAAATAGATGATGATGATTTGAGTAAATGTTATGTTTGTAAGGAAAAGTATCCTGAAACTGTTGCTTATACAGATGACGAAATGGGAAAAAGAGTTCAAGTTCATTTAAAATGTTCCAAACCTTTTATTAAAATACAAAAACAGTTATATTATGAAGAAATCAGATTAATTAAGGAACTATAAATTGGAATTAATCTTCTATCCTGAAAACCCCCAAGAGCACATTAAACACGAATTAGATACTCTTAAGTTTATTTGTGATAGAGCAGATCTTTTTTCACAAGAATTATGTTGCTTATATGGAAGGGCTAAGTATAGTTATTATATGTTAAAAGAAAGAAAAAACATGTTTATCTTTTCAAGTAAATTAGATATAACTTATAATGAAAGAGAAGGGGAAGTATTTATAGGTGTTAATATAAATAGTGAGAATAATAGATATGAAGAACTAACTTATTATTTTGCTGTATGTGACAAAATTGATAAAAGAATTTTACTTAAGATTCACTATGATTTTTCTGGTTGTGATACTACCACGAAACAAAAACATCCAATATCTCATTTGCAAATTGGTGGTAGACTACCAAGTGAATTAAAAAATTTGAATTACGATTATTCTTTATCTCAAGATTTAGATGAACCAAGATTATTTCACCAACCAATGACTTTTGCATTAATTTTAAATTTAATTTTCAATGAGTTTCCTAATGAGTCATATAATAAAATTAAAGAAAGATCTGAATGGCGAGATATAATCCACAGAGACGAGAAATTAATTTTATCAAATTTTTATCAGAGTTGTCATTCATTTATTAGCAATTCACACGGAGATAAATTATTTACATCAGACTTTTGCTATGGAGAATAAAAACAATAATAAAATTAATGGAGTATATTATACACCACCTACTTTAGCAAATTTTTTAGTTGAACCATTAGTGTATCAATTCGGATTAACTTTTTTTGATCCAGCATATGGTAATGGATCCCTTTTACAAGCTACAGAAAAGATTTTGTATCAAAAATTTCCATATCAATTAAATCAAATTTTCCTCTTTGGTTGCGATATAAATCTAATTAACAAGAAAATTGATAATATACCACAAACACAATTGTATAAAACAGATTTTTTCCAATTTCCTGAATCTAATAAATACAATAACATTATAATGAATCCCCCATATGTAAGAAATAGAAATATCGATCCTGAAATTAAAAAGCAATTTGAGAAATTGCTTGAAAGAAATGAGTTAAAACTAAATAAAAAATCTGACTTATGGGTTTATTTCCTTATTAAAGCTTTAAATCATTTGCATAATAATGGCAATATTGGTGCAATTATACCATGGTCATTTCTGCAAGCAGGTTATTCTATTAATTTAAGAAAATGGCTGTATGGCAAGTTTGAAGAGATTAAGGTTATTGCATTAGGGAATAATTATTTTAACGATACTGATGAGAGAATAATATTACTTTGGTTAAAGAATTTTGAAAACAAGACAAAATCAATAAGTTGCAGTTTTGCAAATAATCTTGATGATCATATGAGTTTTAAAATATTAGGAAAAGATGATTGGGAATCAGAATCAATTAATTTTAGTAAAGATTATAACGTTGATGAGATTGTTAAAGAATATAAATCAAAATATGGTTTTCAAGAATTTAGAGAAGTTGCTGATATTAGAATAGGAATAGTTACAGGAGCAAATAATTATTTCATTAAGACGTTAGATGAAGCAAAGAAAATTGGCTTTCAAACGAATCAATTAGTTTCAATTTATACTTCGACAAAAGAATTAACACAACTTAATACAATTCAGACACCAAAGAAGAAATTACTAATAATACATCCTAAAAACGAAGAAAATTTTATTGGATATATAAACATTGGAATCAATGAAAATATACATTTACGAGCTCATTCCAAATTACGTGATTCTTGGTATTATATAAAAAAAGAAAAGCATCCTGATGCTTTTTTCCATTATAGGAGTATGAATATTCCATTTTTAATCTTTAATACTAAATACCAGTGTACGAATTCAATTCATAGAATTTACTTTAAAAGTCTTACAGATAATGAAAGGAAATGGGTGCAAATTAGCTTACTGTCTGCACCAGGTCTATTATCTTTAGAAAGGTACTCTAAGATTTATGGAAGTGGTGTTTTAAAGATAGAGCCTGGTGCTTTATACAAATCAATTGTTTATAAATGTGATGACAATATTGATAGCGAATATGAACAAATATCGAAATCAATCTCGAATCATAAAAAGGATGAAGCAGTTGATTTAGCTACAAAGCTTATAAAAAGTAAATTGAATATTCCTGAAGATATTATCGATAAAACAATAGATTCTTTATCTGAATTTAGAGCAAGAAGGCTTAACAGATAAATTTATCTTTTTTTTGTATTTTAATAATACTGAAAATCGTAATTCAATCAAATAAACAATATGAGTGTATATTTATCAGTTCTTCATGAGATATTACCCTCATTCCTTCCCTGCAATCCTCCATCCAATATAAGGCGCTACAAATACAGTTATAAGAAAAAAAAGAAAGCCCGATCACAGGTCACGGGCTCTCTTTATGCACAAGGAAGAAAAGACTTTCTGAAATAAATATTAAGCCACTTAGAATAGCCTTTGATAATATTAAAATCAAGAAGCTTTATGTTGAAAAAGTTCATCTCGCTGCAAAGTATGGTATTAAAGAATTATCTAACTATGTTCTATACAATTATCTGGATAAGCCAGAAGACCTATATGATAGATTAAAAATAAACATTAAACTAAACGAGGAACTTGATTTAAGAATTTTTTCATTTCCAATGAAATATATACCTGTTAATGCTAAAGACAGGTCTTATATATGACAACATTGGAATCGCAAATTTCTGAGAACAATACAAGCCATTCTTAATGTTACTCATGGTGCAGTTATTCCTAAAAGAGATTTTTTTGAACGAGCATTTGGAAGAAATATTGATGAATTTCATAAATTATTAATAATGCCAGAAGATTATGTGTATTATAGAAGGTATTGTGAAGATAAGGGTCTTGCTAAAGATTGGTATAATAAGCTAAAAGATTTAAAAAATTCATTAAACGGTGATTATGAAGAAGCATTGGAATATATTAATAAAAATAAATTTAGAAATTTGCCTGTGATGTTTATTAGTAAAGATGTTATGAGTCTTCTCAACTATTATAAAAACAGAGTGGATCTCTCAGATTACAAAGATTGGAAGGAATTGAGAAAGTAGTATATTATTTTTTCGTCACAATCCTCCA
>JAUWPE010000175.1 GCA_030611765.1 Candidatus Cloacimonadota bacterium | reverse complement strand
TCCTTTTCAGAATGAAATATTAAAACTGGTTCAGTCCTCGAACGTGAATCTTATCTAACGGGTGGAACTGCATTAAGCCGGCATTATCTACAGCATCGTTATTCAGATGACCTTGATTTTTTCGTCAATCATCATCCGGATTTTAAAAAACAGTGTAAAAGGATTGTCGATTCATTAAAGCAATCAAAGCAGAAGTTTGAAATTACAACAACAGCGGATACATTCGTAAGGATCATGATAGAGAGAGGAAAGTCTTTTCTGAAAGTAGACTTCGTGAACGATGTTCCATTCCATTATGGAGGTTTTGAAAAATCGAAAATTTATAACCGGGTGGACAACTGGAGGAATATTCTTTCAAATAAAATATGTGCGTTGAGTAGATATGAGTCCAAAGATATTGTCGATATTATCTTTATTGCAAAAAAATATTCTTTTAACTGGGAGAATATATTTAAAGAAGCAAGAGAAAAAGATTTATGGGCGGAGCCGCTGAAGATTTGTAAAATAATAAAAGATATGCCCCACGAGTCACTTCGGGAGATAAAGTGGATCTCCGCTATTAATGAGGATAGGTTGTTCAAAGACATAAACAATTTGCATAACGACATCTTTTACGGAAATATGAATTTACTATACACCAAACGAGCCAAATGAATCTGTAATGGATATCCGTGTTAATCCGTGGTTTCAATCAGGGAAGGGAACCTAGTGTTCTTAAATCCCGCAGTTCCTGTATATAATGTCAAAAACAATAAAAAAGCTCAAGGCATGTGCCATTATTTCTGCCAAGTCGGCAGAAATAATAGTCTGCCTGTCGAAGCGAAGCGTAGATCCCGCATATCGGGCCCCGTATATCTGGCAGATGGTACCGGGGTGGCTAAATAAATGATAAGAAATAAAAATAAAATGCTGATTACCGGTGTGAGCGGTTTGCTTGGCAGTAACCTTGCATACTATTTCAAGGATAAATATGATATCGCCGATTTGTATTATTACCACTATGTTATGCTTGATGGCATCCAAATTTATTTAAAGTGATTAAGGATCTTTAATTTTGATGAATCATATAGAAATCATTCAACAGCCGGAAAACAGGATGCTCGAATTTAAGAGCAGTTTGCCGTCAAACAGAAAGAATCTACTTAAAACAATCATCGGTTTTGCGAATGGTTCTGGGGGCAGTTTATATATTGGTGTGAATGATGATCATAGCATATGCGGAATTAATGATGAACCGTATGATATGGAAGAGGTACTTTCAAGTCTTATCTATGATTCAATTTCTCCGATGCCAAATGTCTTTTTCCAGACTGTTTCTATTGGCAAACAGATGATTTTTCTTATTAAGGTACTACCTGGCGCCAACAAGCCTTACTTTATGAAAAGTTCCGGGCCCGAGGAGGGAACTTTTGTAAGGGTCGGATCAACAAATCGAAAAGCAGACTCCGAGATTCTTGCAGATCTGAGCCGACAGGCCCGGAATATAAGCCTTGACATGACCATCGATACTTCACTTGGCTGTGATATCTTTGATATGAATACAGTTGGGGAATTTATTACCCTGCGCGAGTTGAACATAAAACCGTCGATTGATTTTCTGGTTAAAAACAAAATGGCACAGCAATACAATCACACTTGCCATCCGACAATTGGAGGTCTTTTGCTGTTTTGTTCCAGCCTGCCTGAATTATATGACTTTGCAGGATTCAGTGTAAGCCGTTTTAAAGGCGATACACGTTCGGATCTTATTCATTCAACATCACTTTCATCATCTTTTTTATATTTGCCGGAAAAGGTTATGGAATTTGTAAAGCTTTACCTTGAAAAGGATGTTCATATTGAAGATCTAAGAAGAAAGGAAGAATATCCGATACCTCTAAAAGCATTCCGTGAGGCGATTGTAAACGCTATCTGTCACAGAGACTATTCCATAACCGGAGCCAGGAATAAACTCGATATTTTTTCAGATAGGGTAGAAATTACCAGCCCCGGCATTTTGCCTTTTGGTATTACTCTGTCAGATTTGGGGCACGGCATGTCGGAAATTAGGAATAAGATTATTGCTAGGACTTTTCGACAAGCTGGTTTTATCGAGCAACTTGGAACAGGAATTAGTCGCATGCAGGAAGAATGTAGATCTGCCGGAACGCCCCAACCGAAATTTGAAGAGATGGGCAATTTTTTTAAGGTTACACTTTTTCGTACCAAACAAGAACTGGGACAAGAGATAAAATCTGTTTTATCTCTTGTAAAGAAGTTCGGTCCCATTAGCAGCAGAGAAATCGCAAAATTGCTTGATATACATCAAAATACGGCATTAAAACGGTTAAATAAATTAGAAGGGGAAAAGCTGTTAAATAAAAAGGGAAAGGGACCTAGTGTGAGATATTTCGTATAGTGTGAGATCGTGTGAGAATATGAGATATATGTGAGATTAAGTATGAAGTAAGAAATTTGCAAAATCCTGCTTTTCCATTAATTTTGACTGCCCTGCCTGTCGAAGCGAAGCATAGAGCCCGCATATCGGTGCACTGTAGCTCCGGCAGATGATTCAGAGTTAAATCAGTCTTTCATTACAAAAGTTCCATTCGTGTAAATCCGTGTTAGTCCGTGGTTTTAAAGTATTTCAAGATAAAGGCAGAAGACTGAGATTTATGACAGAATTAAAAAGTGGGAAAATGAAGAATGAATATGAAATAATGCTTCTTAAGATGTCTAAATTTAATGAATGGGAAAGAAATTATATGAAAAATCTTCCTGTTCAAAAACGCTTGGAACAATTTTCAATACTTTATGATCTGTGTATAGAATCTCAAAAAGAAACTATTGAAAGAATGAACGATGAACATCTGCAAAACCTGATAGCAATGAAAAAGATATTAAAAAAGGCGGGTAAAAAAAATTATAAAGGTTTAAAATAGCTTATGAAATTATAAAGGAAAAATTTTGATTAATAGAAGAGTTTTAGCAAACAAAAATATTGCGCTTATCGGTGCCGGCGGCTACGTTGCACCAAAACACATGAAAGCTATTAATGTTCAATGGTTTTTGTCTACAGACAGGAATAATCTGCCAAAAGCGGAAAAAGCAGATGGGAAAACAACATTCAGATCAATAACCGTTGATGAAGAAGAGATAGAATTTTCATGCGGGTTTACAGACCTTCACACCCTTGTATATCAGGATATCATGAGCGGCGGGGGTTTTGGTGTCGAGGCTGTGCGGACGT
>JAUWPE010000010.1 GCA_030611765.1 Candidatus Cloacimonadota bacterium | reverse complement strand
ATGGGACCTACACATATTTTACAGAATGAAGCACTTGCATACTCGTATCTGAAAAAGGAATTTGAATACAATTTTGAAGATTATGAGACGGAACTTTATGTTGATATTTCGCTGGATCATGAACTTGTAAGATTGAATATTCCAGTATATCGAAATCACGGAAATGCTGATTTACTTTTTGAAATGCTGCATGAAACTGCGAAGCAGATCACTCCTGACAAGAAAAGATTAATGAGCTGCTGGTTCGAATTAGGTTCATTGATCGAGAATAAGAATTTTAATAATTTTACTCCAAACCAATGGAAGGAATTGAATTTAATTCTGAACAAGAAGAATTTTTCACATCTTTCACATTCGGATACTTACAAAGAATTATACAAACCGTCTTATCGGATTGTGTTGAAGGGACTCATAAATATAACATAGCTCTCAACTGGACAAACCCATCTCTACCCCCTGATGTAATTTCTACCAATCTATTTAAATTTAAAAAATCTGGATTCCCAATCGAGTTGGGAATGACAATGATGAATAGTATTCGCTCTTCCAATACTTGATTTCCGATAAAACTTGAAACAAGTCTACAAAACTTCCAAGCTCCTGAAATGAATTTTCTTATGAAGGTGATGGCTGAGATAGGTTCGGAAAATCGTATTGATAGTCTTGATGTCCTGTTCGGTAATTTCAAATGATTCCAGATTATGAAGACTCTTGAGTGTCAGTAGCAATTTTCTGGTTGATTCGTTTATCTGGAAATGCTCGGTTGCAGCTCTCTTTCCGGCACAATTACTACAGATAAATCCATTGTGAACAAAAGATATGCCATGAAAGAGTTCACTGTTTTGAATTCCACAAACCTGGCATTTACTGAATTGCAGAGAAAAACCAAGAAAGCCAGCAACACGCAGTAAAAATCTCCAAAAAACCAGAATATGATTTTTTCTTACTTTAGGAAGGTATTCATAAAATTGATTGAGAAGGATATAAAATTTCTCATGATCATCCTTCTCGAACATTAGCTGAAGATATAACTCCGCTGCAGCATGCGCAAGTGTAGTCATATTAAGATCGGAAGTAAGACGATTATGATCATTGATGAGCGAGATCTCTTTGAGCAAGGAAAGCGTAGTATCCTTTTTGTAAATAACTATCTCATAATTTCCAAGCTGCTGGATAAGTCCGTAATATTTATTCTTGGGATTTCGAGTGCCTTTGGCTATTACTCCGATATGTCCAAACTCTTTTGAAAAAAACTGTATGATCTGGCTGGTATTGCTGTATTCGGTGACTTTTAGTGCAAAGGCATCACACTTCTTGATCCGCTGGCTCATTTCATTTTATTCGACTGTAACGCTCTTTGCAAGATTTCTCGGCTGGTCAACATCAAGCCCCCGCAGCACTGCAACATGATATGCAAAAAGCTGTAGCGGAATTACTGTCAGAAGTGGCGTAAGTGCAGGTAGCGTTCTTGGAACAAAGATAATATCATCAGCGAGATCCTCCAAGCCGTTGCTTGGCTCGTTGGCAACAGCAATGATCTTCCCTTTTCGGGCTTTCACCTCTTCCATATTGCTCAAGATCTTCCCGTACACAAAATCATCAGGAGCAACAACGATAACTGGCATATTTTCATCGATCAAAGCAATAGGACCATGTTTCATCTCAGCTGCCGGATATCCTTCTGCGTGAATGTAGGAAATCTCTTTAAGCTTCAGAGCACCCTCGAGAGCAACAGGATAGTTGATTCCCCTGCCAAGATAGAGTGCATTCGTTGAATTTTTATACTTCTTTGCAATAACCCGAATTTCATCGTTCATATTAAGGATCTCACCGACCTTCTCAGGTATCGATTTTATCTCTTTTATATATTGAGCGCCATTCTGGGGTGATACAGTGCGCATTCTTCCGAGCAAGAGAGCAAGCAAGAAGAGCACTGTTATTTGAGAAGTAAAAGCTTTTGTGGATGCAACGCCGATCTCTGCTCCCGCATGGATGTATGAACCAAAATCAGTTTCACGGGCAATGGTGCTGCCCACTACATTTGTGATACCCATGACTTTTGTGCCGCGTGCCATTGCTTCTCTAAGGGCAGCAAGGGTATCTGCTGTTTCGCCTGACTGGCTGATCACGATCACAAGAGTTTCAGGACCTAAAATCGGGTTGCGGTATCTGAACTCAGATGCATATTCAACACGCACAGGTATTTTTGCTATTTGCTCAATAATATACTGCCCGACCAGTCCCGCATGCCACGAGGTTCCGCAGGCAACAATGCAAATACTCTTGATGCTGTTCAGCTCATCTATGGAAAGGGAAATTCCTCCAAGCCGAGATGTGTTATATATGTCCATAATTCTACCGCGGAATGCATTAGCGATCGTAGTTGGTTGTTCGAAGATCTCTTTCTGCATAAAGAAATCATATTCGCCTTTATGGATCATCGAGATATCCCAATTGATCTTGATGATCTCGCGCTGCACCTCGTCATCTGCAATTGTTTTTATAGTGAAATCATTAGCTGAGATCTCTACAGTTTCATCATCCTGAAGATAGATAACATTCTTTGTATGTACGACCAATGCGGCAGCATCAGAAGCGATAAAATTCTGCCCTTCTCCCACACCGATAATGAGTGGACTTCCTCTGCGTGCAGCATAGAGTTTGTCCGGAATATCCAAATTAATGGCTGCGATACCGAGAGTTCCTTCAACCTGTTTGAGCATCATGCGCACAGAGTTATGCATGTCTTTGCATTGGACATAGAATTGCTCAATAAGATGAGCGATAACTTCAGTATCTGTATCACTTGTAAAAGTATGTCCTTCTTCTTCCAGTTTTTCTCGAAGGAGTTTATAATTCTCAATAATGCCGTTATGCACTACTGCGATCTTTCCAGTGCAATCAATATGCGGATGAGCATTGAGGGTTGTCGGTTCGCCGTGTGTAGCCCAGCGCGTATGTGCAATACCCAAATGAGCTTCGAAATTCACTCCTTTTGGAATTGACTGCTCCAACTCAACGATCTTGCCTTCTTTTTTGTGAATAACAAGCTCATCATCCGAATTTATGATCGCAATTCCTGAGGAATCATACCCACGATATTCCAGACGTTTGATGCCTTCAATCACAATTGGAAGCGCCTGTTTATTTCCTATATAGCCAACTATTCCACACATGACTACTCCTTTCTAAAAATATGCGATGCGACATGAATTCCCTTTTCCTCATTCACAGTTTGAAGAACAAAAAATCCAGCCACAAAGAAAAGTGCAATACTCAATATAGCCAGTCGCTGACTGTGTAAGATCAGCACGAGCAAACCGTATAACAACGGTCCAATAATTGCAGCAGCCTTGCCGCTTACTGCATAAAATCCAAAAAATTCTGCATGTTTATCTTCAGGTGTAAGAAGTGAAAACAATGATCTGCTTGCAGACTGGCACGATCCGATCGCAATACCTGCCAGCAGCCCGACTCCATAAAACTGCGTCACATTGTTACAGAAAAAGGCCCAGACAACCACTGCGATCCAGATAAGCAATGTAATTGAAATTGTTCTTTTAGCTCCGATCCTGTCAACAATAAAACCAAAAATAATCGAGCCAATAAATGAAGTGATATTTGCAAGTACAAAATAGATAATAAGCTGCGAACCGGTCATGCCGAAGCGCTGCGCTCCGTATATCGCTGCAAACACTATAACAGTTTTGATGCCGTCATTATAAATAAAAAATGAGATCAAAAATCTGGAAAGCTCTTTCAAATCCTTAATGCGATGAAAAGTATTTTTTATGCGCTCGTACCCAACTTTGATATAGTTTATATTTTGAGACTGTTTTTTTGTTTTTGATTCTTTTAAAAAAACAAATATTGGAATTGCAAAAATCCCGAAGAATACAGCGATCAAAGGGAAAACAAGAGGCACATTTGTTTCAATGAACAGATAGGAAAGGAGAAGAGCACTCAGCCCACCAATATAACCGATCCCCCATCCCAGACCGGACACCTTCCCCAGATTTTTCTTTGTTGTGATCTCCGGAAGAAAGGCATTATAAAAGACATTCCCGCCCTCATAACCGATATTTGCGATCATAAAAATCAGCATACCCCACATAACAGCACCAGCGTGGACAAAATATAATAATCCTGTAAAAAGCACGGAGGTATAACAGAACACAAAAAGGAATTTCTTTTTTGAGCGTGTGTAATCTGCAATGGCTCCGAGAATCGGTGAAATAAGAGCAACAATAAGCATGGAAAGACTGACAGAAAGCCCCCAGAGCGAATCTCCAATTCCTTCTTTGCCAACTATAACGGACTTAAAATATACACTGTACACAACTGTTACAATGACCGTTGTGAACGAAGAATTGGCGAAGTCATAGCTAATCCAGCCGAGTATGTTCTTTTTCATTTTATTACAATAAGATGTTTTTCATTTAAGTTAAAATCAATTACCATCAAGGTGCAAAAGTATTCTTTATTTTGATTTAAAAATACCGAACACCGATTGGAGATTTCAGAATGGTATTGCTCTGTTAACTTCTTAAATCTCAAATCGTTAATCATCATTCGATATTTATATAAAAACAAAAAAAAGCCCTTCACGAAAAAGGGCTCAAAAAAGTTGATATTTACTTATCCTGCTGCAACTGCTCAATATATTCCAACTGTTGTTTTGCTTTGTAGTAATTCGGTGAGGTTGTAAATTTTTTCACAATGAGAGAGTAATATTCCTTTGCTTTTTCATACTCATCGGTCGCAAAATAATGCTCTGCGATCTTAAATGCGATCTGGGGAACATTATAGGAGTTGGAAAATTTTTTTATCAAGCGTGCAAGATACTCGTAGTATGCTTCATCACCCTCACTCAGTCTTGTGCATTCTGCAAGCCCCATCCAGGCAGCTTCCTTAAGCAAAAGATCATGAAGTCTGGATTTTGCTTTTTTGAAATACTTCTCAGCCAGTTCTACGTCGGGATCACTCTTTTCGATATTGATCTTACCAAGATACAAGTATGATAGTCCACTATATTTTGAGGAACCGTACTCATCGAGCACTGTAGAAAATGCCTCTCCTGCATTATCCATTTGATCATCTTCATAGAGTGCAAGCGCATTGTCGAACTGCCGCAGTGCAAGGGTATTAACTTTTCCGGAGCGGGATGTCAAGGCAACGACCACAATAATGATCACAATGAGCCCTGCAGCGCCAAAAGCAACCTTTTTCCAGTGATTTTGGACAAATTCCGAGAAGAGTAAAGCAGTGGTAATAAACTTATCTTCTTTTATTTCATGGTGTTTATGCCGTTTGATTTTCTTTGCCATATAAACTTTCCTTTATGATTTTCGATAGGACACTTATTTTAATACTGATTTTATTTGTCAAAGGATAAATATGCAGGTTGACCTACCCACAAAAATTTCATAAACATGACAAATAAAAAACCCCAAGCCAGATTAAGGAAAAATATACTGAATAATAAAATTCACCGTTTGACTTTATAATATTCAAATTGTTCTAATACAAAATTATTCATTCTTAACTCGACTCGAGTTTTGTACATAATTCTCCATTAATTATTGGCTGTTTGGGCCAAAGGTTAATTGGCAATTATTTGTGCCGTCGGTGTTCATAATCCAGAGAGTTCCATTCTCCCGTGGATTATAAACTCTCCAATCATACTGAGAGTAGACAATTTTGTCTCCACCCGGTGACCAGGCTGGTGTAATACCGCCTTTTGTAGTTAACTGCTGAGGATTACTTCCATCAGCATCCATTAACCATATCTGAGGCGCTTCACCCATTTCTTGCGAAGAAAACCCAATCTTTAATCCATCTGGTGACCAGGTAGGGCCTCTATTAGACATACCTTGTAAGGACAATTGATTTGGATTTGTTCCACTTGTATCTGCGACCCATATTTGAGATTCAGATTCAGTTGAACCTGGAGGACCTTGATAAACTAAATGTAAACCATCGGGGGACCAATTAGGATTTCTACCTAAACCCAAATTATGGTCATTACTTCCATCCGCATTCATAATCCAGATTCCAGAAGGATGTCCTGCTGTGGCAATACTCTGGTCATAGGCAATATTAGCGCAGTCAGGTGACCAATCTGGAAAAAAGGTTCTTCGTCCAGATGTAAATTGAGTTAAGCTATCACCATTTGACTTGATCTTCCATATATTTTTTGCAGGACCCACAAAAGCGATCCACTCTCCATCTGGAGACCAGTCTGGAAGATCTCCTCCTTGAAGGAACATACGAGGATTTGAACCATCTGTATCAATGAACCAAATGCCGGTAGAGTCCATATCATAATTATATGAACCACTCGAAAGAATATATCTCATGTGGTAATGATGGTAAGCAATAATATTCCCATCGGGTGAGAAGCAGGGACAATCATCAATTTGCGGATAGACAGTGGTGGGAGGTTCTGCATGATTACCATCATCATGATTACCATCATCCCAACTGCAGCCGTTTAGTAATAATAGCAAGAAATATACAAAGAATAATATAATTCTTTTCATGTTTTTCCCCTTGTGAAGAATAAAATAATTTTCTTATTTTGATTGTCAAGTAAAAAGTTCAGAGATTATAAAATCGGATTAAATATAATGGTCTAAAATATTGTTCATAATTACTTGACTATATAAATCAATCAGTTCTTGAAAAATACTGCTAACTGTTTATCATTAATTCTCATCTTCCGACTAATAAATTACACCCGCAGAATATAATATCCCTGCACTTTAAATAGCACTTCCATATTTTCGGTTCCAAGTGAATTTTACATTGGATTATCCTTCTTTTCTTTTTTAATAAATCTAATCCAAGTCAATTTCCTGTTAATATTTTCGCTACCTATAGTTTTTTGAAAGAGAACCTGATTTTTATTATCCCGAGTCCTTGTTTGTTATGACCTTGTTCGTGGTTTTTTGTTCCATGAAAAGAGATGCAGTTTTCCTCCGATTCCTACGATCGTGATATATAGAGGTTGCAAAATTGCCCATAATGGAAAATTTGAGAGGGATTTCTTATTCAACTCAAAACGCGTGATACCTTTTTGTAGAATTACATATTCTCCTATTGCTTTCAGCAACCATGCCCCGGCAGCATAAAGAGGTATAAAAAAAAGCCCAACGATGATAAGTACATTTAGTAAAAACACATCTGCAAGATAAAGATAAAATTCAATATTCAGGGAAATTTGAGATCTTTCATTGGAAGCCCATCGTGTGCGCTGATTAAGAAAAT
This sequence comes from Candidatus Cloacimonadota bacterium, assembly GCA_030611765.1. Lineage (GTDB taxonomy): Bacteria > Cloacimonadota > Cloacimonadia > JGIOTU-2 > JGIOTU-2 > Celaenobacter. The sequence goes on along the minus strand of JAUWPE010000010.1, from coordinate 31,966 downwards.
TACTCAATTTCCTTTCTGATTTTGTGAGCGACTGTGTCTCTTTGCCAAATGCGAAGCGTATTTCATACCCTGCATTTTGAATGAGTTGCATAAGAAGGACGTCATCTCCCGAAATATGTCTTTTTATGGTTTCATAACCCTGAACTTTATTAAAAGCTTCTCTTGTGAACCCTATATTCTGTCCGCTGCAGGAAAATGCTTTACCTGCTCCAAGTGCTCCTGCGGCAGCAAAAAAAAGTCCGATAGTATCCACATATTCATACTTCTGGAATAAGGTAGCATCCTTCCATTGTGGAATAAAAGGTGTGGACAAACCTGCAACCATTCCCACTCCTCTTCCAAAATATCGCACCATGCCGGAAATCCATTGATATGTAACAACACAATCTGCATCAGTAGTGAGAATGATCTCGCCTATGCTTTTTTGTACTGCATGAGTAAGAGCATTTTTTTTGCGCGAAACCACATCGTCGAAAATATTTATAGGAAGCAAAATTAAATTATTACTTTTTCTCTGAAAATCCTGAACTATACTTGCAGTATTATCGTCGGAATTGTCATCTGCAATGATGATCTCATACTTATCTTCAGGATAATCCTGATTAATGAGAGAAGTGAGGAGTTGAGGAATTGTGCTTTCTTCATTTCGTGCTGCCACAATCACGGAGACAAAGGGTTTGGCATTCATTGCTGCAGTGTATTTCCGTCCCATTCCTCTGTAAAATATTCCGAGATAGATGAGATAATAGAAAAGAAGGACGCCTAAAAAAATAATAAGAATGATCATTCGGTTCGGTGTGATCTAATACTTTTCTTGTACCGCATAGTACGATAATATTCATCCATATCTATATAGAGAGTATCTATGCTCAAATCCTGATAACCAATTGGCTCAAAGTTATAACCCAGACTATCGGAAAGAATTGTCGGTTCGGTTCCTCCGATAAATATTTCGTCAGTGACTTCCTTTTCAAAGGGCTGGGCAAGCAATCCGGTCTTCTCGGAGATCGTCACATGAATAATATTATAAGGTTCGTTAAACTCAAAAAGTTTTTTGTTCACGATCGCTTCTCCAGTCGAATCTTTTAGTGAACTATTATATACTGCTCTCTTCATAATATAGGGCCATGGCGGCACCGCAACATAAGCGCCTGCCTGCCCTTTTCCAAGTGTGATATTATCATCAAATCCAACCCAGATACCGAGTACAAGTTGAGTAGTATAGGCAATGCACCAGGCATCCTGAAAATTATCGGTTGTACCGGTTTTTCCCGCGGCAGGAAGATAAAATCCACGCCATCGAATCCCACCGGCAGTTCCCCCATCAACAACAGACTGCATCAAATTTGTCATAAGATAGGCGATCTCTTCGCTTATGACCTGCAAGGAATGAGGAAGGTGTTCTTCAAGCATTTTTCCTGTTTCATCATCAATTCTTTTGATGTAGATGGGATCAACCCGCTTGCCACCATTTGCAAATGGGCAGTAGGCAGAAATAAGTTCAGCCGGATAAACCTCTGCAGAACCAAGTGAGAGTGCGGGAAATGGATATAAGGGGCTGTCAATACCGAGACGTTCCGCATATTTTATCACTTCATAAGGAGTCAGATACATGAATATCTTTATCACCGGAATATTCCTTGAATGCTTGAGTGCAAGGCGCAGCCGTGTCAAGCCGTAGAATTTATCAGCGTAGTTCGTTGGTTTCCAGTATGTCGCATCATTCTGCAGAAATACAAGTGGAAGGTCGTTGATCATAGTAGCAGCGGTGTAACCATTTGCCATTGCAGCAGTATAAATAAAAGGTTTGAATGCTGAGCCGGGTTGCCTCCGTGCCTGCTGCATCCGATTGAATTTGCTATGATTGAAATTTCTGCCGCCGATCATTGCACGAACATATCCCGTATTTGGCTCAATCGCGAACACACCGCCCTGCACATATTTGGTATCAATATCAAAAGTATCAGCAGGAAATTCATCATATTTCACATCGTAATTCATTTTATTTTCAAATTCAGCCAGATGATTGTTAAGAACCGAATCAGCAAAGTTGGTCAAATCCAGATCAAGGGTTGTATAAACCTGCAAGCCACCATTATACAGGATAGAAGTGCCGTATTTTTGCTCGATATATTTTCGCACATATTCAAAGAAATAGTCAGCAGAATCCTTTGCTTTTTTCCGTGTTTTGATCTCCACCGTGTCGTAATATGCCTTGTAATATGCGGTATCATCTATGTAGCCCAACTCATACATTTGTGCGAGGACAAATTTACTTCGACGAACGACCTCGTCATAATTAAGGCGCGGGTTAAGATATGATGGCGCTTGTGGAATTCTTGCAAGAAGTACACATTCCGCCAGCGTGAGGTCTTTTGATGACTTCCCAAAATAGTTTTGAGCTGCTGACTCCACACCATAATTGCCGCCGCCAAGATAAGTTTTATTGAGATACATCTCAAGGATTTGATCCTTGGAAAAGGTTCGCTCGATCTTGAAGCTGAGAAGCGCCTCTTTGATCTTCCTATCCATGGACTGCTCGAGGGTTAAGAACATATCCCGTGCAAGCTGCTGTGTAATGGTGCTCGCTCCTTGGCGTATCCTGCCTGTTGTAAAGTTCGCAAGAACTGCACGGGCAATGGATGTAAAATCGATTCCCATATGATCATAGAAATTTTCATCTTCCATTGCGATAAAGGCATTGATAAGTGTGTCTGAGATTTCTGACAATGGCACGCTTCTTCGATGTTCACTGGCAAATATTTTCACAAGATTACCATCTTTATCAAACACTTTGGTGCCATTCATAAGCTCGTATTCTTCAAGCTGTGATACAGGAGGAAGCTCAATACTGTAATGATAGAGCAAACCGGCAACAAGTCCTGTAAAGAATAAGCACACACAGGTCACAATGAATAAAATTTTCCAAAAATTTACTTTTTTCATACGTTACATTTTTTCGCAGGATTCCATTGAACTGTCAAAACTTAATCGAATATTCTTATATAGAATTATAACCAAAATCCCTGTGATCAAACCGCTTATTAAACCAATAAGCAGAATAATCGGAAATAGAGCAAAAATTCTCGAAGAATGAATGAAAAGAAAATAACCAAGCACAAGCTGGGTGAGCAGATGTGAAAGAGCACCTGCAATGCTCACTCCAATCAGACTGAAAGAAATTCTGCTTTTATAAAGAGCCCACATGACAGCGAGAGAAACGATGCTGCTTACCAGAGAGAAAAGAACAAGCGGAGTAAAGAGCAGTCCTGAAAAAAGATTTCCTATAATAACCTTTGTCAGGGTTACAACTAGTGCAGAAGTAAAATCGATATGTACAAGAATAAGCAAGATGAACACATTCGCCAGCCCGATCCGCATAAAAGGCAGAGGTTTTGGAATAATACTTTCAACAACGAAGAGCAGCACAGCCATGATCGAATATGCAGCAAGGATGAGTATCTTTTCAGTTGATGTTTTCATGCGTTATCTTGTTATGTAATCAAGATCGGATTTTTTTTTGAGGTAAATGATCGTTTTGTTCGGCAGGCATACGATCACGTCATTGCCGTAGCGGATCCAACCATGCTTTACGCATATTTTTTGAGGGCAGTCGGAATCTTTCACACGGATCCTGCCGTCTTTTACTTCGATCATCATACCGTTTTCCAATGAAATCATTTGATCTTTATTCAATGAAATATTCTCAGTTTGTCCATTGTATTCAATAATTGCATATTCGCTTTCTGCACCATTTTTATAAACAAAGATAGACGAGACGATAATTGCAACGATCACAAAGACGATCAGTATTCCGTCAGCAAGAGTGAAATGTGATAGTATTTCGCATCTATTCAAAAAGGTGGACTCCTTTAATCTTCTGTCCGCATTTTTCGCAGGAATTTTGCTCAGTAATATGTGAGATTGAAGTGTAAAATCCTGAGCGTTTTATCAGCAACTCATTACAATTTGGGCAGTGTGTGTCATGAGTATTCGGTAAATTTATATTTCCAACATAAACATAGGAAAGCTTCTTTTCCCCGATCTCATACGCCATTTCCAGAGTTTCCACCTTTGTGGGAGGTTTCTTCATTTTATATACAGGGAAATATCGTGAGAAATGCAGAGGAATATCTTTATTAACATCGGCTATGAAGGCAACCAGCTCCTCAATTTCCTTTCTTGAATCATTCAAATCTGTGATAATCAGGTTCGTGACTTCTACATGCGTGTGTTTCGCAGCGATTTTGATGGTATTCTTCACCGGTTCTAATCGTCCTGAACAATAGGTTTTGTAAAAATCATTATTGAATGCCTTGAGATCAACATTCATCGCATCGACGTATGGAAGTAATTGTTTCAAAGGTTCGGGATTTATGAAACCATTCGTCACCAGCACAACTTTGAGATCATGAGCGCGTAATATCTTTGCGGTATCCAGAATATATTCGTACCAGATGAGCGGTTCAGTGTACGTATAGGCAACGCCGATCGAGTTATATTTTTTGCATAATGTGATCAGATCTCCCATACTAAGAGCACTTGTCGGGGCTTTCTGCTGCGAGATTGTATAATTCTGACAAAAATCACAGGTGAGATTACATCCGTTTGGTCCGATTGAGAGAATTTCCTTTCCCGGATAGAAATGATAGAGAGGTTTTTTCTCGATAGGATCGATTGCTACGGAGATCGTTTCACCGTAATTTTCTGCATAGAGTATGCCCTTTTCATTCTTTCTGCCAAAGCACATTCCCCTTTTCCCATCCTCGATCTCACACATCTGAGGACAGAGACGGCACTGAACCGAGCCGTTATTAAGCTTTTTATAAAACATTGCTTCTTTCATGTTTACCTCACTCATGAATTAAAGAAAACGTTGGATCATTTGCAAGTTTTTTTCAAGAGCATCCCCGTTCTGCTCCATAACCTTCTTTGCTTTCATTCCCATTTCAATTATTTTTTGAGGATTGTCATACAAATCAAGAATTACACCTGGCAAATGCTCCCTTTCCACTATTTGAATAGCTCCCGCAGAACTCAGTGCAGCAACAGAATCCTTACAGCTCGAATAATAGGGTCCCATAATGATCGGCTTGGAAAAATACGCAGGTTCGAGTGGATTGTGACCGGAAAAATCATAAAAGCTTCCTCCAACCAAAACAACATCAGAAACCGCATAGCCCTTTATTAGCTCCCCCATTGTGTCAATAAGAAGAAGAGGTGCTGGGGAAAATACTTCAGACAGCTTTTGGAATTTAACTTTATTCTGAGAGAGAAGTCTTTCGATCTCGTCGAGCCGTTGTAAATGTCTGGGAGCAAGAATAATCTGGAAATCGATTTTCTTGTTTTTAAGAAAATGATACAGCTCTGCCACAAGGAGTTCTTCGCCCGGACGAGAGCTTCCAAAAGTTATTATGAAAGGTGAAGTGAGATACCATTTACTTTTGATCGCTTCTATATCATAATCAGGTAGGTGGAGGGCAAATTTCAGGTTGCCGGTTACATCTATCGCTTTATCTGTTAATTCTGCAAATTTTCGCTTATCTTCATTGGTTTGAACACCGAATGCATCAATATTTTTAAGAGTATCTTTAAAAATAAACCAAAATCTCTTGTAGCTTTTTACCGTTTTATGGGATATCCTGCCGTTGATGATAAGAATTTTTGCGGAATATTTGTTGGCATAATGAATCAAAACAGGCCAAATTTCCGTTTCTGAAATAACAAGAACATCGGGTGATATTTTTCTTAATGCTTTTTTTACTGCGAAAGAAATATCCAGCGGAATCAGGATCGGGAATATATTTTCAGGATACTTTGCAGCCAGCTCCTTTGCTCTCTCATGACCGGTTGTGGTCATTGTAGAAATTACAACGAAAAAACTACTTTTGTTTGATTCAATGAATTTCTCAATAAGGGGAATGAGCGCATTGATCTCCCCAACTGAAGCAGCATGGAACCAGATAGTCTTTTTACTGTGCCTGGGAACATTTATAAATCCGAGTCGCTGCCTCCACTCATAGGGATTTTTAATATATTTAAAGATGAAAAAAGGAATAAGCAAGAATGAGAGAATAGAAATTATCGCAAGATAGGCGTACATATCATTCAGGAAACGAGCGCCTTCATCTCTTGAACTGCTCTTCCCAGCCCGACCATCACGGCGCGGGATATGATTGAATGTCCGATATTATATTCTTCAATATCCTTAATATTTGCGAGATAATGAGCATTGAAATAGGTGATTCCGTGCCCGACAACCATATAAAGTCCAAGTTTTTTTCCAACATGGACAGCTTCTTTGATGCGTTCCACTTCTTTATCTATATCCTCATCGGTTTTTGAATTCGCAAAATAACCGGTATGGAGTTCGACTGCGTCAGCGCCCAATTTGTGCGCCATTTTCACCACTTCGTTGTCAGGATCAATAAAGACGCTCACGAATATTTCTGCTTTTTTGAGTTCCTGTATTTTTTCCTCGAGACCTTTCAGTTCGAGATTCAAGCCACCTTCTGTGGTGACTTCTTCACGCTTTTCCGGAACCAATGTAACAGTGTCGGGATGCACAGCTTTTGCGATCGCGACCATCTCTTCTGTGGGCGCCATTTCGAGGTTCAGTTTTGTTTGCACTGTTTCTCTGAGAATCCGCAGATCCCTATCCTGCATGTGGCGTCTGTCTTCGCGCAGATGGATCGTAATCTGGTCGGCGCCATGTTTTTCTGCGATAAAAGCAGCTTCGACGGGGTCGGGCTCAAAAGTTTTCCGCGCCTGCCGTATTGTTGCGATATGATCGATATTCACACCTAATTTTGCCATAAAATCTCCTACATATAAATATTTTTAACCACATGTCTTCGCTTCGATACGCCCTGACAGGACGCCGTTGCAGGCGAAAAACTCGAAAAGCACGAAAATGTTGTTTAAGAAAAATATTCTTTTAAACTTCATTTTATTAATTTTGTTTATTTTTTTATTCATAATACAATTCTATTAAAATCCTGGCCCATCTCTCTATATACTTCAAAAATTGCTACCTGAATTGAATAATTTTTTTCTTTGAAAATAATTTTTTTTTGTCTTTCGCCTGCCTTGGTGTAATGTAATGGAGACGGGTGTATTTCGTAGTTGATATTTCTTTTCTCCTCAATTATACAATATTTTCACGGGGTTTAAAGCCCTTACCGAGAACCTGATGAACTTCCTGTATGATGACAAAGGCATCGGGGTCGGTTGATTTCACGATTTCGCTTAGTTTTGCGACTTCTCTTCGAGAAACAATGCACAGAATTACATCTCTTTTTATGTGGGAATATGCTCCTTCGCTTTTTAGAAATGTCACTCCTCTGTTCATTTTCTCAAAGATTATATCCTTGATTTCTTCCGATTTGTTGGATATTATCAAAGAAGCTTTTGCATAACCCAGTCCGGCTATGATAACATCTATAACTTTGCTGGAAATATACAACGCAATGAATCCCCACAGGGCGTATTCAACTCCCTTGAAACAAAATCCCGCAATGCTGATCACCAAGAAATCTATCAAGATGAATGTATTGCCGGCAGTCATGATCCGTTTCTGGCTGAATATCTGGGCAATAATATCAGAGCCGCCGGTAGAACCATTTACTTTGAATACAATACCCAGTCCAACACCGAGCAACAGTCCTCCGTAAAGACCGGCAAGAAGGGGATTTTCGGTAACTGCCGGAAGGTGTAGTACATTATTAAAAAAATCCGTAAATAATGAAAAACTGATCATGCCGAAGAGTGTGCGGATGCCGAATCGTTTACCGAGAACCTTTATCGCTATCAGGAAAAGCGGAATGTTAAAGACCAGCATTATCAGGCCGATAGGGATATTAAAAAGATGATTGATAACTACAGCAAGACCGCTAACGCCGCCGGCAGCGATCTTATTGGGAGAAAGGAACACCACAAGGGACAATCCCATAATGGCTGCTCCGATAAGGATGAAAAGATAATTTACTACAACTTTTATTTTGGATTTCATAATAATAACTTGTTGTGAAAACGATGAACTATGTATTTTTTAACTGTTTTTTTCTTCTACGACGCTCCCAGTAATTCGGGAAGAAGCGTAACTGCCAGACTCTGATAATCGCCTCTCTCACAATTTTTTTGGACATCTTTGATGTGCCATTAATGCGCTCGTAAAATATGATGGGAATCTCTTTAATTCGTAAACCTTTTTTCCAGACTTTATAATTTACTTCGATCTGAAAGGAATACCCGTCAGAAATAATGTTATCAAGATCGAGCGATTCGAGAACTTCTTTCCTGAAACACTTAAATCCGCCTGTCGGATCTTTGATCGGCATACTTGTAATAAGCCGTACATATTTTGAAGCTCCAATACTCAAGAGAAGGCGTCGGAAGGGCCAGTTGATCACATTTACTCCGGTGATATAACGTGAGCCGATTACCAGATCATTCTTTTTAATCGCATCCAGAAGATTCGGGATTTCGTCGGGATTGTGGGAAAAGTCAGCATCCATTTCAAAAATATAATCAAACTTATTTGCAAGTGCATATTTGAAGCCGGCGATGTAGGCGCTTCCAAGTCCCATCTTGCCTTCTCGCTCGAGGATATGCACCTTCGGGTTGGTTTTAATTATCTCTTTGACGAGTCCGGCTGTGCCGTCCGGAGAATTGTCATCAACGACGAGAACTTCTATCCGCTCATCCTGTCCAAGAACTTTTGGAATAAGTTTTGGAATATTTTCAGATTCATTGTACGTGGGGATTATTATTAATGCTTTCATAATCTTTTAATTCATTTCATATAAATTAAGATGAAATATGTATGCGTCCACTCGCAATTTTGTGTCAACTAATTTGTGAAAATCATTGATAAGAATAATACTCTTGATACCGAAAATCATAAATATTTTGACAAGCTCAAATCGATTTCAAATTTTAATACCAAATTGGAGGTGCGATGGCACAGCAAAATCCTGCAAAAAAGGCGACATTGATAGAAGTTTTGATGGTTATACTTATCGTGGGTATAATCGTGATCCTTGTTTTCCCTGCAATTGGAGAAAAACGTAATAGAGATCGAATGAATCTCGAAGTTTTTCCAACCTTTGAAATCATTCTGCAAGCAAACGAACAGTTTAATGAAGAGCAGGGCTATTACGCATTTGATGTAACCATGCTCAATCTCACTGACGAGCTCGAAGACAAACATTATTTTGAATTTGCGTTGACTGACTCGACAGTGATCGCGACCACGACACCCAAATTCGGAAAAGCCGGCGCAAAGATCGTATATAACTTCGAAAAAGATTATTGGACAGTTGAAGGCACCAAAGATGTGATCGATAAAAGCTGGTTGCCCTAAACTTTTTGAACATTTACTCCGATAAAAGAATTGTGTGCCCGAGAGCTGCAATTCTTTTATTTTTAGTATGATTGAATTTCTGCCGATCCTTCTTTATCCGGAACTCCACTATCATTGGGGTTTGCTCTATCCGCTTTATTTCCGCAGACTGCCGGAGATCATTGCCGATGTTCCCTATCGTATTGACGTTTCCAGGAAATCCTCAATTCCAATCATGCTGACAGTGAAGGATGCGCATAAGTATCCGATCATTCTGGATTTTTTGGATATTCATATCATTTCACAGACAGATAATAAGTGCATTTATAAAGAAAGAATGCCGATCGAAAAACTTTTTGATACGAAGTTTACGTCAAAAATATTCATCATACAGAATGATTCTTGGGGGGTCGAGCAGAAAGTAGAGATAAAAATTTCCATTACTGCGCACAAACCAAACAAAAAGAAGCAGCTTGTTTTTCAGAACGACAACCTGCCCGGACTTCATACAAAATTATTTACTTACTTGAGTGCATCCCCTTCACCAAAAATTGAGAACTGGTTTGCCGGCGAAGCACATTATCATTCATATTATACTGATGATCAGGTTGAGTTTGGTGGTGACATCAAAGGTGCGATTGAATTGGCTCGAAGAATGAACATCGACTGGTTCTTTGTCACAGATCATTCCTACGACCTCGATGATACTGAAGATAATTATCTGAAAAATGATCCGGCATTTCCAAAATGGGAAAAACTAAAAAAAGAGGTTTCACAACTACAGCAAACAGAAAAATATCCCGTATTTTATGGAGAAGAACTTTCTTGCGGAAATGCTGAGAAAAAGAACGTACACCTTTTGATCATCAATAATGAGAACTTCATTCCGGGATATGGAGACAGTGCAGAAAAATGGTTCCGGAACAAGCCGAAACACTCAATTGGAGAAGCATGTAAAATTGCAAATGCACATTCGCTGAAAATCGGAGCTCATACCTTTGAGAAAAATAATAATCTTATAAATACTCTTTTGCTTAATCGCGGAACATGGCATAAGCAGGATATAAAAGAAAATCACATAACCTATCTTCAAATAATCAACAAAAAGGAGAAAAAGCACATCGCTCATGCAAAAAAGAAATGGGTCGAGCTTCTATTAAAAGGATACAAGGTTATTGCAATTGCCGGCAATGATGCGCACGGCTATTTCAATTGTAAACGCGAAGTACATATTCCTTTTATTTCTCTCAAATCGTCGCACGATCAGGTCTTCGGGCAATGTAAAACCTATATAAAGGCAGATGGTAAGAACCTGACTCCTGATAATTTCTTTCAGGAATTCCGTAAAAACCGTATTGTGCTGTCTGATGGAATATTTGGCTCTTTCACACTAAATGGTCAGGATATCGGATCAACTAACGAAGAGAAGAATAGTTATAAGTGCGATATCGAAGTTGTATCATCCCGGGAATTTGGAATGATCAGCTCAATAGTTCTTTGTGCCGGTTATTATGACAAACAAACTGAAGATATAGAATTTCAGTATGAGCCCAAAGATGTTTTTGCATTTTCTAAAACTGTCACCATTGATAACAAAGGACAGGATTATTTCCGTGTCGAAGTTCTCTCACAGCAAAATTCCTTCTGTCTAACTAATCCGATCTGGATAAAAAAAGAATGAAATTTTGACAGAAAATTCCGAATAACTACATTGTTTTTATGAAATTTTTTATAATCTTGCTCGTTCTTATTGCAATATGTTCTTATTCCTTCCGATTGGATGCCGAACCTTTGAAGCTTTTCAATGAGCCGCTTTTCGCTCATGATTCATACTCTCATTTTCTTTCGTCTGCTTTTATCTATTGCTGGCAATATGAGACTTTGAAAAATGCTGCGCACGTAGAATCTGGAACCAGCATGATTTGTGCATTTAGTCTTACAGGTTTTTATGGAATATTGAAAGAAATTTTTGACGATAAAGTTAAGAAACAACATTTTAGTTATAAAGATATTGCCTGTAATATGGCAGGTTCGTTAATGATGTTTTTAATCTGGAAATAAAGGATTTTTAATGGCGATAAAATTTTCAAATAATATGGACGCTCCAAAAAGGGAATCTCTCGGTGGATACCTGCAGGCACACAGGATATTCAAGAATATTAGTCTGGATGACGTGCATACCAAAACCATGATCAAGCTTCATTTTTTAAATGCAATCGAGAATGATTCCCTGCATGAGTTGATAGACATTCGGTTTGCGCGGATGCACATTTTGAACTATGCTCGTTTCATCGGAGCTAATATCAATAAGACTATGGCTCTCTATACGGCGCAATATGCACCGAAAGAGAGAAAACAGAATACCCGATTTGCTACAACAAAAAAAGAAAATGCGAAAAAAGTTTTGATACCAAAAGTTTTTTTTAAGATCACTGCACTTGTGATAATCGTTGCGGTGTTGTTTGTTATTGGCTTGAATCTTCAGAAAAAGGGAGTGTTGCATCGTAACCTTTTTGAAGACAAAAACACGGCACTAGCAGAACAAAATGGCGCAGATGTACTCAGCAGCTCTGGTGATTTAGAACAAACGCAAACTCAAATATATTCATATAAAAAAGAAGATTTTTATAAAAAATATATCCTGAAAGGGAAAGATGTATCCTGGCATGTATTCCCCAGTTATGTGAAAAACAAGTAGTCACGTAGTTAAGGAATGATGTGCATATAGTTGATATTGAAAAACACCTATACTTTCTTACGAGACCCGGGCGATATACAAACAACGAGCTAAATACAAAGAAAAAACAGGTTTCAGAACAGTATTTTAATATTGCCCTTGCCTTCCCCGATCTTTATGAAATCGGCATGTCGCATCTTGGTCTAAAGATCCTCTATTCTATCATAAATTCTCAGGATCATCTTGTCGCCGACAGAGTTTATGCGCCGGATGTTGACCTTATCAAACTTATGAGGGAAAAATCCATTCCGCTCTTTTCTATAGAAGATAAAATTCCTCTGAAAGAATTCGATATGGTCGGCTTCACTCTACAATATGAACTTTCCTGCACAAACATTCTTCTTATGCTCGAGCTTGCACAGATCCCATTATTTTCTACAGAAAGAACAGAATCTGATCCAATCATTATTGCCGGTGGACCCGGAGCATTCAACCCTGAACCTCTCTCACTATTTATTGATTGCTTTGTTATTGGTGATGGTGAGGATGTTATAATAGAAATTGCAGAACTTCTGAGAAACAACAAATCGAAAACAAGAGAGGAAAAGCTTTACCTGCTTTCACAAATTCAAGGCATCTATGTTCCTATATTTTACTCGCAAATAAGCGACAATTCAGGAATTTATATTGCACCCAAAAAAGATGATGTTCCTCCAACAATCAAAAAAAGGTTTTTTAAAGATTTTAATAATCCGACTAAAATGCATTTTCCCCAACTGATGCCAATAATCGACATTGTGCATCGCAGACCTGCTTTTGAGATAATGAGGGGATGTGCAAGAGGGTGCCGCTTTTGCCAGGCAGGAATGATCTACCGTCCTGTACGTGAGCGAGATAGCAGTCTATTAGAAAAACAAATCTATCAGGATATTGCACTGAATGGCTGGGAAGAGATCTCTTTGAATTCTCTCTCGACTTCGGATTATTCGGCTATACAACCTCTCCTATCTTCGCTTATGCAAACCCTTCCTCAGTCGAATATTACAATTTCATTACCCTCTTTGCGGATTGATACTTTTGAAGAAAAATTTCAACCGCATCTTGCAAAGATCCTTGGAAAAACAATCACACTCGCTCCAGAAGCCGGCTCGCAACAGCTTAGAAATAGAATCAATAAAAATATCAGTGAGGAAGACATTCTCACTTCTGTGACGCGAGCTCTTAATCTTGGCATCCGTTCGATCAAGCTGTATTTCATGGTTGGACTTCCTGATGAAACTGAAAAAGATATTGAGGAAATCATAACACTCATTGAGAAGATGTACGCCGTGAATCCGAAAAAAATTTCAAAGATCAATGTCAGTATAGCTCCTTTTGTACCAAAAGCTCATACGCCTTTTCAGTGGTGCAGGCAGAATTCGAAAGAAGAATTCATTTATAAAATATCACTCATAAAGAATTATTTTTCAAAACACAAAAAGATCTCAATTAAATACCACACGATCGAACAGTCACAGCTTGAAGCTGTCATTGCACGAGGTGGTAGAGAGGTCGGAAAACTCATTTATGAAGCGTATAAAAAGGGCGCACAATTTGATAGCTGGAATACCCACTTTGATTTTTCATTGTGGGAACGCGCCGCAGAAAAAACCGGAATAGACCTTCATATATATCACAAAGAGATTCCGATTAACTCTGTCCTCCCGTGGGATCATATTGACTGTGGAATTAAGAAAAAATTTTTAATCGAGGAGTATAACAAATCCAAGCAGCAAATTATAACTGAGGATTGCAGGAACGGTGTATGTTCAAAGTGTGGAATATGTGATAATATGTCGCCAATTTATACAACAGAGAAGCCCATTTCAAATATTATTTCGGACAAGCCACAGCTAAGTGTAAAACATCAAGATCCCCGGTTTGTATATAAAGTTATTTATGAGAAGGGCGACAAGTTGCGTTTTATTTCCCACAAAGAACTTTCTGCACTTATTTACACGATCCTTCGAAAGAGTACATTGCCAATATATCACACCGAGGGTTTTAATCGTCACCCAAAGATATCCTTCGGACCTCCACTCAGTCTTGGTTTGTCAGGAAAAGGGGAAATTTTTACTTTTTCAATGCTGGAGATCCTTAATGAAAAAGAAATAAGAAAAAAACTTGACGTGAATTTGCCACAAGATTTCTTTCTCAAAGAAGTTGTGTATATGGGATCTTCCTATAAGATACGCTTAACAGGAGAGCATATACGAATTACTTCAAATGATAAATCGATTGATTGGCAAAAGATATATAATTTTCAGGATATAAGTTTTTATTCAGAAAGAAAGAATAGAGAAATATTTTTAAATGAGTATTTTATGGAAGTAAAGATGGTTTCGAATGGAGTCGACGTTTTTAAAAAATTAGGATTAAACATTTTTGAACTCCTTGAGAGGGCTTTTCTTTATTCACAAGAGCAAATTGGAACTTTTTATATAGAAAGAATCGAACTGTATTAATTTATAAAATTTTATTTTTTGGGAGGCTTTTTTCATGAAAAGCGAATTAGTGGTCAACATCGGTCCTTTTGCAAACCGAATGGCACTTCTTGAAAACAATAAACTTGTCGAATTATTCATTCACAGGGAAGACCAGAACGAGATCGTTGGAAATATTTATAAGGGAATTGTAAAAGATAATGTCCCAGGCATGGGCGCCAGTTTTATTGATATCGGCTTGGAACGTACAGCTCTGCTGCATTTTCGCGATGCAGTTCCGGATTTCATGGACCTCGAAGAGATCGATGATTCCAACTTGAGGGAGATCAAGAACGATATTTATAAGATGGGTGAACTCCTCGAAAGCGGACAGGAAGTGATGGTTGAGGTAGAAAAAGCTCCCATTGCCAAAAAGGGCGCACGACTCACCGGAGAGATATCAATACCCGGACGGTTCATGGTTTACATGCCCAATAAAAATTATATTGCTATCTCCAGAAAGATAAGTTCAAGCAAAGAAAGACGTCGCCTAAAACATATTTTTTCAAATTTAAAAGAGAAGAATGTCGGACTCATTGTAAGGACTTTTGCAGAATATCATACCGAACAGGAATTTAAAAAGGAATATAGAAATCTTAAGAAAACATGGCTCGAAATTCAAGAACAATTCAAGAACTCACCAAATCCAACCTGTATTTATAATGATAACGATCTCACTACAACAATAATTCGGGATCTTATTCATAAAAATATCGACAAAGTTATTGTTGATTCTAAGAAAGTTCGGGCAAGAATTATCAAACGACTTAAAACGATTGCTCCGGATTTTATAAAAAAAATTAGATTATATCACGAGGATGCGAACATATTTGATGCCTACGGCGTTGAAAAAGAAATCTCAAAAATTTTCCGCACCCGCATCTACCTGGACAGTGGCGGGTTTATCGTCATACAGCAGACCGAAGCACTTGTTTCAATCGATGTTAACACGGGTAGTTTTGTCGGCAATAAAAGTCTTGAACACACCGTAACAATAACCAATATCGATGCCGCAAAAGAAATTGCCCGTCAAATCCGCCTGCAGGATCTTACAGGTATGATATTTATCGATTTTATCGACATGTACAAGCCGGGAAACAGATTAAAAATGCTTAAAACATTCCGCGAGGAGATGAGCAAAGATTACTGTCCAAACAAAATTTTCTCCTCCAGTCCTCTAAACATGGTAGAAATGACCCGTAAACGTGCAAAGACAAATATGCTTTCTAATTTCTATGAGCCCTGCCCCAGCTGCCAGAGTACAGGAAGAGTGCTGTCGCGGATCAGTATTCTCGATAATATCTTCCGCTGGATGGATCGGGCGTCAAAATATCACTCAACGGACGAACTGGAAATACACATTCATCCTTGGATTTATGAATATATTTTGGAAAAAAAGCCAACGATCAAAACGGAGTATCCCTTTACCTGGAAATTCATCCTCGATGGAGAAATGGGAATCACGGAGTACAGGATATTTTCTTCAAAATCAAAGAGAGATATTACTGATTTGTATCGGGTTTAGAGAAAATCTCATAAAACTTGACACTGCAAAAGTGCATTGGAAGTTTGCAGTTCCTAATAATAAGGAGACATATATGTACGCAATAATAGATTTCAAAGGACAGCAGCACAAAGTGCAAAAAGATGATGTCCTTCATGTGGCATATCTTGAAGACAAAGAGATCGGTTCTGAGATCGAGATCGATTCCCTTTTGCTTCTTGATGATGACAAAAAGACGCACATTGGCAAACCAGCCGTAAAAGGTGCCAAAGTAGTTGCGGAAGTTCTTGGTCATGGAAAAGCCAAAAAGATCATTGTTTTCAAGAAAAAAAAACGTAAAAGCTACAGCCGTAAACAAGGGCATCGTCAGGATTTTACTGAAATAAAAATTAAAGATATAATTATTAATTAAAGGATTTATTATGGCACATAAAAAAGGTGTTGGCAGTACACAAAATGGAAGAGATAGCAATCCCAAATATTTGGGTGTGAAGAAATACGCCGGTCAATTTGTCGAAAAAGGAAATATCATCATTCGTCAAAGAGGCACAAAGATCCATCCCGGAAATAATGTTGGTCTCGGTAATGATTATACAATATATGCGCTCATCGATGGTTTTGTTAAGTTCGAGCCCTATCGATTCACGGGTTTTCGCACTATAAGAAAACGAACCCGTCAGGTGAGTGTGTACGAAAAATCAAACTGAGTCTTTTCAGAATTCTATAAAAATTACATCGGCAGTCGAAAATATTTGACTGCCATTTTTTTATCTGCGTGAATAATCAAAATTTTTAAGGAGAAAATGTGTCCTTTGTCCATCTTCACAACCACACTCAGTACAGTCTTTTAGACGGTGCAAGCCGAATCTCCGACCTTATGGGGCTGGCTTCCGAGTGGCAAATGCCAGCAATCGCGATGACCGATCACGGTAATATGTATGGGGCGATAGATTTTTATAAAACTGCAAAAGCTCATCATATCAAACCTATTATCGGGATGGAAGGATACATCATCAACGGCAGCATTTTATCTGAAAAGGATAAGCAAAATCCCCGTCATCATATCACACTACTTACGAAAGATCAAACAGGTTATCATAACCTTATGAAACTTTCGAGTATTGCCTTTATCAAAGGGTATTACTACAAACCCCGAATTGATAAAAACCTGCTCACAAAATATTCTGAGGGGCTTATCGGTCTCAGCGGCTGCATGCAGGGTGAAGTATCTCAGATGCTTCTTCAAAAAAAATATGATAAAGCGGTTAAAGCTGTTGAAGAGTATCAGAAGATCTTCGGAAAGGATAATTTCTACCTTGAAGTCATGCGGTTGGGATTAGATAAAGAAGAGGAGCTGATCGACGGACTCAAGAAGCTATCCAAAAAAACCGGCGCACCTTTGGTGGCGACAAATGATTGTCATTTCATAAAAAAAATCGATGCCAAGGCACAGGATGTGTTGCTCTGTATTCAAACAGGTAAAATTCTTGAAGACACCAATCGTATGAAATTCACCACGGATCAAATCTATTTCCGTAGTCCAAATGAAATGAAGCATCTTTTCAGTGATATTCCGGAAGCAATAGAGAACACTTTGAAAGTTGCAGATAAATGCAATCTCGAACTTGATTATGAGGGCTTTCTTTTCCCGAATTTCTCTCTTCCTGAAGGATATTCGGACGATTATGAATTTTTGAGAAAACTGGTGTATGAAGGGGTTGAGAATAAATATGACGAGCTCACCGACGAAATAAAAGATCGCATCGAACATGAGCTTGCAGTAATAAAAGAAATGGAATTCGTGAGCTATTTTCTAATAGTGTGGGACATTATCAAGTCAGCCCGGGAAATGAATGTCACTGTCGGTCCGGGCAGAGGTTCCGGTGCTGGAAGTATAATTGCATATCTAATTGATATCACAAGGGTCGATCCCATCAGATACAATCTTTTCTTTGAGCGCTTCCTCAATCCTGCACGAGTCAGCATGCCGGACATTGACACTGATTTTTCTAATGAAACCCGTCCAAAAGTGCTCGAATATATCGTAAAGAAATATGGCCGGGAAAACGTCAGCCAGATCGGTACTCTTGGAAGTCTTGGTGCAAAAATGGTTATCCGTGATGTTGGCAGGGCAATGAGCATTCCTCTTTATGAAGTCGATACAATTGCAAAGCTAATACCCGTAGGACCGGATGTATATCTTGAAAGCGCATATGAGCAGAATGAAAAATTACGTGAACTGGTCAACTCAAAAGATGAATATAAAGAGCTTTGGGAATATTCCAAAACTCTCGAAGGATTACCGAGACATATAGGAGTGCATGCTGCAGGTGTGGTGATCGCACCGGATAATCTCACCAATCATATTCCCCTTGCAATAAGCCCAAAAGATAAGACCATCATAACCCAGTATGATGGGAAATGTCTCGAAAAACTGGGTTTATTGAAAATTGATTGTCTGGGATTAAAAAACCTTACCATCATAGAAAAAGCCCTGCAGCTCATCAAGAAACATCATGGCATAGAACTCGAAATAGATGAGATCAACCTGCATGATACCGAAACCTACAAACTCTTTCATACCGCAGAAACCGATGGTGTATTCCAGTTTGAAAGCTCGGGAATGAGAGGAATTCTCAAACGTATCAAGCCAAATTCCATCGAAGATCTTGCTATATGCAATGCGCTGTACCGTCCCGGCACTCTGGATAGTGGCATGCATGAAGTCTATATCCGCAGAAAAAATAATGAGGAAAAGGTCGATTATCTGGATCCAATGCTCGAGGACATTCTGCGTACAACTTATGGTGTGATCGTCTTCCAGGAGCAGGTAATTCAAATCGCACATACATTAGCCGGATTTTCTCTGAGCGAAGCCGATGTCCTACGAAAAGCAATGGGCAAGAAAGACAAATCACTAATGGATAAATACCGCCCTCTTTTCATCGAAGGTGCAGTGAAAAACGGCATATCCAGAGAAAAAGCTATCGAGATATTCGAGCGTATTGAAACCTTTGGCAGGTACGGTTTCAATAAATCCCACAGTGTTGCCTACAGTATAATTTCGTACCAAACCGCTTATTTGAAAACCCATTACACCGCAGAATTTATGGCAGCTTTGATGACCGTAGAAAATGATACTGCAAAGATCGCCCGTCTCATCGAAGTATGTCATAAAATGAACATAGAAGTGCTTCATCCAAACGTGAACATCAGTGACTATAATTTCACAGTAAAAGACGGTAAGATAATTTTTGGTTTGAAAGCGATCAAAAGTCTGGGAGAAAATGCAATCCGTGCGATCGTTGAAACACGAAAAAAACATCCACCCTTTAAGAATATTTTCGAATTATGCGAAGAAGTCGATGCAAATCAGCTTAATAAAACTGCACTGGAAAGTCTTATCGGTGCAGGTGCTCTGGATAATCTTGATGGAAACAGAGCCCAACTCTACACTGTCGTGGAAACCGCACTGGAATTCGGTTCACAGAAAATGCGTGAACGCCAAAAAGGACAATCTTCACTCTTTGCATCCATGCAGGCAAATGATCAGGATTTATATCCTCTGCTTCCAGATAAAAAAGAATGGGAATTCGGCAGGCGTCTTGATCTCGAAAAAGATCTATTAGGTTTCTACATTTCAGGACATCCTCTCACATCCTATGAAAAGGATATTCAAACCCTTACTAATCTTAACACCAAACAGTACAAGAAACTTGTAAAAAGCGGCAACCGCGACGAATTGCGCAATCAAGAGGTTAGAATAATCGGTATTGTGGACGAGATAAAATTGATCAAAGATAAAAAGAAAAGAACCATGGCTTTCGTCTCTTGTGAAGATTTGCACGGCAAATTCGAAGTAGTTCTTTTCTCTAATGAATATACAAAATTCGGTGATCTCATAAATGAAAAAGATATTATTTATGTCATCGGAAAACTATCTTCAAAAGTAAGAGAGAACCAGGACCGGCTCTCTGTTGTTGCAGATCAGATCATACTCGAAGAGGATTGGCAAAAAGATATATCAGGAATTATTTCCTTTGAAATAGATGAAGCTCAATACTCGGAAAAGGACTTGAAGCATTTCGTGGAAGAACAGATTCTTACTCACCCTGGAAATTTTCGGGTTGTGTTCAATGTCCGAACAAAACTTTTCGGCACCCTCAAGATAGAATCCCAACGTTATAGGATCTATCCGCATAAAAACCTTTACAGATATTTGCAGAATAATGGACACTTTATAGAAAATATGAAGGTGAACTTCAATGAAAAATAAATTGTTATTTACGCTTATACTTGTGTTCATTCCGATCTTTCTCATCGCAGAACTGAATGTGTATTTTGACTGCAACCGTTTTCCATCTGAAAATGAGAATACAACTTTTGAGATAACCTACAATGTTTTTGATTCGGACCTTGATTTTACGGCAAGAGATAATATCCTCATCGCTCAGCTTCTGGTAAATTTCAACATTTATGATGTTGACGGGCAAGAATTATATCACAAAGATTTTATCAGGCAAATCAAAGTCGATCTGGATAAAACCTCTATTTACCATGATGAATTTTTCATTGATAAGATGAAAGCAACTGTCACTCCCGGCTTATACAAATTCTCGATTGACATTCAAGATAGGGTTAACAAAGAAAGCTTAACCTGGGAAAAAACATTTCATACCCTTGAATTTTCTCATATGAATTTGAGTGATATAGAGATAAGCTCTTTTCATCAGAGCGACTCAACCTCAAGTTTCCAAGATTTCAAACGAGATAATGTCCTATTCCTTGTGAACCCGAATCATCTTTTTGATCATGCTAAGGATGAGGGCTTCACATATTATTTTGAGGTTTTTCGAAATGTGTTAACTGAAGAAAAGCCACTGGAAGGTAATTGGATTTTAACCGTTCAAAATAAAGACCAAAACACTGCGTATAATGAAGAAAAAGAGTTTTCATCTACCAATTCGATAAGCCCATTCTGGAACTGGATACCTATATCCCAATGGGAGAGTGGAACTTATACTCTATCCCTGAATCTTTACTCAAAAGATAATTCTGACGAACCGATTGCATCACGAAAAGAATTAATTTTCATTCAAGAGACCAAAGAAAGCATTTCAAAAGCTGAAATTGATAAGGAATATCGCTACGCCAAATATTTTCTGACGAACTATGAAGAGAATGTTTTTAATCACCTGGATGATGAAGGACGTGTTGAATTTCTCAAGCGGTTTTGGGAGCAGAATGATCCAAATCCAAAAACCGAACAAAATGAATATAAAGAAGAAATCATTCGCCGTATAAATTATACAAACAGAAATTTTTCCTACCTTGGCGACGGCTGGAAATCCGACAGAGGTAGAATTTACATACGCCGGGGCAAGCCCGAAGAAATTATTGATAAAAGCTACGAATATCATGCAAAACCCTACATCATCTGGAAATATTATATTGGCGGAAAGCGTATCTATATATTTGTGGATTTCACCAAAATGGGAAATTATAAACTGGTCTATGTCGAAAATGATGAATTTGAGTTCGGTGATCCGAACTGGCAAGATTATTTAGGACCCTACTTTGATAAAAATGAGTTGCAATAGTAATTCTTAGTAGTCCTCTCCAAGAAATGCATTTTTGATGTGCCGTAAAGAATAATCTTTTGAATTTTTGTTATAGTCAAGCGTAATAATGTCAAATCTAACAGGCATTTCGATGTCTTTTTTTGCGAGATAATGGTAGGCAGTTTTAATGATCTTTTGTCTTTTGATCTCAGTGACAGCTTCCAATGGTTCTCCAAAGGAGTGTGTTCTTCGTGCCTTGACTTCCACGAAAATGAGCTCTCCATCCAGGCTACAGATAATATCAATTTCACCATACGGCGAGTGATAATTCCGATCTACAATGGTGTAGCCATTGTTCGTAAGCAACTGAGCTGCCGTGTCTTCGCCAAATGTTGCAAAGGATTTATTCATGAATCAAAAATTTTTAAAATAAAATTTTCTGTAAATAAATTATGAAAAATTATATCGAAGTTGCTTTGCCAATTAATATTCAGGAAACATTTACTTATTCCTATCCGAAGAATGTTTCACCTAAAATCGGGCAGCGCGTGATTGTGGATTTTAATTACCGAATTCAGACAGGGATCATTATTGGATTGCCCGAGAAACCTGCTTATGATGAAGCCAAGATAAAAGAAATTCATGAAATTATAGACGAGAAACCTCTGATCAATAAAGAGCTTTTCACCTTTGCAAAGTGGATTTCAAAGTATTACCATTGCCCCATCGGACTTGTCTTCAAAGCAATGCTGCCTGCAGGCATAAATGTAAATACAATTCAAAAAATTGTACTGAAGAGTACTGAATCTGAAAACAAAAACTTCTTGAAAATCATCAAATATATTGAGAAAAATGGTGATGCCTGTACGATAGAAGATTTGAAAAAATCAAAAATTTCACCTCTTTATAAAAATCTCCTCGAAATGGAGGAACGTGGATTTATCGAGATTGAGCGTCATTATAAGAGAAAAATTCAGAAAAAAGTCGTGAACTGCATTAAGCTCATTTCAGACTTATCTGAAGAATCTCTCAGTCCCAAGCAGCAAGAACTTTGGAATTCTCTACAAAGTCATTCAGAACCGATCTTCATGGCAGACATTTCAAAAAAATTTTCTTACAGCATCATTAATAAACTAAAAGAGAAAAATCTCATTGAGATTTATAAGAAAGAAATACATCCGGATATTTTTTCACATATTGTGCAGCGCAAACCTTTTACTTTCGAGCTTACAGAAGAACAAACTGAGGTTTTGAAAAAATTAGAAGCCCAGATAGATGAGCATAATTTTCACACTTTCCTTCTTCATGGTGTAACCTCGAGCGGTAAAACCGAAGTCTATATTCGTGCAATGAAAAAAGCTCTTTCTTATGGGAAAACAGCGATACTTCTCATACCGGAAATCTCACTAACTCCACAGACAGTGGAGAGATTATATTCCCACTTTGGTGAAATCATTGCGGTTCTGCACAGCAAGCTCAGTGACAGAGAGCGTTTGCATTACTGGAACCTTCTGAAAAAAGGTGATAGAAAGATAGCTATCGGACCAAGAAGCGCGCTCTTTGCTCCGCTTGAAAATCTTGGGCTTATTATTGTTGATGAAGAACACGAAAACACCTACAAACAGAATGAGCGACCACCTCTTTATAACGCGCGTGATATGGCAGTTCTTAGAGGAAAAATAAATAATGCCGTTGTACTTCTGGGAACCGCAACTCCTTATCTTGAATCCTACTATAATACTCAAAATAAAAAATATTCTCTTCTTACAATGAGCAAAAGGGTGAAGAATCAGATACTTCCTAATCTAACAATAGTTGATATGCG
This sequence comes from Candidatus Cloacimonadota bacterium, assembly GCA_030611765.1. Taxonomy (GTDB): domain Bacteria; phylum Cloacimonadota; class Cloacimonadia; order JGIOTU-2; family JGIOTU-2; genus Celaenobacter. The sequence continues at coordinate 8,534 of JAUWPE010000010.1, read as the reverse complement.
GCAGGAGGAAGATCACACAGAGATTTTTTCTAAAATTCTCAAAGATAAGATCGAAGATCGGCTCAATAAAAAGGAGCAGATCCTACTCTTTCAAAATCGCAGAGGGTATGCTTCCTATGTGCAGTGCGTAAAATGCGGTCATGTGCTTCAGTGTAGGGATTGTAATATCAGCATGACCTATCATTCCCGAAATAAAAAAATTATGTGTCATTACTGTGGATATGAACGCTCCATGCCACGCACTTGCCCTGAATGCGGAGGTTATATCTTTAATTTTGGCTCACCCGGCACCGAGAAGATCGAGCAGAACCTGCAATTCCTTTTCCCGACTGCAAGAATTGCTCGAATGGATACAGATACTACAACGAAAAAGAACAGTTTTCAGAATATTTTTGATCAAGTTCGGAATGGCTACATCGATATTCTGCTTGGCACACAAATGATCATCAAGGGGCTTGATTTTCCGAACATAACTTTAGTCGGCATCGTTTCGGCAGATGTAAATCTCAATCTTCCTGATTTCAGAGCATCGGAGCGAAATTTTCAGCATATCATTCAGGTTGCAGGGCGAGCAGGACGTAGTGAAAAAGGGGGTGAGGTGATCGTTCAAACCTTTAATCCCAAACACTACAGCATTCAATATGCCCAGAAACAGAACTTTATAGGTTTCTATGAACATGAACTTCACCTCAGGCAGGAGCTTCACTATCCTCCATTTACCAAACTTGCCCGAATATTGTTTCTGCTTAATAATGAAGATCGGCTTCGCTCATATATGGACGGGATTAGAAATAAGATCGCTAGGTATCCCCAAAAAGATAAACTTATTATTCTCAGCCCGACACCTGCACCTATAAGCAAAATTAGAAAACAGTATCGTTATCATATATTGATAAAAGCTGAACATCAACAAAATATTAACCGCTTTATTAAATGGTTACAGAGTAATGTAAAAATTCCAAACTACATAAAAATGCAGATTGACATCGACCCCATTTCGCTTTTATAAAGGAAGTTAAATTCCAATTGAAGCTGGAAAAGTTGACAAGAATTTGCGAGTTTTGCACTTTACAATAAGTTCGTTATCTCAGGAGGATTGTTGATAATAGATAAATATTTTGAAAATAGAAGAGAGCTTATCAATAAAGCTCTTGCGAAATATCTCGATTCGGATAATACAAAACCAGAGATAATTCATCGTGCAATGAGATATTCTGTGTTGGCTGGAGGTAAGCGTCTCCGTCCCACGTTGATGCTGGCGACCTATGAGATGCTTGTGAACAGACGTGATAAAAGGGCTATACAGCAGGCACTTCCTGTCGCCTGTGCGATTGAAATGCTTCATACTGCTTCGCTGGTCCATGACGATCTGCCTTTTATTGATAACGCTGATGAACGCCGCGGAAAACCGAGTTGCCATAAAAAATTCGGTAATGCCATTGCGATTCTTGCCGGCGATGCGCTCATGACAAAAGGATTCGAAACAGTTCTCAAACTTCGCAACAGCAAAAAAGCTATCCAATGCCTTGAAGAGCTCATCGAAGCTGCATCCACAAGAGGTATGATCGGCGGACAGGTAGTTGATATTACTTCTTCACAGAAAAGAGTTAAACTGCATATATTGAGAGATATTCATCTTAAAAAAACAGGTGCTCTTCTCCGTGCGGCTGAGCGTTGCGCATGTATTTTGGCAAATGCCACAGAGCAGATAACCAATGCGTTAAGTGACTTTGCACTGAATATCGGACTTGCATATCAGGTTATCGATGATATTCTCGATGAAGTTGGAGCAGACGACCTACTCGACAAGGAATCTGGTGAAGATCAGCGCAATGAAAAAGTCACCTATCCTACACTTCTTGGTATTGAAGAATCAAAGCGACAAGCTCTAAAACTCATTTATGACGCACAGAATATCATCAAATACATACCAAATAATAACGTTCTCCTTGAAATTGTAGAACGTATTCATGACAGAATTCCCTAGTGATACAAAGCTTCCTGGCATATATTCGCATCCTCAGACCACTGAATTTTCTGTTTGTTTTGATCGCAGTCCTCTTCGGCGCCTACTACAAAGTGACCGCATATCCGCTCTTTTATCCCCTTCTTGCAGGCATTGCAGCAGCACTTATCTCAGGAGGAGGTTATGTGATCAATGATTACTATGATTATACAATCGATATGATCAATCGGAAAGAAAGAGTTTTACCTTCAGGTATGATTTCTCCCAGAAAGGCAAAATATTATGCGATTTGTCTCTTTATTACGGGAATAATTATTAGTATCTTTTTACGAAATCTGTGGATGATCGCGATCGCTGCTTTAAATTCATTCCTGCTATATGTTTACGCAATGAAAAGTAAAAGAATACATTTCTGGGGAAATCTTCTTGTCGCCTTCGTGACTGCTTCCACCTTTCTGTTTGGCAGCTTTATTACAAACAATCTCAGAAATGCGTTCTTTGTAGCGTTATGTGCATTTTTCTATTCTATGATAAGAGAACTCGTTAAAGATATAGAAGACAAAAATGGCGACAGTTCTGCTGACGCAAAAACTCTTCCGCTTTTGTGGGGTGACAAAAAAACACTTCTGCTCTCACTGCTCTTCTGGATAGGATTCACAGCAACAATTATTTGGTGTTATCCTGGATTTTATTCCTTAACATTCTTCATCTTATTATTGATTGCTATTGCATTTTTGCTTCTAATTGATTTGATAATACTTTTAATTAAGACAACCACAAAAACAGCAAAATATTCGGAAAGTTTTATGAAAGTACACATGCTTCTATTTTTAATTATTTTATGGGTGGCACAATGAAAGATAACATATTACAATTTTTATATTCAATTAAAAGTAAGAAAAAAGCCGGCTTCTTTTGTCTTATTGATCCTGACAAGCAAGATCCTGTAGAATCTGCAAAGCTTGCTGAAAAATGCCAACTCAATGGTGTAGATGTAATTCTGCTTGGCGGCAGCTTGATGGTCAAAAATAATTTTAATGAAACTGTGAGGGTCATAAAAAAACAAGTAACAATACCGGTGCTTGTATTCCCTGGCATATTCAATTTTGTTTCCCCTTATGCCGATGCGATCCTCTTCCTAAGTATGATGAGCAGCAGAAATCCTCAATTGCTTATCGGAGAGCAGGTTCGGACAGCACCTCTTATCAAAAAATACGAGGTCGAAGCAATTCCTACAGGATACTTCCTTATCGAATCCGGTTCACTCACTTCAGTACAGTTTATGAGCAATAGTCTGCCAATTCCAAGAACTAAATATGACATTGCAGTTTCGCATGCACTTGCAGCTCAATATCTTGGCATGAAGGTTATCTTCTTTGATGCTGGAAGCGGAGCAAAACAGTCAGTCCCAACAGAAATGATCAAGAAGGTTAAAGAAAATATTTCCATTCCAATGATCATCGGGGGTGGTATAAGAACTCCTGAAGAAGCCAGAGAAAAAGTATCGGCAGGCGCAGATTTTATAGTGATCGGCACTGCCATTGAAAAGAACAATCAGACCGATCTTATTAAAGAATTTGCAGACGCAATTCATTCATAGCTGATATGATCGACATTCATACACATGTGCTTCCCGGTATCGATGATGGGGCACAGGATATATTCGAGAGCTTTGAGATATTACAAGCACTTGCCAATCAAGGAGTAACAGAACTTGTCGCCACACCGCATATCATTTCCGGCGTGTATGAAAATACTCGCAGTATAATTGACAGAAAGCTTATTGAAGTGCAAGATATTATTGAGGAGCGGGAGCTTAGTATTAAAATACATCCCGGCGCAGAACTCTATTGTGAACCCGATGTGATAAGCAAAGTCAAAAGAGAAAACCTTACACTAGCACAGAGTAATTATATTCTGATTGAAACTGAACTGCAACGTTTTCCAGACAATTTTGAAGAGATCCTTTTTAACTTTCAGCAAGAAGGATTTCGACCAATTATAGCGCATGCAGAGAGATTTTCACCTTTTATGAACAATATCGACTACCTGCTTACGATCGTAAATAGAGAAATATATATTCAAATGAACAGCGGAAGTATTCTCGGAGTGTATGGAAACGCAGTGAGAGACCTCGCATTAAAAATGCTCAATATCGGATGCGTTCACCTTATTGCGTCGGACGTGCATGGTCTAAAAAAACGTCCAATACTTATGAAAGATGCTTATGATTTTGTCGCCTCAAATCATTCTGAAGCAATTGCACAAATCCTTTTTTATGAAAACCCAAAGAGAATTCTTAATAACGAACCCCTCATTCATAATTTTGAAGGTTATTTCGATGAAAGGAAAAAATCCGGATCACTGAAAAATAAACTGAAGTCCATTTTTAAATTGTAATCCGGTTAATATCCTATTTCAAATCTATCTAACTATCTAAGCAGTATCATCCTTTTTATAATCTCTGAGTCGCCACTAATAAATTTATAGAAATAAATCCCGTTAACAGCTTTATTACCGTATTTATCTCTACCATCCCAGACAACATCATATGAACCCTTGTTTTTGAATTCATTAACCAGATCAACAATAAGTTCACCCTTTATATTATATATTTTCAGAGAAACAGCGCTTCCCAAAGGCATCGAGTATTGGATTTTTGTGTTATATGCAAATGGATTGGGACTATTTTGGCGAAGTATAAATTCTGGTTCTTGAGGATTGTTAGCTCCATAATTATTTGTAATAATTGATGTTGCAACATTATGCATAATATCATTTTCATTCCATCTTAGATTTTCGAAACATACAACTGTTGAATCATTAGTATTAAATCCATCTTTAGGATAAAATCTAATTGTTGCCATCACGCCGTATTCCTCATATGGCAAAGTTCCAGATACTACGAGTTTAAATTCACCACACTCAACATCTGTCCATATATAAAAACCATCCAAATATTCAGACCAATAAACGTCAGATAATGTTAAACATTCAGGGTCAAAATGAATTACACCCTCGAAAGAAAAAATATTTTCTGCATTTGTGATTATTATCGGCACATCAATGGGATCGCCGGTATATACTTGATCCTCCATTGTTATATCACCATTAGCTATGTAGGATGATCCCGGCTGATAGGGCAAAGTGTCAATAATTCCAACTCCATATTGTAGAATCATAGTTGCGTCCAAAGCTGAGACAGTAGAATCAAGACTTACATCAGCGACCAACAATTGCAGATTATCTAAGTTAATGTAACCTACCAAATATTGCGACTTCTTCCATTTTTCCATCATTAATTTTAATTATTGCATAAAATGGTTCAAAACCACGGTACACTAATAAATAATCACTTTTTAGGGCTTGAGCTTTTCCTGCCACGTTGTTGTCCCACAATTCTATCTCTTCTGTAACAGAAACCCTAAATTTCTGATAGGTGTTAGAGCATGATCCCATAATAAGTATGCAATAAATAATAATGACATATCTTGATATTATATACATAATTCCTCCTTTTTATATATATTTCACCAAATCAATCTTGTAATACTGGCTATATTGGTAAAAATGGATGAAAACATCCAATTCTCCAAATTTCAAATTTTGTTTATCAATTTTAAACTTTCCTTCTTTTAGATATTTGTGTTTGGTCACTTCATCCCTCTCTATCAATCTTTCACCACTGTATGTTATTATATTGTCCCAGACAGACAGGTAGTATTTGGCTGAATAGGACAAGATAATACTTTTGTCATCAACCCCTTCTACCTTGAAGCAATCTACAATATCATCCGTACATTGGGAAGGTGTTGGCTTATGATCAGTCAAAATATTCTTTTTCCATTGCCTTAATAATATTTCTATATCGCAGCCAAAATAAAGGATCAAATATTTTAGAAACGAGTGTCCATGGTCATAATCCCTGCTGGCAGCAGGGAGCTTATTAATCCGATCGTATCCATATTTATCAATCAAGAACATGCAAAAGGAAACTAAAAATCGATAGCTTATCAATTTCTTTTTTGTACTTTTTGTACACTCAGTAAATCTATACAAGATATCATCAATTGTAAAAGTTTTGGAATTTATAAGGTGATAAGCACAGTAATTGGACTGTACCGCGTATCTATCCAACACACCTAAAAATTTATATGCTTTAAAGTCAGCAAACATTTCATTAACAAACCTCCAAACACTTCCCTCCTTTTTTTCTTTTAAAAGTCCCCAAGTATAATATTGATTTTGATAAAGATGAGTATATTCATGCACAAGACAATGTTGGAATACCTTTCTGTTATACTCATTTATTTCATAGATAGCGGTATTTATGAATATCTCCTTAATGAATGGGCCAATAAAGGCATATCTATCTCCATTTAGAATGGTAAGATAGATGTGTCTCAGCAGGAAGTTATCGTATCCAGTTTTTATAAAATCTATGATGCTGTCGATACCTTCGATCAAGTAAAATATTTTTTCCTTGATAGTAAGATCATATTTAATAATGAAAGGGTTATGCCTTTTTTTAACAAATTTCCCACATGCTAAGCCACTCAAGACTTCATCGTATGTTGATGTGTTTGATAAATCAAGCAATGTTAGAATCGCTCTTGCCTTCTTTACTTTAGAGAGGTGCAGATAGCTGTAAAATAATGCCATTATTTCAACTCTGCTGAGACTATCCAAATTTTTTTCACATGTTTGGCAGTACAGATATATTGTTTTTTCGCATCTTGCCAATCTTGACAATATCTTATTTTTGATAAAAAAATCGATTCCTTCACTTTCTATGGTATTCAAAAAAAGAGCATCAATCTGCTTATAGTTTTTCTTTTCATCTAATCTTAATTTATCATACCTAGCTAAAAATTTTTCCTTAGTCATTTGGTTACTCCTAATAAATTTTCCGTCCCATATAAGTTTCAATTATAGCATTATTCTAGTTATTTGCTGGTTTTCAGCTCCAATCTTTATTCCCTGTTGTGAGAAATAAAGATGCAACAACAATGTTCTTCCCATTGAAATTAATGTTTTCATAATAAGTACTTGGATGTACTAAAATTGTATCCCCATTACTTGCCACATTGATTGCTTCTTGAATTGATAAAAATTGAGCACCGCCATTAGCGTTTACAGTAATTAAATCAGCTTGTAATAGATAGACATTTGCTATTATAACAAAAAATAAAATACTTGTTATTATCTTACTTTTCATGTCGCACCTCCATAGTTTTCCTTTTAAAAATCCTCTTAATAATTTTGTCAATAATTTAATTATTTGATTTCAAAACCTCTGTAAATCTTATCCCAATTGAAGAAAGTGATATTGCTCCAATTGAAAAAATCATAATTGTTGTTAGTATATGAACGGTTGCAACGGCAGCCCCGGTTAAGTTATTATTTACACCAAGTGCAAAAGAAAAAATCACAACCCACATGAATTCATTTGAACCAATCTGTGCTGGAGGGGTTGGCAAGATATAAGTAAGATTCATAAGTGTATAACCAAAAAGAATTTTAATAAATCCAACATCTTGCAGTCCTAAACTTTTAAAAATCATATATACAAAAAACCCTTCTGACAAAACAGCAACAATTGTTAAAACATAAATCAGTATTGTGTCCTTAAGTCGTCCTTTGAGAATTCCCATTCCATCAATGAAGCTGACAAAAAATTCTTCGAGTTTAAGTTTGAGTTTATTGGGAAGGAAAAACGATAATTTCATCAATAGCAGATGCATAAATTCAGGTTTTTTTACTGATAATAACAAAACAATCATTAATATCGCATATATGGCAAGTATGGAGACAATTACCCAAGTGAGTGTTCTTCCAACAGGAATTGATAGAATTGGAATTAGTATAATAATTACAATAATTGGAAATAAATCAGTTAGTTTGTCGATGAATATTGAAGGAAGGGATTTTGAAATTTTTACACCTTCATTTTTCTTAAGAAAAAAACTTTTTGCAACCTCACCCGCTCGAACTGGGATAAGATAATTAATTAACATACCCGCCATAAAATAGTAGAAAGATTCAATGATTTTCATAGTAAAGATCGGCTTCAATATAAGTCGCCATCTATAAGAACGAATAAAATATGCAAAAACATAAAAAAATGAAAATATTAATAAATTAAAAACATTTAATCGTTTTAGATATGACCAGATTTCATTTATATCAACCAGGAGAAACCACAAACAAAGAAAGGCAATACCAATTATCATACCAATTATAATATTCAATTTATTTTTCATCAACTACCCCAAATACCCAAACAATATGTGCTTTTCGTCTCTTTTTGTAAAATCGTTCAAAGGCCGGAATCCATACTGTAAATAAAACTGGCGCCAATTTTGATAAAATTGGAATCTTCATTTTAGATGATTTCTGACCTGTTTCAAGAGGGTCAGATTTCCAAGGAGGTGCATCTGCATAACCACTTTCCAATAATTGCAATCCGTCGTTCCTGACTGCACTTTCCACTTCTTCTTTTGTAAAACCTCTTCCTGAATGATCCTTATTTGAAGAAAGATATAATACACCATCTTGATATTTTCGG
>JAUWPE010000111.1 GCA_030611765.1 Candidatus Cloacimonadota bacterium | reverse complement strand
AAGATAATGCTGAATCAATTATTTTTATTTTATTTTTACACATCACCAGCCGCCTATTATATAATTACTGTGTTTTTTTTGATAAATTTAGGATTAGAGGTTTTAAATTTTACCTCACCGTTTACTTTTTCAATTTTATGTAAACGGGTAACGATCTCATCAATATTTTGTCCTTCAATGGCAAGCGCAGAGTATGATGCGAGCATTACCATACTATCCAAAGTCAGCCACATTTCCTGTTCGCTTCGGTTGTTATCAATCATTGAAAAGAGTTTTATGGCATAGCTACCATCAACCAGCTTTGCTATCGTGATTTGCCTTCCTCCACTTAAAATTTCAGATTCTGTAATCTCTATTATGTCTATTGTTCTTTCATTAGGTGACCCAACTCCCACTGTGGCTTCTCCTACTTTCTTTGTCTTGTTTTTGTCTGCCATTTTTCGCATCCTTTCGTGGTTGCACTTTTCACCTTTCATTTTCCATTTCCTTAGCTTCTCCTCACCGCTGTCAGGATGATCCTATCCAGTCCCCAGCCCTTTTTGCCGTATATTTTGAGCAGATAACCAAACTCACCGGTTAATGGATCTGCAATGAGATAATCATCCCTGTTCTTATTATACTCAAGTGCCAGCACCCAATGACCTTCGATCTCCGTTGTATAAGGATTATAATCTATTTTGATGAGAGTGGGAAGCATAAGTGTAATATCCGATACAGGTGCAGGAACGTCCGTACATAAAAACAATCCTCCAAAAATGAACTCAGGGAAAAGATAGGATAAAGCAGAATGCACCACCAAGTTGTGGGCAAATCCCCCACGCTTCTTTAGTAAATAATTAAGTTGATGAGGAAACCATTTTATCCCTGTAAGATATTCCAGCAGCATACAATAAGAAGTAAGTACGCATCCTATCTTTGCAATGGTATTTTCCTGTTTATATTTCTCGGTCGCATCAATAGGCAGTATTCCTACCACCTCATTCATCCAATACTTATTTCCCTGACAGAGCGGGGTTATTTTTTTTTGTGGCATAGTGCCTCCTAATTTTTTTTCACGCAAGGTTTCACGCAAAGCTCGCAAAGGAACTCGCAGAGACCGCAAAGAATTTTTAATTTTTAATTTTATATTTTCAATTTTCATTCTCATATCCTCTCAAACCTCATGCACTCCTTTATAAATCTCATCTCGATCTTGCCGGTTGCTCCATTCTTATTCTTTGCAACATCCACCTCTGCAATACCCGGCTTTTCGGAATCGTCTTTATTATAATAATCGTCACGATAGAGCAACATCACCACATCTGCATCCTGCTCGATTGCACCGCTCTCACGAAGATCCGCAAGCATGGGATGCTTATCCTGCCTTAGTTCCGGTCCTCTGGAAAGCTGCGAGATCGCAATGACCGGAATTCTCAGCTCCTTGCAAAGTGCTTTCAAAGAACGTGATATCTCGTCAATCTCCTGCCTCCTACTACTACTGCGAACCGATGGGATCAAAAGCTGCATATAATCTATGATGAGCATATCGATCCCGTGCTCATACTTCAGACGGCGGGCACGTGAGCGCACATCCGTCATGGTCGTGTTGCTGTTATCATCAGTATAAAAATTAATATCTTCGAGCTTTTCTGCTGTTTTGGAAATAATAAGTGAATCCGCCTGTGAAAAATTGTAGCCGGTCATCATTTTGAACATCGACACACTCGAACCGATTGCCAGCATCCGCAAGTTGATCATGTTCTTATCTGTCTCAAGTGAGATCAGCCCGATATGACTGCCTTCACGCATTGCTGCATTATAGGCGAAATTCAGTGCAAGTGCAGTTTTCCCCATTGAGGGACGCGCAGCGACCACGTACAGGCAATTCTTTATAAACCCGCCAGTCATGCGGTCCAGCTCGGTAAATCCACTCGGCACACCGATCACCATATTTTTACGTTTTGCAACCTCATCCATACGCCGGAGCGTTTCCGGAAGTGTCTGTACAATACTGCGGAATCCCTGCGAATCAAGTCCATCCGACACATCGAATATGTGTTTTTCTGCGATCTCGATAATTTCCTTGCTGCCCTTTTCTGTGGACTGGCATTCACTGAGGATCGTTGTTGCTGTGGTAATGAGACGCCTGAGCACCGCTTTCTCGATAACAAGCTGTGCGTGGGTTTCTATGTTTGCACTCGAGCTCACAACATCTTGAATTTCCGTCAGATATGCAACGCCTCCGCACTTCTCGAAAATATCCTTGCTTTTCAGTTCGTTGATGATCGTGATCAGGTCGATCTCGATATTTTTGTTGAAGAGGTCGTGCATAGCACGGAACATGTATTTGTGAGCAGCTTTATAGAAATAGTCATCCCGCAGGAGTTCCAGCCCCCGTGCGGTCGCCCATTCTTCCAAAAGCATTGCGGACAGCACCGCACCCTCGGCGTTCAGGTCGTGTGGTGGGATTTTGATTGAGTCAGGCATTATTTTCCTTTCAGTTTTACATATTTTTTGAGTAATGACCAATATCTCATTGCCATTAATCGCTGTAAGTTTTTAATTTCTGCTTCGGTTATTTTTCTGAAATTCTTTGATTTTTCAGGTTCCCTTTTTTCCTTCACTCCTATAAACTCATCGTCCATTCTATACACACAAAGTATCCCTGCTCGTTCCGGAATATATTGAACAGACTTTTCGTATATCTTTTCAGGTATTGCAAACCACAGATATTTTATTTTCACGTCTTTATGGTTATGAATTTTATTCAAATCCTTTTTAACGTCTGAAACTGATACTTTTATTTCTATTTCAGTTGCATATCCTGACTTAGAAACTACCAGCAAATCGCATTCATGATTTAGATTAAAACCCCACCATAAATTCGGCACGACAATGTTTTGTATGATAGGAAACTTGCTTCGGGTAAGTGCAAGCATTATCTCTTCAGATGTCATTATTTTTCCCCCTCCTTCTCCCCTTTTCCGTTTTTCTTTTGCAATCTTTCAATTCTCTCTTTCAGAGCAGGAATACCTTCGATAAAGATACCCTCCGCTTTTATGAGATATTCTTCTGCTGTTTCGACATACACGCCTGCTCCGCAAAGTTTGCATGTGCCGAGATAAAATCCCTTGCTCTGCACATAATGAAGTTTCGACATATCAATATTCACCTTTTCGTGAGGGCAAAACGAACGAACAATACACCAAAGATCAGAGAGGCTGGCGGTATTCGCTGCAACCTTTTCTTGACGTATTCTATCGATCTTCTTATGCAGTAATTTACTGTCCTCCCGAAATACCCAATGGTCCCGACGGTTTGTGGTAAATTTGCCGATTACTATCCAAATTATTGCAATGATAAATACTGATTGTACGATTCCAATAATCATCTGTGCTCCTTCCCGCTAAAAGCGGTTTGTTGTTTCTCTGTGTGCTCTGTGTTCTCTGTGGTGAATCTATCCACACAAAACGTTTTTCTATAAATTTCGACCAAATCCCCGCAGCCGATCTTCTTTTTGCTGTTCATCATCTCGAGTAATCTATCTATAAGTTTCATTTCTTTTGCTCCTTGATGAACCATCTCATATAAAAAATTGTAACAACTTCATGTGAACTCTTGATCTTATGAAATCTCCTGAACGAATTGAGAAGTTCAACGAAATCACGTGTTGTTTTGATGAAAATGCCATCGTCACTACATTGACCATCTGCGATGAGCGTATTTGTCCCGATATTGATGATTTCCAGTTGCTCTATTTTATAAATTTTTGACTGCCCAATCGGTATCCCTTTAACAAAATTCTCAACTACCTGCCCGATCTTATAATGCCGGATAGAATCCTTACCCCTGATCGTAGTAAATTGCACACATTCAAATTTATCATAACAGTGCGAATAATTAAATCGACTTTTCATCCTATTCCTCTCACCCACTTATGACATTCCCAAGCAGGGGCTTGGGAACGAGGGGTATGTTTAATTTTAATTTTCCATTTTGCATTTTTCATTTTTCATTTACAATGGAAATATCTCCCGTGCCAGGTTATACGCATATTCCATCATCCCGAGATCCTGCAATATCTGCACATAGGAAACTTTCTTATGATCTGCTCTGCGGTGTACGCTGATGCCTTTGCGGTACAGGATCGCTTCGTACAATTTATGCCATACAAATGCAAAATGCAGGCAGTGTGTACGTGAGTAAGTTCGGATGTATTGGTTCAGCATGGATCGGGTATTTTGCGGTTCCGGCGTGAAGCTGGGTTCAGGAAAGGAATCGATATCCTCTTTTGCACTATTCCGAACCCTCTCCATTTCTTGCACCTTGCCCTCGACCTGGTTGATCTTCTCTTCCAGATCAACCATTGTCTGCGCCCATTTCAATATCATCTGTGCAGAACTTGGTTTTTCAGCCATTCGTCTTTATCTCCTCTGATTTAAAGATCCCACACAAAGCCCGCTGAGAATTTTCTTATTCTTAATTTTAATGTTTTCTTCTTTCGTGCTTTTCGTGGTTGCATTTTCTCGGAAAGAATTTCCCGTTCATTTCGGAGTGGATAAAGATATTCTTCACCCCGATCTTTGCCTGTATCTCAAGAGATTGCACCATGAAGCCGGAATTCTCATAAAGCTCGACAATGATTGCTTCAATCTGCTTTTGTGCATCATCTTTCATCGTAATAAATTCAGGTATTGTTATGGCATCCATAGTTCCCTTTCTGATAATTTTTCTTCATTTTATCCTATTCCGTTACCTCAAAGATATGCCAAACATATCCGTAATCGTCTTGAACTGTTGCTATATAGTTGTCCTTTATCACAAGCGGTTCTGTGATTTCCTGTCCAGTTCCAATAGCTCTAAATCTTCTGTTTTGAACTGCATTACTTGGTGAGAATAATGCCCAAAGATAAATTTCGTTATTTTGTATTTGTGCCGTTAAAATCTCTGCACCAGCGGGCATTTCAATATCTTGAAAGTCCCATGAACATTTGTATTTCCAAATATAGTTATTCATCTTATCTCCTCTGCGCTCTCTGCGCTTCTTTGCGTACTTTGCGTGGGATCTTCTCTTTCTTTTTCGTGTCTTTCGTGGTTGCCTTTCTTCATATCGCATCTCCAAATAATGTTTTCTGGGAGAGAGACTCCTGCCGGTGGAATATTTGTGCTTGTTTTTTCTGCTTATGTTTTCTATTCGTAAGTTTGTTATTTATTTCCAGCGCAGTAGGAGTGCTCTCTGTTTTGTATGTCATGGAAAGCCGAAGCTGTAAAAATTTTTGGTCACGAACCTTTCTTGACAAATGCCCGTATAGTTTCGTGAGTATTTTATTGAAATTTTTCTTTCTCGGTATGATCTGGAACATACCGGTCAGCATTTTCTCGATCTTCTCGGGGTTCGTGCAGAATTGTCCTCTGCTCCTCTTCATTGGCTGCTGATCGATAAGCCATAGCACATACCGCAGATTTTCCAAATGCGTATTATTGCTCATGTCCGTCCTGTGCCAGATGAACCCGCACTTCTTGAAATAGTATTCCTTTTTCATTTTCTATTTTTCACCTTATATTTTCTATTTGCATGGGATCTTCCACCCACTTATTTGCATCCGATTTATTCTTGAAAAATTTGAATTTTGTTTCGTGCTTCTTCTCATTATGGATCTCACCGATCGGCACTTCTGCGTACTGCACTTCGTATTTTTGGAGCACAGGATTTGGTTTGCTGCTCGGTCCGCTAATGATCACAATGCGAATTCTCTTTTTATTCATAGATATCCTTTCCATGCCTTCTTCGTATTCTCTAGTCCAACCTGCTCGAAGTTTATCGGGCATATTGTTTACCTCACCAACATAACGCTTTCCGCAGCACTTAAACCCCCAAAATACATATCGAAGTTAATGAATATGTTATCTTTTTTTCCAAGAATTATTCCATTATCATCTCTCTTTATTTCTTCTATAGCAATACACATTATTTTTGCTCTGTTAGGACTACACTCTACAAAAGGATCACTAAATTGTATTAAAAGAATATTCCCAACCTTCAATTTCTTACACATATTTCTTGTTAGTTTAGTTACTTTCATTGCTACTCCTTATTTCGTCCTCTGGCTGATCTTGCGCTTTCCATTACGCCTGCGGTTCGCATTCCTGCGGGTTTGTTTTGCCATGAAATGACGTGCGATTTCATTTTTAGGACGTTGCTGTCTCTTCGTGTTGCGGGAATGGGACCCTTCGGATTCATAATCTGTACCTCCATTATTTTTCTTCTTAAATACGTTCTTTGTCTTATCCCATATATTCTTCATAGAATTTCTGAAAAATAATCTCTTATTATTAAAGTTATTCTTTTCTGCCATTATTTCTTCTCCTTCAGTTTATGATCGGTTCGCAGCATGGGCTTGTAATAATTGCCGGAAAAGACAAATCTGATCCTGTCGAAAAATCCCATGTTCGATAAAAGTTGCTTCACGTATTTCTTCACGATCTTACGCTCATACTTTACTATTTTTTCGTTCATTTATTTGCTCCTGACAAATTTTATATTTTTCACTTTTCACTTTATATTTTCCATTTTCTTCATTTCCGTTTTCGTGTTTTTCGCCTGCCCTGTAAGGAGGGACGACTGTATCGGGGTGTATTTCGTGGTTGCATTTTCTTCACTTTGCACTTTTCACTTTATATTTTT
>JAUWPE010000177.1 GCA_030611765.1 Candidatus Cloacimonadota bacterium | reverse complement strand
TCAAGCCGTTTACATTCACTTGCACCCTTGACCCCTCGAATCCTTGAATCCTCTTCTCCAACTAATTTGGAGAAAAGCCATAAATATAAAGGAGATATTTTATAATGCCAAAACAAAACGAATCACCCTACGTCTCTCATGGTTTTGTTTGTACCAATGATCGTGGCGGAGAAAGAAAATCATGTGCAGACAATAACAGCCAGCTTATTAAATCTAAATTGAAGGACGCAGTTAACGAGAAAGGCTGGAAAGGAAAGGTCAGGATTTCCACTTCAGGATGTATGGGGGCTTTGCGCCAAGGGCTCCAATTTGATGATTTACCCTCAGAAGGTATGGGTTTCCGAAGTTTTTCCTGATGATGTGGATGAAATCGTGTCTATCATTGAACGTGTCATGGCAAAGGAAAGCGAATGAACATCAGCATAAGACCTTGCTTGATAACCGAATTGGATATGTTGCAAAGAATAGGATACGAAACCTTCAACGAGACTTTTAGGTCGATGAATAATCAGGAAACAATGGACAAATATTTTAAAGAAGCATTCAATAAGGAGAAACTTGCAGCAGAATTAAATAATAGATACTGTAAGTTTTACTTCTTATATGCAGATAATGACTTGGCTGGATATCTAAAAGTAAATTATGTACCGGCTCAGTCGGATATCAACGATCCAGAATCAATGGAAGTGGAACGAATATATATCAGGAAGGCATATAAAGAAAAAGGGATAGGTAAGAAGTTAATTAATTATGCACTTAAGTTAGCAGTAGAGATGAAGAAAAATTATGTATGGTTAGGCGTATGGGAAAAGAATGTAGATGCAATATCATTTTATACTAAAATGGGATTTCACGAAATAGGACGGCATTCATTCAAAATGGGAAATGAATTGCAATATGATCTGATAATGAAGAAAGTAATAAAAAATAACTCAGAATAAAGAATGTTGTGCGGGACCCCCCTAAAATTATAAGTTTCCTATCATATTAGCAACGAAGGTTATAATATCTGGGGCTCGGGAATTCTCATTTCATATCTACCTATATCTGGATACTTAACAACCAAAAAAGCGAGCAGTGCCAAGGCAAGGTTCAGTAACAGGCTGTGAAATCAACCACACAAAATATTTTTATGAATTCATGCCCCTGCGCTCACTGCCGAAGAACAGGGACAATATGTTGGCGCTGGAAGAGAATCTTTTGGAACTGTAAAAAACTGTGCTGGAGGATTGATAATGGATAATGACAAACAAAATATTATTATCTATAACACGGCAGATGGAAAAGCTTCTGTATCCTTATATGCCAAAGATGGAATGGTATGGATGAACCAGAACCAGCTGGCGGAACTTTTTGACACCTCAAAGCAAAATATTGGCCAACATATCTCTAACATACTGCAAGATGGTGAGTTAGAGAAAATTTCAGTTGTAAAGAATTTCTTTACAACTGCCTCCGATGGTAAAGAGTACAGTGTGACCTTTTACTCATTAGAGGTGATTTTAGCCGTCGGGTTCAGGGTGCGGAGCAAAAGAGGAACCCAATTTCGAATTTGGGCGAACCGAAACCTGAAAGAATATATGATTAAGGGTTTTGTCATGGATGACGAACGCCTGAAAAACCCGGACGGCAGGCCCGATTATTTTGATGAGTTGTTAGAGCGTATCCGGGAAATCCGGGCATCTGAAAAACGCTTTTATCAAAAAGTGCGGGACTTGTTTGCTTTAAGCAGCGACTATGACAAAACCGACAAAGCTGCACAGATGTTTTTTGCTGAAACCCAAAACAAGTTACTTTTTGCCGTAACTGAGTAAACTGCAGCGGAAATAATATTGAAACGGGCCGATGCTGATAAACCCAATATGGCTCTTACATCGTGGAAAGGCAGTATTGTTAGAAAACAGGATATCCTTATTGCCAAAAATTATCTGAATGAAGATGAAATTGACACTTTGAACCGTTTAGTTGTTATATTTTTGGAAACGGCTGAATTGAGAGCTAAAAATCGAATCGATATAACAATGAAGTTCTGGCACGAAAATGTGGATAAAATTTTAGCATTTAATGAAAAACCTCTGCTGACAGGAAAAGGGAAAATCAGCAATGCGGCAATGGAAGAGAAGGTTAGAGAAATATACCAGTTGTTCGATAAAAAACGCAAAACCTATGAAGCCAAACAAGCTGACATAGAAGATCTGGCAGAACTAAAGCGGCTGGAAAAGAAAATAGAGAAGAGCAAATAAGTAGGCCCTATAATTATGGATAATAAAGAAATACTAAATTGCGCAAAAGATCCAAAATATATTTCCGGCATCTATAATTATTGTGATAGATGGTGTGAGCGTTGCCAATTCTCTTCAAGATGTTTGAATTGCACTATTGTAAAAGAGCAATTTGGTGATCTTCAAGAAATTGACTTGCAAAATGAGAAATTTTGGCAAAAATTATCTGAAATGTTTCAAAACACATTAGTCATGTTAAAGGAAATGGCAAAGAAAGAGGGTATTGATATTGATGCAATCAATGCTGAGCAAATATGTGGCAATGATGACATCAGAGAAAAGAATTCTATAGTAGATATTTTGTCTCATATGTCAATGAATTATGCAAAATTGGTAAACGATTGGTTCGAATCTAATGAGAATCTATTTTATGAAAAGGAATATGAGATGAACGAAATTCGTCTAATTCCCACTCATAATAATCCCGCCAAAGAGGTAGAAAGTATATCAGATTCAACCGAAATTATTCATTGGTATCAATACCAAATTCATGTAAAATTAAAAAGAGCGTGTGAAAGTGCCTCAGAAGAAGAATTGGAAGAGGATGATTTTCCAAAAGATTCCGACGGATCAGCTAAAGTTGCATTGATCGGAATAGATCGTTCAATATCAGCATGGAATATATTGTTGTCTTTTTTTTCTGAGCAAAAGAAACAAATTATAACCTTAATAATGCTTCTTGAGAACACACAAAAAAATGTTGAAAACCGATTCCCTGGTGCAAGGGGTTTTGTGAGGCCTGGCTTCGACGAGATAAAATAAAAAGTAATTATAAAAGATGAAAAATATGAAGATGGTTATTCTGAACTGCTTGCAAAAATTTCTGAAAAAGGTGATCTTGTTATCGATGGATGCGATGCGGGAGAATTAGCCGAAGAGATGTTTGGTGGCTGACAAAGAATGGGGGTCGGGCCAAAGGAATATGTTGATATTAT
>JAUWPE010000158.1 GCA_030611765.1 Candidatus Cloacimonadota bacterium | reverse complement strand
CTAATATTGATATCATCCAGTTCGGCACTCCTGATTTTGTGGACAAGAAACAACCCAAGCAGATCGACATCAATGAAGCTGTTAAAGGTTTTGAAAAAGCAAAAGAAGTTATCCTCAGTAAAAAATACGATCTGGTCATTCTGGACGAATTGAATGTTGCATTGGACTTTGATCTTGTTTCACTTGAGGAAGTTCTGCCATTTATAAAAGAGAACAAAGATGAGCTTGAGCTCGTTATAACAGGCAGATACGCACCTGAAGAATTTGTCGAGATCGCAGATCTAATTACCGAGATGAAAGAGATAAAACACTATTTCGCGAATGATATTTCTGCTCGCGAGGGAACAGAATATTAAAAAAATATTTAAAGCAATTGACGTAAAAAAATCGGGCTTCTCAAATTACACAATCATGAAGATTAACTGCCAAAGGATGCTGAATCAAATCACGGAGGATTTCAATGGAGCTTTCTGATAATGCTCGAGCAGTGCTGAAAAGAAGATATTTCAAAAAAGACCAGATGGGTGATATTATTGAGGATGAGAAGGCGATGCTTTCGCGCGTGAGCGATAACATTGCAGGCGGAGATCAGGAGAAAGCAAAGCGTTATTTCAAGCTTATGGATAACTGCTATTTTCTTCCGAATTCGCCCACTCTCATGAATGCCGGGAATGATTTGCAGCAGCTTTCCGCTTGTTTCGTGCTTCCTATAAAAGACAGCATGCACAGCATTTTCGATGCGGTCAAGAATGCGGCGCTCATTCATAAAAGCGGTGGAGGAACAGGTTTTTCATTTTCTAAACTTCGTGAACATAATGCCCGTGTAGGATCGACCAGCGGGGTCTCCAGCGGTCCGATAACTTTCATGAAAGTGTTCAATTCGGCAACCGATGCAGTAAAACAGGGAGGTTGCCTTGTTCAGGACACTTTGATTTATACTGATGAAGGAACAAAATATTTAAGTGATATTTGTGATACTAAACAAATTGGCTGGAAAGATCACAATCTAAAAATTCCAACCCATGAAGGGCTAAAAATTTCCAAGCAATCTTACAATAATGGTATAGTCAAAACTATCAAAATAATAACTGAAAATGGTTTCGAGTTGTGTGGAACTCCAGAGCACAAATTGAAAGTTTTTGCTGAGAAAGGTTTGGTGTGGAAAAAAATATGTGATCTCGGACAGGGTGATAAATTATATGTTAAATTAGGACAACATATAGGACATAATGCAGATTTGTTTACGGATATTGAACTAACCCACCCAAATCAGAATGAGTGCAAATTGCCGAAAAATCTCACGCTTGATTTTGCCTTTTGGTTAGGTTTGCTTTGTGGCGACGGCTTTGTTGCAAATAATGAATCGGATTATCGTATTGGAATTTCCATTAACAAAGATTCATACCTTGTTGATTATATTGAACAACTTACAAGAGAACTCTTTGATGTTTCCTTAACTCAATACAAAAAGAAAAATGACAACTCGATCACGTTTGTGGTCAACAATAAAAAATTAAAAACATTTTTGATAAATAACGGATTTAACAAAACCGATAGCAGAGTATGTTCAATCCCAAAAAAATTACTACAAGCCAAAAAAGAAATTATTGGTTCATTTCTAAAAGGACTTTTTGAAGCAGATGGAACAATTACACACAATTATCCTTCCCTATCAACCACTTCAAAAAAATTAGCCAATGAGGTCGCAGTGCTTCTACGAGGGCTGGGGATCCCTTGTAAAAAACGCATAATAGAAAGTTCACCCGATAGATTTGGAGATTCTCCTTTATTTGTTGTCACTGTCTATTCCTATATTGGACTGAAACGCTATTTGGAAATTATAGGTTTTAATGAAAAATCCCGATTTTCAGATTTAACTTTAGAAAAAATTGATTTAGCAAGAGAGAAAAGTTTCCCGCTATTTAATTACAAGGAAATAATCAGTTCTGTTCTTTATAAAATTACATTACCACAAACCGATGAACGAAATAGAGGGGAAGGTAAAAATTACACATCAAATTTTCCTGAATTACGAAAATCTTTACTTCGCTATTTACGTGGCGAAAGAATTTTTTCCGCATCCTCATATCTTTATTATTCAGAAAAGTATGAAGAATTTAATAAAAATGCACCACAAATTGATTTTCTTGATTATTATGATGAAGTAGTCTCTGTCGAAGACGGAGGAGAAAAATTAACCCTCGACATATCAGTTGAAGATAATCATACTTACATAGCAAATGGATTTGTTACTCATAATACACGCCGCGGCGCAAACATGGCGATCCTCAATGTTGACCATCCTGATATCATAGATTTTATCAAGGCAAAAGAGAAGAATACGGAACTTAACAATTTTAATCTCAGTGTCGGGCTAACAGAAGCATTCATGGATGCAGTAAAAAATAATGAGGAGTACGAACTCATTGCACCTCATTCAGGGAAAGTCAAAAAGCGTTATAAAGCGCAGGATGTGTTCGAACTTATTGTTGAAATGGCTCATAAAAATGGCGAGCCGGGAATTGTTTTCATTGATAGACTCGATAGATACAATCCCACACCCAAGGATGGTAAGATCGAAGCAACAAATCCTTGCGGGGAGCAACCATTGCTTGCAAACGAGGCATGTAATCTTGGCTCTATCAACCTTGCAATGATGCTTAAAGACGGCGCAATAAACTGGGATCTTCTTAAAGAAACAGTATATACTGCCACAGATTTTCTGGATGATGTCGTTGACCGTTCGGCATTTCCCTTACCGGAAATCGAGAAACAGGTCAAGAAGAACCGAAAGATCGGATTGGGCATTATGGGCTGGTCGGATATGCTCCTTAGGCTTGGCATTCCCTATTGCTCGGACGAAGCTGTTGATGTTGGTCGAGAACTGATGGAGTTCATAGATTATTACTCAAAAGAACGCTCTATGCAGCTCGCTGTGGAAAAAGGTTCATTTCCGAATTTTAACGAGAGCATATACAAAAAAGGTACATTTTTCCGAGAAGGTTATAAGCTGAATTGGGATGGGCTTATTGCTGAGATCAAAGAAAAGGGAATTCGTAATGCTACTACAACGACTATCGCTCCCACAGGAACCATCAGCATGATCGCAGATACCTCAAGCGGGGTCGAGCCGATTTTTTCATTAGTATATATAAAGAATGTCATGGATGGTGAGAAGCTGCTCTATGTGAATAAATATTTTGAACAAGTTGCAAAAGAGAGGAAATTTTATTCCAAAGAATTAATGGAGAAGATCTCGGAAAAGGGTTCTATTCAGGAGATCGATGAAATTCCGGATGATGTGAAACGCATCTTTGTTACTGCGCATGATATTACACCTGAATGGCACATCCGAATGCAGGCAGCATTTCAGGAATATATCGATAATGCGGTTTCTAAGACTATCAATTTTCCGAACCATGCAACAAAAGAGGATATTTATACATCCTACATACTTGCCTATCAGCTTGGATGTAAAGGTGTGACGGTCTATCGCGATGGCAGCCGTGACGAGCAGGTGCTCAATGTCGGCAAAAAGATGCGCGAGCATGACAAAACAAGAATTGAACCACGTCATCGTCCTGAAACTACAATTGGTGTAACCAAAAAAGTAAATACCGGCTGCGGTCATCTTTATGTGACTATTAATATTGATGAAACTGGACCTTTCGAGGTTTTTACCCAAATGGGAAAAGTAGGTGGCTGCGCTTCTGCACAACTTGAAGCAATTGCCCGTCTGATCTCGCTGGCGCTTCGCTCTAATGTAAAAGTGGAATCCATCGTAAAACAGCTTCGGCTGATCAGATGCCCCGCACCGATGTGGTCAAAAGGTAAAAAGATACATTCCTGTGCTGATGCGATTGCAAATGCGCTTATGGAATTTCTTGAGCAAGACGGGAATGGTTTAAAGAAGACGAGAGAAGCTGCCGGAAAAGACCAGTTAAAGGTTATTTCTGAAAGTCCATCTTTTGATGAAACCTCTCCGGTTGGCTCGATGTGTCCTGAATGTGGCGCAACTCTCGAATTCAAAGAAGGATGTAAAACATGCCCGATCTGCGGCTGGTCGAAATGTAGTTAAAAAAATATCAGGGGAGATACCATGAAAAAAATCGCAATACTGTTCGCTATCATATTGATGAGCACTTCGCTCTTTGCGCTCGAACCGCATTTTATGCAAACACCCGCAATTTCACCAGACGGAAATACAGTTTGTTTTTCCTATATGTCCGAT
>JAUWPE010000023.1 GCA_030611765.1 Candidatus Cloacimonadota bacterium | reverse complement strand
CATAACCGGATTTTGAAATGATCGTATGAACCTTACCGAGCTCATCCGGTGTCATAAGCAGGGAGTTATTGCTTGTGCTGGTATAATCGTCGTTGTTCAGTTTTGCCCAAAGAGTTGTTTCATCATTAGTACAATATTGATTGATAGAAGCTTCCATATTCATAGCGAGTGTATCATACAAACCAAATATTGTCGTAACATCGATGTTAGGATCTGTTAAGCTCAGAGCATTGACTACGATAGCTTCATTAAAGAGAAGGTAATCTTCATCAGGACGCTGTCCGCAGATTTGAAGTGTGGGACCAAATTGATAATTGATTGAAAGAATTGCTTCTCCGTTCGTGTCTGTAACTTCAACAGATGAAGTATAATCGAGCCCTTCTGCCCAGACGTTCACGCCGACTTCAGGATTGGTGCCAGTGCTGTCCATAACCGTTACGGTCACATCGGTTGCCTGATTCACATTTATACTGTCAGGGCTGATGTTGACCTGAACAGGTACGACTGCATCAATAAGAGTGCTGTAAGGAATTGTATTGTAAGAAGTCACGGTAAGTAACATCTGTCCCGGATTTACAAGCGGAACATCGAGGTTCACGGTCACGTGACCTGTTTCATCCGTGTAGCCGTAGCCGTACAGAATTCCGTCCATATATAAGCCAATAAGAGCATTCTCAACGCCGACAACTTCGACATCATAGGTAGTTGAGCCAAGTGGAATTATCGGATTATGATTAACTGTCATTGATGTAAGCGCATTAGTTCGGAGTTTCAAGGAGGGATCTCCGAATACTGTCCAGTACTGAAATTCATTTTGTCCGCCTGTGTTTTCGTCCATCATCTGCATGGCACCGCTGAAATAGTAGTTACCAAGAGTGGTTACTTGCTCATGCAAAAGGAACATATTTGCGTGATATTCGGCGATCATAGGAGGTGTCCAGCTCTGGCTGATAACCGATGCGTACACGCCGATAGCGCCGGTTGGTGTACTATTTGTATTGTTTGTGGCTCGTAACCATGCTTCTGCAAAACATGTTGTGCCAGTAAAGTTACCGTTATAACAGGCAACACAGATGATAAAGGGCAACATATTATCATTGGTTAGCTGGTTAATATGAGTATTAGAGAAACCCGTTGTAATCCAGGAGGTTGTAGATCCGTGACCACAGTAATTTACTATTCCGCGTCCTGCATTGAGTGCGTTTGTAACATCAGAAGCTGAGCAAGAAGGATCATAGATCTGATCGACTTCCGTGTAGTTCCAGGCAAGCAAAGAGTCGCGGATTATATCCATCATTACATAATCTGCCCAACCATTATATCCTGTACCAGAACCTTGAGAAGAAGCTACACCAGTACCTTTATGCATCCAGTCACCGGTGATGAAGGGATCGGCTTCATAATAGAGCACTCTGTCAACCTGAGTTTCCACATGTGCACCGGTTTCTGCTGAGAATCGTCCGATAAAAGCATCGGGATAATAATCTCCGCCTTCCAGGCAGGCATAAAGAGGATCTTTGTTTGTGCCATACGGCTGAACTTGTGCAGCATCTCCGACAAGGAGAATGAAGGTCAACTGGTCGGTGTTATAGAGATTTTGGATGTAATTCTTTATGGAAGTATAATCATTTCCAATTGTGCTGACATTCACCATCTCGGTGGGAATACCCTTTTTGTTCTTCCATTCATACAGCGGTTGCATTTCATCTGCAAAATCATCATAAGTAATGATGAGCATTTTACCGACTGCAGGAGTGGGAGTGTGGCGATTGTTCTGTGCAGCTTGTTCAAAATTTATGAATTGGGTCTTGTAAACTTCGAGGAAAGATGCAGAAACTGATTCTTTTTCAAAGAGTCCTTCATCCTTGGTGTTTACGTCACTAAAGCCATTCTCGGTCACCTGCACACTTATATTCGTGTACACGCGTAGTTTGTGCTGTACAGGATTATATTGGAAGGGCTGTACTTGAATGACCATTCCGCGCGCATCACGCAAGATGTAAGGATCGCGAGCAAAAACGATATCCTGCGGATACCATGCGTCAATATTATAGATTGCATCAAATGTGTAGGGTACATCTTCAGGATTGATATCACGCGTGAGATTTCCTTTTGAGGGAACAACATAGATGTTTTCGAATTCTACATAATCGGAACTGACAACAGTAACTTCCATGTGTGAACGGGGAGGTATAAGAACACTTCTGTTTATATGAGGAAGTTCAGGATATCCTCGATCAAGAAAAAATCCTTCATGAAGAAGAATGATCTTTGAGTATGCTTTGCCGTCAATTATGACCTCTTCTTTATAAAAGCCATTGACCGCATACTCGATCTCAATGAGATTATCATTGGATGTGAGCACTTCCACTTCAACGGCTTTTTCAGCATCCCCGTTGAGCGGGATCCACGTTTGCTGCCCTGCAAAAAGAGCTGATGCAAGAAGCAACATACTAATAAGAATGACAATTTTTTTCATTATATGTCCTCCCTAACGCAACAATATCATTTTTCTAATTATTTCTTTATTATCGGTCGTTAATCTATAGAAATATATTCCATTAGCAACCGGCTTTTCAGTCATGTCTTTGCCGTCCCATTGAAACTCGTGAAGAGGACCAGTGGATACATCAGGAATGAAGGTTTGCACCAGTTGACCTTTTATGTTGTATATTTTTAATTCAGCTTTGGATACATTCATAGGCAGCATAAAGGAGATGGTCGTGGAGTTGAGAACAGGATTCGGGAAGTTCTGCTGAAGCTTTATAGTAATGATCTGATGATCGGGGTCATTATCATAAATTGGAATGGGATAACTTGTGGTAGGATCTCCGTAGAGCACATCATCGATATACCAGCCCCAGTAATCATGTTGTGATACATCGGTTCCAAAATGCCAACGAAGGATCGCATTATCGCCGGTATAGCCGCTGATATCAAACTCGACCTGTTCCCATTCATCAATATTGTTGCCAAAGCCCTGTTCGCCATCAAGTCCGGAGATAGGTCCAGTATATCCTCCAACTGGAGTAATGACCTCAAAGCTTACTCCTCCATTTGTCGAGATAGATACATTGCCGCCATCATAGTATGTAGAGGATCCTTCGAAGTCATAGAAATGCCAGAATGTTAACATACCGGCACCGTTTATAGAAAATGTTGGAGAATCAAGGGTCCAGTCAGCGTAATCAACGCCATAATACCCATCGATCACAGTAGCCCAGCAATGTGTGCCGGAGTGTGCATATATCTCACCGCCGGAAGGAATGCCCCACTGCCAGCCGTTTACATCATTACTAACAAAATCTCCATCATTATGCTCGAAATCTGCAAAAATCGCAGCATATCCAAGATGATAGTTTATTCCCATATCACCTTCAACAATTAAGGTTCCGGAATAGGGAACATGTTCGGGTGAAGCAACATATATGTCATAGGTGAAATTTGGAAGGATGACTTCGTAATTTCCGTCAGTAACTTCAATAGTTGCATATTCTTCACCATTATCACTACGATAATAGGAAAGTGTGCCGAAATTAAGTACGAGGAAGTCATCGATAAGTTGTCCAGAAACCATGCTGGTTTCCCCCGGATCCATAGCAATGTTATGAGTGTTTGCACCATAATTAAGGAAGAATCCTAATTCCTGATAGGGATCGAATCCCCATTTATCAATATATATGTCATAATGATCGACAGGATATTCAGTGGTAATTTCATAATAACCGGATGCATCCGTTTCATCGCTGAAGAGAGGTGGTTCTGTAGGATCGCCGCCTTGCTCATAGAATCGCACTTCAGCACTGGTTATTGGAACACCATTGTCAGAATCTGTAACTATACCAGAGACTGTGCCGAACACTTCAATGGTGGTAAAGGTTTCCTGATACATATTGTGTCCGGATTTCATGATGTCAGCAAGCACGTTGGTGATGCAGGTCGGGGTATAGGTTATCTGATCTTCTGAAGAATATATCATTGTGTCCTCAGCAACAATATAAAGTCCATATGTGCAACCGGGTTCATCTTGAGAAAAGTGCACTGTGCCAGGCAAATTCAATCCGAAGGTGTCCTGAAGTCCGAAATCTGTAGTAATCCATATTTCAGGATTGGTGAAATCAATACCGCCTGTGATGGCAAAGGGTTCTTCGACAAGATTATATCCGTCACCTGTTCTCCATCCGATCACATTAAATATCTCAGGTCCGCCGTATTCGCCACCAAAATTAAGGGTACAACTTCCGGAAGCATTTGTCATACCTGAAGTTGTTCCGTACACGCCGGGTCCGGTAATGAGAATATTCACATCAGGAATAGGAGTTGTGCCATCTTCTTCAAATACGTCAATGGTAACATCAGTTAATGTATTAATTGGTATGGAGCTGGGTGTAATATTAACTACGGCAGGAGTCGCGACAATAACAGAGGTAAGAACCGGCTGGTATTGGGGTTTTGTGACAACGATGTCAGCAGTTCCGGCAGTAGTAAAAGGAGGATCAAGAGTAACAACCGCAGTACCGAAAGCATCGGCAAGCGCAGTGCCGTGAAGCACTCCGTTCATTGAAATTGCAACATAAGAACCCTCATCTGCCTGCACCGTGAAGCTTGTTGCTCCAATTGGTAGCAGACCAGGAAAGCTTACAGAGTTTGTTAAACCCTGAGTCATATATACTACAACAGAGGGATCGCCAAGAAGGTTGTATGCCTGCCAATACCAGAGAGGTGTTGTATGCTGGGGATAACCAAGATTCGCAGCTTCCGTAACTGCAAGATTGCCTACAAAATTCATAGCATCCTGGCATACGTAGTCGCTCACAAATGGAGCATCATAAGCGCCCCATGAGGTTTCGTCATAAGTGGGAGTTACACCATTTCCTACAAACGGGAATGCGCCGACTGACCAGTACACATCTTCATGCCAGTATGATGACGGAGCAGAAGCAATATAACCGATCGCTCCTGTCGGCTCACCTGTTGTGTTATGAGTAGCTCGTGCCCATGCTTCACCAAAACATTCATCATAACCGAAGTTTCCTGAAAGGCAGCAGTTTCCAATTGCAAGTGTATACATGCCAACATTTGTAAGAGCATTAACATCTGAAATATTCATTGGCGGGTTGCTCCATTCTGTATTTCCACCATGAGCAGTATAATTTATCATACAAATACCATCATCAATCGTATTATAACAACCTGCATACGAAGTCAGATATAAATGAACATCAACAAATCCGTGAGCAGCATTGAAATAATTATCAGTACCATATAAAACTGTGGGTTGACCATGACTGGGATTATGCGAATAATCAGCACCGGCGATGAGTGTTACATTATCCAAAAATGATGGATCGGTGAACTCATACTTTTCATAATATATAGTTCTGTCTATTTGAGTTTGAAGCTGTGCAGTTGTCGTGGCAGAGAATCTTCCATAATACATTTCCGGGAACATATCGCC
The DNA here is from genome assembly GCA_030611765.1 of Candidatus Cloacimonadota bacterium. Taxonomy (GTDB): domain Bacteria; phylum Cloacimonadota; class Cloacimonadia; order JGIOTU-2; family JGIOTU-2; genus Celaenobacter. The sequence goes on along the minus strand of JAUWPE010000023.1, from coordinate 17,138 downwards.
ATCAACACTGCAATAATAGAGGTCTGTGACTTTGTTTGTGGAAGAACCGGTCTCAGAAGTAACCTGTCCGGTGTCACCGACAAACAGCACAAAGCTTGGAGCCGGATCTGTCGGTGTTCCTGCAGCATATTGGGCGTGAATCCAACTTTTAATATTGTTTACTGAAGAACCGAGAGTATCCGTATAAGCCACAATTACAGTAAATCCTTTTTGGGTTTTCCATTCGATGAAATCTTCAAGAGTAGCTTCGAACATTCTATTTGCAACAATGAGATATTTCACAGGATAGGTTACAAGGTCGGGATGGCTGGGATAGCCGTGATCTCTGCCGTTAAATATTCTCTTAGTGATCACATCAAAGTAGGGTGAATAGGTTGCAGCTTTGATGTATTCGGTCTCTGCGATATCAGGATTGTGAAAGGTAACCTGCACTTTTATGTTATTGTAAAATTTGATCTTTTCTTCAACAGGATTGTAACGAACAGGTGCAACGACCAATTGGGCTAAACGAAGACCCCGCAATGTGCCAAGAGCTTCAACTGTTGCGAGTTCCTCTTCATTATACGCATTTACATTATACTCATCTTCATCGAATTCAAATGGAACTGTAGAGGGATCTGTGCTTTTGGAAAGCGAGGGCTGCACCGGCATGATCTTATTGAATATCTGATAATCTGAAAGATCATATTCGCAGATAGTATAATCGAGAACTTCTATTGAAATTTCAGCCCCCAAAGGAATCTCGATAAGTTTTTTAATAGCCGGAAGTTTTGGAGAACCGATTTCTCCAATATAATAGCCGTCAGGAATACGAAGTTCAGTAAAAACTCCTTTTTCGGACGACACGTCCAGAGTAGTTATTTCTGAAAATTCAAAAGTAATATCTAAATTATAATAGGAATTTTCAGTAATTTCAAATTTAGTTTCTGCTTTGTCCAAAGCGATACGTGAACTGCTGGCAAAAGCCAGTGAAGCCACAAATGTGAACAGCAGAGCTAACACCAATGTTTTCTTCATCGAAAACCTCCGGTTCATTCTTTTTTTTATTCTAAAATTATTTTATTCAAAAAAATTTGATTAAAAAATTGTTCATACAGTTCCATTGTCAAGTGAAATCAATTTTTTATTTATTTTTTTTTGATATTCTTGACTTTTTACAGTTCCCGAAATTATTGACATCATAGATTGCGAAAATATTATATAGTGTAAAACAGGAACATTACATATAGGTAGCATTATCATATAGGCAGAACGAAAGATGGATGAAGAAGAAAGCTATAAGAAGGCGAAAAAAAGAGTGGGTGAGCTAAGGGGATTTTACGAACATTTAATCGCTTATGTCGCAGTGAATATAATGCTCGTCATTATTAACCTCGTTACCAGCCCGGATGCACTATGGTTCTACTGGGTAACCATTTTCTGGGGGATTGGAGTTATTTGGCATGCGATAAGTGTCTTTGGCAAACGGGGCAAACTGGGCAAAAACTGGGAAGATAAGAAGATAAAAGAACTGATGGAAAAGGATAAAAGAAAATGATTAAGAAAAATGTAATAGGTATTGTGGTGGTATGTGCAATTGTTACAGTTGCGATGTTTACAGGGTGCATTGAGGAAGAAACAGCTACACCTGCGGTAACACCAACTCCGCCTCTGGAAACTGTTTCGGACAAAATGCAAAAGCCAAAAATGGTCCAGGTAGATGATATAGAAATCGTTTATAATATTTTTGGCGACGGTAAACCAATTATTTTAATAATGGGTTACGAAGGTACGATGGATATCTGGCCACCGAAAATGATTGAAGAACTTGCTGCAAAACATCAAGTAATTGTCTTTGATAACCGAGGAATGGGAGAAACTACTACTTCTGATAAAGAGTTTACGATTGAACTATTTGCAGATGATACTGCTGGTCTTCTGGATGCCCTGGGTATTGAGGAGGCGGATATATTTGGCTGGTCAATGGGATCTTGTATTGCGCAAGAAGTTGCTCTTAATTATCCGCAGAAAGTAGATAAGCTTATTCTCTATGGTTCAGATTGTGGAGGAAAAGAAGCTATTGAAGCCAGTTCCGAAACCCGAAGCATTCTTACTAATCAGACAGGCACACCAGAAGAATTTAGAGAACGACTTTTTAAACTTCTTTTCCCAGCTAAGTTCTTACAGTCAAATCCGGACTTTTATAAAAGTTTTCCACGTTCTAAGGAGACAAGTTCTCCACAAAATATAGCTCGTCAGGCAGAAGCAATTGAAAACTGGAATGGAACATATAATCAACTTGTTAATCTAAATAAGTCCACTTTACTTATTACAGGTACGGAAGATATTCTTGCTCCACCTAAAAACTCCTTAATAATGGTAGAACAAATCCCTGGTGCCTGGTTAGTCCAAATAGAAGGCGGTGGGCATGGTCTTATGTATCAATACCCTGAAAAGATTAGTAACATTACTCTCGCATTCATTGAGAATTGAAAAATGATTAAGCAACCTGGAATAGGCATAGGTATTGTGGTGGTATGTGTATAGCAAAAAAATGAAATTTCTTAATGACTCCTATATTGCTGATATGTTCAAAGAAGTTGATGAGATAAAGCAATCGATAGAGGAGATTAAAGCTAAAATTGATGATATCCGAATACTTCATAAAGAGAAGCATACTTCTGTCGAGAGACATCACGATACTACAAAGGAAGAGTAGCATAGCATTGAAGCGATTAATGGCTTTTGATTATGGGGAACGGCGTATCGGGATAGCACTATCTGATCCAGAGCAACTTATAACCTTTCCCTTTTGTACGATAGATTCAAGAAAAACTCCCGACGTAGTGAAAGAGATTGTTAGGATAATCAGGGATCAAAATGTGGGAGCTCTCATTGTTGGGAATCCATTAAATGAAGACGGCACGGATTCTAAAAAATCAAAAGAAATTAAGAAATTTATAACGATGCTTTCTAATCACATTTCAATTCCTATCAATCTTTGGGATGAATATTATACAACGAAATCTGCAATTCGCCTTCTGAACCAGGCGAACAGAAGACTCAAGAAAAATAGGGATAAAGTTGATCAACTCGCTGCATCTTTCCTTTTGAAGGATTATCTCGAACATCACATTGAACAATAACATTCTATGAGAAAAGCTTTTTTAGCATTAATAATAATTGTATTTCTATATTTCGCTTTTTACACAATATCCAGTATGTATATTAAATATCCGATACTTAATAAAACCATAGACATTCCAAAGGGTTCTTCTGTTGTACAGATCGCAAAAAAACTGGAGCAAAAGGAGATCATTCATTCTGCAGCACTTTTTGTTGTGATCAATAAATTCTTACAGGCAGATAAACAACTCAAGTACGGCAAATTCAATTTTACAGGGAAATATTCCTTTTTAGATGTGCTTCATAAGCTAACAAGTGGGGAGGTGGTGACCAATCGTGTTACTGTTCCTGAGGGGTATACTGTTCGGCGTACAGCCAGTTTGCTCGCTCGCCAGGAGCTTGCTGATTACACAACTTTTATGTCGCTCTGTACTGATTCCTCATTTGTCGGCAGCTTAGGATTACCGATTCAGAATCTTGAGGGTTTTCTTTTTCCTGAAACATATTACATCCCTTATTTTGCGGATGAGAAATATATCATTCAAATGATGGTTGATAATTTTTTTCTTCAGCTTGAAAATGTTCATCCTGAGCCGATGTCCTTTGACTCATTATATGGAGTAGTTATCATGGCATCGATCGTCGAGAGAGAAGCAATTTTTGATGATGAACGTCCGCTTATCGCAGGAGTGTATAACAAGCGGTTAAAAGATAAAATGCTTCTTCAGGCAGATCCAACTGTTGCATATGCGCTGGAATTGAATAGGGTATCACGGAAAAAAATATATTATGAAGACCTCAAAATCCAATCAGATTATAATACATATTTATATAGTGGGCTTCCGCCAACGCCTATTTGTAATCCCGGAATACGGTCTATTCTCGGGGCATTGCACCCACAGGAAACAGATTATTTATTCTTCTTTGCAGGCAAGAACAAGCGGCATATTTTCTCGAAAACATATAGAGAACATTTACAGAAACTGAATCGAATTTAATTTGAATATCGAATGATGATTAGCGATTTATGATTTAAGAAGTGGGAAGAGGATGAAAAATCAAGAATCTTCAATCGGCGTTCTCAAATTTAATCTTTTAATTATCGAATATTGTTTTACAATTAATTCTCATCCTGGATTCCCGATCGGGGTCGAGAATGACACGGATTTTTTAGGGTGGCGATTCTATAATATAATTCTACTTTATCATGTAAAGGGCAAAAGGGAATATCGAATGATGATTAACGATCTAAGATTTGGGAAGTAGAATACATCTATAATCAAAAATCGGTGTTTGATATTCTTAAATCAAGAAAAGAGCAAGTTGAATTTTAACATTCCTTTTTTTTTCTCCTCGTTTAGGAGAAGGATAGGATGAGGTATAATATTGTTAAAATTCAATCTGTGTGACTTCACGGATCTATTTATAATATTTGAATATCGAATGTTGATTAACGATTTGAGATTTGAGAAGTAGAATACATCTATAATCAAAAATCGGTGTTCGATGTTCTTAGATCAAGGAGTCCCTACCTCACCTTCATCATTTTCTGAGTAAAAGTCTTACCATCAAGATTTATTCTGTAAAAATACATACCATTTGGAACTTCATTTCCTGCATGATCAGTACCATCCCAATTTACTGTAATGAGATTATTATCCGGATGCATAGTATAGACTTTTATAAGCTGCCCTTTAATGTTATAGATGCCAATATCGATTTGTGCTGATGTAGTATTTTTCAAAATAAATGCAATTGTCGTATTCTTGCTAAAGGGATTGGGATAATTTGTAGCTTCAGTGATCGCATTCTGCTGCGGTTCATCAACTGAAACCGGGTTAATAACATAAAATGAATATGCCATTGGAGCGCCGATATAGGGATTGTTTTCGCTCCTACCGGAGTTGTCTGCAGCATGGATATAATAATTTATGATAGTTCCATTCGGTTGTGCAGGAATGCTTGCTGAATAAATATTCCCCAAAATATGACTCAAGGGAAGTTCATTGAAAAGAATATCTGTAGATCGCTTCCAATACACAAGGAGAGAATCGGAGACCAAAGATTCGCCACTGTATGCATATATGTTAGCAGTAATACCAATTTCATCGGAGGTGTTCACGGTATCTGTGATCGGAACATGATAAATGTAGAGCATTCCCTGGTCTGTTACGCCCATTGTTCTGCAGTGCAATGCATCTGTGGAGTACCATGAGCCAGTGAAACCGAGCACTTCATAGCCCGGCATTGCCGCTTCGTAAGATGAGATCGCTTGAGCATCATAAGAGCTTCCTGTTATCGGAACGAGGACTTTGTTGTTTAAAATGAGCGAGTTTGTGTAGGGCTGATTATTCGGTGTGTATACTCGCGGTACTTCATAGTTTGTGCCATAACAACTCGGTTGGGATTCAAAATAGTCAACTGCCTGTTCGATGAGCGTGTATTGAGAATGACTTGGAGGAACTTCCCGAATCTGAATCTGTGTGGGGCTTAGATATTTTCCCCAGCAGTCGATATGCTTGATATAGTCCCCATTCACATCGGGCACGACATGGTAGGTATCGATACCTAAATATTCTTCTGAGTAAATATGTACGATTTCCTTAGGAATTATTGGGTCAGAAATTGGGAATTCTATATAATCAATCCACGAACAATCCTCTCCTGAAGTTATACTATTATTTTTTATGTATTTCCATTCGAATGTATGATAACCTGTGGAATAAATGTTAAATTGTTCTTCACTCCAATCAAGTTCACCATCCCATCTATCTCTTTCATTGCCATCAATATAAAATGCAAAATAATCAGCGTTATTAGTCGGCGAATCTTCACATGATACTTTTTTATAAAATTTTATATTAGTAGCATCTGATATATTTAGACTAATTGAAAGAATGGTTGATTCGTTGTTGGAAATTTCACCTGATCTTGCTGAGTAATTTTTATTATATCCAATATTGTCAATAAACCAGTTAGATTGTCCGCTGAAGTTCCATAAATCATCGAAGTAACCACTTTCAAAGCTTAAACGATTTTCATCATAAACAAGATCTGTAGAAACAGATATGCCATGTCCGTCAGTCATATAATTTCCACCGGTTGCTGTTAGTCCCATACTATATAAATTGATTCCAAAATATATAGCACAGAAAGAGGGAATGGCATTATCGTCAGGACGGGGACGATTATATATAAAATCAGTAATTCCCGGTTCGTTATTGCCGTTAAAAATAAACCACGGACCGTAATCTCGGATCCAGTATGTATCGGTATCAGCAATAAGAAATTCAACATTGTCCATGTTCACGCCCCCATTATTTAGCGCGTTATAAGCTGAGGTTTGATAGTTGGATGAGACCACGCAATAGACGATTACATCCTCTGCCATTTCTGCAATTAGAGCCATTGGAATTCCAAAATAACCATCCCCTCCATAATTAATTAAAACTCCCTGCATGGGGTCAAATTCCGCAGGTTGACGGACAGGCGTTGGAGGTTCGAGAGTAGGGCGGAAATCCTTGCCCATCTCGTCAAGATGGAGTTTTTCCTCTTCAGTAAGCCAGATGGGGAGTTCGCCCGGATGTTCTTCATACCACTGTTCAGCATGAGGTATTTCAACACTATACATGCTTTCATTAATATTGGAATTAGCAGAAATGGCAGTGTGCAAACAGAGAAAGAAAGTTGCGATTATGATAATTTTCTTCATTAACAAATCTCATTGAATTTTTTATTTTGATGGAAATTCTTTATTGTGAATTTTTTGTCAATCCTCTTATCGAATAAAAAACTTGCTTTTCAAAAACTCGTTTTCATTTTCTTGCATACTGAAATTATCCATCAGAATAAAATTTTTAGTTGAGTCGTGTGAAAAAGAAATATTTAAAACCGGGTATGTTTAAACGGTTTATTAAATTTACTATAAGAGGTTTGATTGGAGCGGTGGTAGATACTACTGTTCTGTGGTTTCTTACCACCTATGCATTCACGACTTATTTCGCTAAATATGTATTGGCGCCTTCAATTTCCTTTGAGGTCGCCATACTCGTGAGCTATGTGATCATCTATTTCTGGATATGGAATCACATAGTGCTAAATAGTTTCAAAGATTTTATTAGGCGGATACCAAAATACAACGTAGCTGTTTTATTCTCTTTTGGGGTAAAGCTCATATTGCTCAACATTATCAAGCAAGTATTTCATTTCGATGTGGTGATGTGTAATTTGATCGCACTATTTTTCTCCGGTTTCATAAATTTCTTTACCAATGAAAAAATAATCTTCAAAGAGCAGAAAACGGCAGTCGAAGATCTTTACGAAAATCTTTAATTTTTAACCACGAAAAACACGAAAGACACGAAAAATTATTTTAAAGAAAGAAGTTATGCAATTCACAAGTGCTATTTTAAAAGTAATATGCATCTCGCTTTCTTAAATTTAATTTTTTAGAATGGACTCAATAATTAAATAATTATGTGTAAATTTGATGATTGATTTTCGAGCTTCAAGGCATTAATAAAATTAAGTTTAATACATTTTTTTCTTATATTTCGTCTTCGTGCTTTTCGTGCCTGCCACGGCGTAACGTAGTGAAGACTGGTATTTCGTGGTTTAAATATTCTATGCAGGAGATTTAGTGAATGATCAAACAACCCGTGTAGTCGTGTTTTCTACTCCGATGTGTTCGTGGTGCAGAAAGACAAAGGATTATCTCAGAAAACATAATATACGATTTAAAGATGTGGATGTGGCAAGGGATCAAGCTGCAGCGCGCGATATGGTGCGTCGAACAGGGCAGCAGGGAGTTCCGGTTATTATGATAAATAATCATCCTATTATCGGTTTTGATAAAAATAAAATAGACAGATTATTAGGAATTCAGGATAGAAGTTAAAAAAGAAAGGTAGCAGTCATGCATGATCTTATAATTATCGGAGGCGGACCTGCGGGACTTACTGCAGGAATCTATGCAGCAAGATACAAATTGAAAACAGTACTTATTGAGAAAGCTCCTTTTACCGGCGGACAGCTCTTAAAAACATCTCATATTGAGAATTATCCCGGATTTGATGAGCAGGTATTGGGATATGACCTTGCCACAAAAATGGAAAATCAGGCAGTTCGTTTCGGACTCGAGGTAAAAAAAGAACCAGTCACAAAGATAGAATTTTCCGATGATAAAAAAAGTGTCTATACAGAGGAAAATGAATATCATGCGAAGACAGCAATAATCGCAACCGGCTCTCAACCTAGAATGCTTGGAGTTCCCGGAGAAAAGGAATTTTACGGAAGGGGAGTTTCCTATTGCGGTACCTGCGATGCACCTTTTTTTAAGGACAAAGTCGTAGCTGTGATCGGTGGCGGAAATACAGCGATTGAGGAAGCTCTACACATCGCAAAATATGCATCAAGAGTGTATATAATACATAGAAGAGACGAACTCCGCGCAGATAAGATATGTCAGGAAAAAGCTTTTGCTGAGGAAAAGATGGAATTCGTGTGGGATACGATTATCAAATCTATAGATTTCCAGACTTCAGAAGATAGAAAAATCACAGTCTTCAATAAAAAAACTGAAAAAGAAAGCAAAATAAAAGTTGACGGCGTTTTTGTTTTTATTGGTTTAAATCCAAATACAGAACTTTTCAAAGGGCAGATCGATCTTACGAAAGATGGATTTATTGCCCAAAGACCAGGAGAAGAAATGAAAACCAATATTGCAGGTGTGTTTGTAGCCGGCGATGTGCGTGATAAAGAGCTTAGGCAAATTGTTAATGCTGCCGGCGATGGTGCGGTAGCTGCATTTGAAGCGAATAAATTTTTAACTGAACATAATATATAAAATAATAGGAGTTAATAATGGCGTTAGCGTTAACCGAAAAAAATTTCGACAAGACAGTGAATTCCGGTAAAGTAGTATTAGTTGATTTCTGGGCGGAATGGTGCATGCCCTGCAGAATGATTGGTCCAATTTTTGAGGAACTTGCCAATGAAATGGATGCTGAAAAGGTTACCTTTACAAAATGTGATGTTGATACAGAAAGAAATATTGCAGTAAAATACAGCATTACAAGCATTCCCAGTATTCTGTTTTTCAAGGGCGGACAGGTCATGGATCAGGTAGTGGGTGCTGTCCCCAAAAGGGTGATAGTTGACAAAATCAATGAATTGATATAATGTACAAACACTAAAAATTCTTAAGATCAACTCGGAAGCATGTCTTCTGGGTTGATTTACTTTTTTAAATCAAAATGAATGAAATAACATTTACGCTCAATGACAAGAAGGTTGCAGTAACGATAGATCCAATGAAGCGCCTTATCGATGTTATCAGAGAAGATTTTCATTTAACAGGAACAAAAGAGGGATGCGGTATCGGTGAATGCGGAGCTTGCACGGTCATCATTGATAAAAAAGCAGTATGTTCATGTATGATGCTGGTCGGGCAGGTCGAAGGAAAAGAAATTATCACTATCGAAGGTATTGAGAAGGATGATGAACTTTCTCCTTTGCAGAAAAATTTTATCAAATACGGTGCAATACAATGCGGGTTTTGTACTCCAGGCATGATAATGAGTGCAACAGCACTTCTTATGGAAAATCCCAATCCTACTGAAGAAGAAATTCGTATTGCGATTTCGGGAAATCTTTGCCGATGTACTGGTTATGTGCAGATAATCGAAGCGATACAAGCAACTGCAGACGAGCTTAAAACTCAATAATTCTGCTTAATTTATGACAGATAAAATGATCCCGTTATCTTTTGAGAGACTTCTCGGTCGGATTTTTCAGGAATATGAGCAAAACAAAACAATTTTCGGCATTCATGATACTCAATTTTATCACAAAAAAGATAAAAAATTCTACAATGTTTTGAATGCAAAGATTGAAGAACCGATCGGACCTGCCGCTGGACCTCACACACAACTCGCACAGAATATTATCGTATCCTATCTTTGTGGGGGCAGGTTTTTCGAACTGAAAACCGTGCAAAAGCTGGACGAACTTGAGATAGATAAACCCTGTATAGATGCTCCTGATGAGGGCTATAATACAGAATGGTCAACCGAGTTGACAGTTTCACAGGCATACGATGAATATCTAAAAGCATGGTTTGTTATTCATATATTAAAGGAAGCTCTTCAGCTTTCAGCAAACGAACAATCCGGATTTCTTTTCAATATGAGTGTGGGTTACGATCTTGAAGGCATCAAAACAAAGAAAATCGATGATTTCATTGAGCAACTCAAAAACGCTGAAGGAAATCCTTTATATAATGAATATAAAGAAATGCTAAGAAGATTTTCTGAAAATAATCCCAAATATTCCACAAGCATTGAGAAAGTTTTGGCAAGCATTTCACATCATATTTCGGATTCGATTACTCTCTCAACTATGCATGGCTGTCCTCCTCAGGAGATAGAATCCATTTGTGAATATCTTATCACAGAAAAAAAACTCCATACCTTTGTAAAACTCAATCCGACATTATTGGGATATGAGAAAGCCCGTAATATTTTGGATGCTCAGGGATTTTTGCATATTGCTTTAAACCGTGAAAGTTTTGAGAATGATCTTCAATTTGAGGATGCAATCCCGATGCTTAGGAGACTTGCTCAGGTTGCAAAATCAGAAGAGAGAAATTTTGGAATTAAATTATCAAATACTCTTGCTGTGATGAATAAGAACACGGTATTGCAGGGTGACGAAAAATATATGTCCGGCAGAGCCCTGTATCCGCTCACAATCAATCTTGCTGCTGAGATATCGAAAGAATTAGATGAAACATTACCGATCTCATTCTCCGGCGGAGCATCATACTGGAATATTGTTGATATTCTGGAAACAGGAATTAAACCGATCACACTTGCCACTGATCTTCTCAAACCGGGCGGTTATGTACGCCTGAAACAGCTCGCAGAAACAATTGAAGAAAAAAATATCCAATTATATCAAAATATTCAGGTCGGGAAATTAATGTCTCTTGCCGCAAAATCTATAAAAAATGCACAATTTTCCAAAAAAGAATTCCCATCCTCTGAATTGAAAATTGATAAAAAATTACCACTTCTAGACTGTTTTATTGCTCCCTGTAAAGAGCGCTGTCCCATTCATCAGGATGTGCCGGAGTACATACGAGCTATCGAAGAAGGAAATTATAAAGAAGCGCTACGTATCATTTTTGCGAAGAATCCGTTTCCCAATATTACCGGCTATATCTGCGACCATCAATGCCAGACGAAATGTGCGAGATGGAATTATGAGCATTCTGTTTCGATACGTGAGCTGAAAAAGATGGCTGCGGAAAAAGGCGAAACTCGAAATCCGTCTTTTCCCGACAAGCCGGGATACGACGTGACAAGTTTGAAATTTGAAATTGGAAGTATAGGGAAAAAAGTTGCAGTTCTTGGTGCCGGACCTGCCGGATTGTCTGTAGCATATTTTTTACGAAAGTATGGATTTGATGTACACATTTTTGAAAAAGGAACGGAAGCAGGCGGAACTGTTCAAAATATTATACCGAGCTTCCGCATTCCCGATGATGTGATTAAAAAAGATGTAGAGTTTCTCAAAGAAATGGGTGTGATATTTAATTTTAATTATCAAAATCCAAAATTTATTAAAGATTTTAGAGATCAAAAATTTGAATTTATTTTTATCGGTATCGGCGCCCATATCCCAAAAATGCTAAGCTGGTGCAAAGAGAATGACAATATCTTCGAAGCACTCTCATTTTTAGAAGATTTAAAGGCGGGTAAAATTTTTAAACTCGGTAAAAAAGTAGCAGTTATCGGCGGGGGAAATTCTGCAATGGATGCGGCACGTGCTGCGATTCGTCAAAAAGGTGTTGAGCGGGTTTCAATCCTTTACAGAAGAACTCAGGAATATATGCCTGCCGATAAAGAGGAATTCGACAACGCAATCAAAGACGGAGTGAGCTTTCAGGAACTTATCAATCCGATTGATTTTACAGATTCCCAACTTCTCTGCCAGAAAATGGAGCTCGGAGAAGAGGATTCAAGTGGGAGAAGAAGACCGGTTCCTGTTGAGAATGCACATGAGAAAATAGAATTCGATTCCGTCATCATGGCAATAGGGGAAGAAGTAGATAGAGAACTTCTAAAAGAAAACGGTCTTGCATTTGAAGAAAGAGAAATAGTCTTCAATCCTGAAACTCTCGAAACTTCTCTTGAAAATGTATATATCGGAGGAGATACATTGCGCGGACCTTCAACTGTTGTAGAATCAATTGCTGACGGAAAACAGGCTGCTGAAGCTATATTATCGAAAGAGAAAATTATATTTAATGATATCCACGAAACAAATTTTGATAAAGAAAAAAGATTCAAACAATTGATCGGGCAGCAGGGATATCTCAGAAAAGAAACCGATGAATTGCATGATTCTGAAGAAATATTGAGAGAATCCAGCCGCTGCCTGCAGTGTGATTTCTTGTGTGCAAAATGTGTCGAAGTTTGTCCGAACAGAGCGAATGTGCTTATTAATTTGCTGAATGAAGATCATCCTTTTAAAAACGATTTTCAAATAATTCATATTGATGACTTCTGCAACGAGTGTGGAAACTGCGCTACTTTCTGTCCTTATGAAAACGGTAAACCTTATAAAGATAAATTCACGCTTTTTCATTCCGAGGAATCTTTTCGGGAAAGTACAAATGATGGTGTTATATTCAATGGGAATTTCATAAAACTGAAGTATAATGATGAAGTTTTTGAAGGAATTTTTTTCGGCTCTCATATAAAGTGGAATTCTATGCCGAATATACAAATTATTGACCAAATAACATTCATATTAGAAAAAATAAGAAATAGTTATCTATTATAATTTATAATTCGAGTTGTCATGGACCATTACATGACAAGTAAATCAATGGAAACTATGGCTGAAGATGTAAAAATCACATGAGAAAATTGCATATACTGGCACAATCATCATTGTGAGAATTTCTCATCCGCCAGTTGGCGGATGGGAATGGTCACCGCTAAGAATCAAAATTGTGGTTACTTCAAACCGAAACCTAAAAAGATAGAAGAGAAAAAAGAAACCCAACCAAAAAAGAATAAAACCACAGAGAGCACAGAGAAAATCTCCTCTTGAGAGGAGTACGACTTTAGTCGGGAGGTGTGTTTCATTGGAAAGTTCTTGTTCAACATTGAGTATTCATCCCGAAAATCTTGGGAATTGCTTCCAAAGACAATCGGGGTAAGGACCTTAGAAGTATGTTAATAAACAAAAAAATCAAAAAATCTTCTGAAAAAGAAGAGAAGTAAGAAAGGAAGAAAACATGGCACGAACAATTGGTAAAGGTTCATGAATAATCACCGTTAAAGGTGTAATAGCAATTTTATTTGGTTTAGTAGCTTTGTTCTATCCAGTAAGGACTTTAGAATTCATAGCTGAAATTTTTGGATTTGTACTTATTTTCATTGGTATTGTTCTTGTTATTGGGAGTATATTTCATACTAAATATGATAAGAATTGGGTATCGTGGATTCTTGAGGGAGTTGTGGATTTAATATTAGGTATTATCATTGTCTCGATCCCAGTTCTCGCAGTCACAACGTATGTATTATTAATTGGAATCTGGGCACTTCTTATGGGATTATGGAGAATTTATCAAACCATTAAATTCAAATCATAAAGAGGAATTCTGCTCTTCGGCGGAATAATTTCACTTATCTTTGGTATTCTTGTCCTCATCAATCCATTTGCGTGGACTACTGCAATTGTTATAGTTCTTGGCATTTATGCAATTATATTTGGTCTTTCAGTTACCTTTCGCTCGTTAAGTTAGGTATTGATTTAGTAGGATAATAATCTCTCTTTATCAAACCCTAGTTTATCAAGGCGTAATGTAGATGGGCTTAGTAAATCTGAGTTTGATGAGATCGAAATATAGCATGTCTGCGGAAGCTGGAACTTCCGGAGTTATATGCTTTACCAATTTAGGAATTGGTAAAGAGTAAATCGACTCTCTACAAATACGAACTCACACCCCTCTTTACCAAGCCCCTCAGCCTGTGTGAAAATGGTTTCTTTAAGTTATAACGACCCCCATCCCTAACCCTTCCCCCTATCGAAGGGGAAGGGAACTGCCTGCGGCAAAAGGAGATAGATTCTCCACCTAAATAGGGAGAGTTAGAGGGGGTTGAAAAAATATCTATCATTTCATCTGTTTTCACACAGACTGCCCAGCTTGGTCAAGCAGCCCTAACCAGAGATAGCGTAGCATGAGAAACTCTTACAAATTCTCAGAAGATGCAAATGAACTTTATTTTGTAACTTTCACGATTGTAGAGTGGATTCCAGTATTTTTCAAGACGAAATATTGTGATATTTTTGTGAGCAATCTCGAATTTTATAGGAAAGAACAAGGACTCAAAGTACATTTTCTTGTTATAATGCCTGAACATGTTCATCTTATTTTATCTTCTGAAAGCAAACTTGGAAGGATAATTCATAATCTAAAAAGTTATACTGCTAAAGAATTATTACAGGACCTGAAACATGATAAACGTAGATGGATTTTAAATTTATTGAAGCATTATAAGAAGCCACACAAAACAGGATCAAAATATCAGGTTTGGCAAGAAGGCAGTCATCCAGAAATGATCATTTCAAATGATATGTTGAATCAGAAAATCAACTATATCCACTTTAATCCTGTTAAAGCCGGATTTGTAATATCTCCTGAACATTGGACATATTCCAGTGCAGGGTTTTATGATGGACATGACTCAATTATGAAGTTTGATGAGATTATATCATAGGATGATTTCGGAAGCTGGGGCTTCTGGAGTTATATGCTTTACCAATTTAGGAATTGGTAAAGAGAAGGAATAAAGAAATTATACAGCTTTTCTCAGGAAGAGTTGCCATATTTTGCAATGGATGCCCATATCGACATGATCGGTATGGGTGTCCAATCGCATTGGGAATTAGATCTATATTGCTAATTTGAGAATGAATAATTCTTCAGAGGTGAATTTTTATTTAATACATATACCCGCGCCACCAATGAATAATTTGACATAAATTTAGCACATTTTCAAAAATACGGAATATTGAAATTTTATAAGGAGATACTGGATAATGAAAATTATTAATATTACTCACAGTGTTTTGACCTCGATCTACAAAACCAGGCGATTATCCTGTATTTTCTAGCGCAGGAATACTTTTACAAACAACAAAACACTATAAATAAAACAAAAAATATTTAGGCCGGCAATTATATTATTATGTAATTTTACCGGGATAAGGAGAAAAAAATGCGAACAAATAAATTCTTGGGCAGAGATTGGCTCAGCCCTGAAATTGATTATACGAAAGAAGAATGGGAATCATTGCTGCGTCTTGCAGAGGAGTTGAAGACCCGATATGCAATTAATGAAGATATGTCACACATCCTGAAAGGGAAAACGCTTTACACAATGTTCTTTAATTCATCCCTAAGAACCAGAAGTACATTCGCAGCAGGTATTCAACAGCTTGGCGGATATCATGTTGACTTGGAGCCCGGGAAAACATACACTCCCGCACGAAAGGGTTTTGAGATCCCATATAAAACCGAGAGAATTTGTGATGTTGCCCAGGTTCTCAGCAGAACCGGAGATGCTTTGGCAATCAGAATGTATGGAGCTCCATCACAATGGATCTATGGCTTTGCTCATGAAACCATGAAGGAATTTGCATATTATTCGGATATTCCGATCATCAATATGGAATGTGACAAATATCATCCATGCCAGGCACTTGCGGATATGCTGACGATCAAGGAAAAATTCGGCGATTTCAAGAAGAAAAAATTCGTGATCAGTTGGGCATATTCGGGCTCAACTGCCAAACCCTTCGCCGTTCCGCAAAGTCTTGCTCTTGCGCCTTCTCTTCTTGGGATGGATGTCGTTCTTGCCCGCCCAAAAGGTTTTGAACTCGATCCTGAAATCACAAAAAAATGCCATGAATATGCTGCTCAAAATGGCACTACTTTTGAAGAAACCGATGATATGGAAGCTGCCTTTGAAGGTGCACATGTGGTTTATCCTAAATCGTGGGGTGCTCTTCCCTTCTTTGCTCAAATGGATGAAAATGGTAAAAAGATCAAAGAAGAAAATCTGGATGGTATGAAAGACCTGTTTGAAAAAAATAAACATTGGATATGCGATGAAAAGAAAATGAAATTGATCGACAAAAATGGAATTTATATGCATTGCTTACCCGCTGATAGAGACATGGAAGTTACCGACGCTGTGATAGACGGACCGCAAAGCGTGGTGTATGATGAAGCAGAAAACCGCCTTCATGCCCAAAAAGCGATCATGACACTTTTGATGGGTGGCAGATTGTAAATTAAAAATATAAATAGAAAATGCTGAACCACGAAATACACCCGTCTTCATTGCATTTCAGTCTTCTCCGCCAGCTGGCGGATACGCCCAGACAGGACGCCGAGGCAGACGAAAGACACGAAAAGATTATTTTCAAAGAAAAAAGTTATGCAATTCAGGGAGCAATTTTTGAAGTATATAAAACAATGGGTTCAGGTTTTTTGGAATCAGTATATCAAGAGTGTTTAGAAAAAGAGTTTGATTTAAGAAAAATCCCTTTTAAAAGCCAAAAAGAGATAAGATTAAGTTATAAAAACATTCTATTAAACCAAACTTACAGAGCAGATTTTATATGCTTCGATTCAATTCTTATTGAAATAAAAGCAGTTAGTCAGATTCTTGATGTACATAGAGCTCAGGTCTTGAATTATCTCGAGGCATCCAATCTAAAACCGGGTTTACTAGTGAACTTCTCATCCTTTCCAAAAGTAGATATTGAAAGGATTGCGTTATAAAGTTAAGAAAAAATGGAGAATTGAATCTCCATCAGTTTTTTTGTGAATTTCGCCTGCCGAGGCGTAGTGGAACGGAGACTGGTGCCTTTCGCCTGCAACGGCGTAACGGAGTGAAGACGTGTGGTAAAAGTATTTATATGTAGGAGAAAAAAATGTTAATAGATAT
>JAUWPE010000022.1 GCA_030611765.1 Candidatus Cloacimonadota bacterium | reverse complement strand
TGTCATCCGGTATTTTCATCTTGTAGATATTAAAGAGTTGTGGAACTTCTATTATCTCACCCGTGTAGGTCTTAATAGTTTTAGTTTCTGTTCTTTTCTCAGATGTTTTAAATACCTTTTCCATTTCAGAAACTTGCCATTTGCTATTAAGTTCATTCAGAGAATTTATTCCTGTTTCAAGAATACCCCTGTTAGAGCTTATCTGCAGTTCAACATCATCTTTGAATTTTACAAGGATTTCACCTTTTACCCATTCCGGGTTATCAGGGTCTTGCCTTGGTGGAACGATACCACCGGCAAAAATTAGTGTGCAAAAAAGAATTTGCACTAAGATCAAGAGTAATGTTTTTTTCATTGTATCCTCCAACTTTTTTTATTTATCAGATAAACAAAAAAGGACGCATCATATTTATTTAGCTATGTCATGGTTTGTCCTTCTTGTTACAAATTTCGATAAATTGGTTTCCGTGTTTCGTGCTTATCCCGTTTCATTATGCCTTTATTTATATAAATATTATTTTTCTGTCAAATTTTTCTTTTTTTTAATTTTAGGAAAAGATATCCCTTTCATTATTTAATGTAATTTTGGGTGAGATATTTTAATTTAACTTTGAGAAAGCAAACTCATTAGCAAGCTAATGGATTAGAGTAACATTGTGAAATCCAGTCTTCATACTGAACTCCATCCAAGGATGAAGTCCGGCTCGAAGCGGAAACCTTGCGAATGGTTTTCGTTCAACCTTCGCAATGGTTGGTATGGTTTAAAACAATCGTGCATAATGGACCCGCACCTACCATTTTTTATGTAGGGTGGATTACACTTAATCAGACGCAGATTATCTTTTGGTTCCTATAACTTTGCGAAAGGAAGAGAACTTTCGCAAAGCTACCTGTCATTTTTGACTTGAATCGCAGTGAACGACCCGGTGAAACAAAAAAAAAGGTTTCACAGGTCAAGAAGAGACCCTGTGAAATAAAAAGACAGATTTCACCCATGTGTAATAAAAGATAAAGAGATTACACAGGGCAAACGGGTTAAAAGTGTGATTCGGGGACTGTTAATTTCGATGGTTTCTCGACATCCTCGCTTCATGCTGTGCATAACCCGAGTCGTTCCCTTCACGACCGACTCGTGATGTCTTAGTAATTGGAGACTTTAGACATGTCGTAGAGCATGTCTTAAGTTGGAGCTTTTATTGAATTACTTATCACAAGCTCTTCGATCCGGCTTCTGCTTACCAAGGAGTACTTCCATCGCAGATAGTAGCGAAGGCAGTAATACAGCTAATGCTAAGGTCTTGAGTCCAAATATTCCAGCTTTTGCTGGATCGGATGAGGTGTTAATTATGACAAGATAATTTATTTTCCCAACCAAATACTGGATTCCCGTTTTCACGGGAATGACACGCCCTTTTTATTTGGAATTACTTTTTTATAAGTGATTACAATAATCAACCAAAAACTGGATTTCCGCCAGCTGGCGGACTCGGGAATGACAGACCATTTTTATATGGAATTTCTCTTTTTATAATTGGATATTCCTATGCACAATGAGAAAAATAGAACACTTATAAACGCTGATGAAACAGATAAGAACTGATACAGAAAATAAAATAAAGAACAATTTAGCTCTTTACGTTGATTATCTTTTTGTGAAAATTCGTGTTAATTCGCCTGCCACGGCGTCCTGTCGGGGCGTAGCGTAGCGAAGACTGAAATGAAATGGAGACGGGTGGTTAAAATTCTTTATCTGCGCGAATCTACGTCATTAAAAATGTAAAACTGTTTCTAATGATATCCCCTGATTGTCTTTTCCCTGTGCGGGATAGAATTGATATCGATAGATAAACCTGAAATTATATGGAAGATCCCAGGTTAAGGAAAATTCATGCTGCACACCGATATAGGTTTCATTTCTTGAGGTCATTTCCTTCTTGATGAGTGCTTCGTAATTAAGGTACCATTCGGGAGTTATGTACTTTCCAAGGTCGATCGCCAGGTTCTCCAACAGAATATCCTTGCTGATCTCACCTATAAGTTCCAGATCAGAGTCGTATTCCCTGTCTATAATATTGTCATCCGATTCAACAATACCACTCGTTTGTATGATATTCTTCATAAAACCGGTTTTTAGTCGCACATAATCCAATCCAAGAATCTTTCGTAACACTCCTTCCACAGGGCTTATCAGAGGGTTGAAAATGAGATTGTTCAGTTCATCGCTGGCGAGATTTATTGCCTGTTCTCTTCCAAGATAGAATCGCTCGTCTTCAGAGAGTTCAGAAATTTCCTTTCCATATTGAAGTTTTGAGAGGATACTGAGCATAGTTACATCTTTTGGATTATCACTTCTCAATGAGACCTCTACATCTCCGTATGCATCAATCCCGATGTCATCAGCATTTAGCTTATCTTCTGTTGATCGCACATAAAGGTAGATGGTCGAACCGTCAGGTGTTCGCTTGGTGAATGTCGCGGTAATGAGCACTTTTTTATCCTGTCTTGATTTACGTACCATCACATCCTCTACACTGAAGGATTCACCAAAGAGCTGCATCTCACCCCGTCGTGAATGGAGGTCAAAATAAAGCTCAAGCTTTTCGGTTTCTCGGTTAGAACGGAAACTCATATAGTTACCCGAATCAACTTTAAGATTAAAAGGATTGGAAACATACCAGATATTCTTATTAAAAACCAGATCGAAATCTGCATAGATTGGAGGAAGCCCGGTATCTTCGATCTCTTCTCGTCTCTCTTTATGCTCATAAATCGCATCGCCGTTTGAAAGAAGTATTCTGCCGGAAAGAACCCACGCACCATCTTCGTTAAAAACGGTAAAATATTCATTATCATATCCGGTTAAGCGTGCATCGACAAGCCCTCTTTCAGGTTGGTAGTTCGGTATATGAATGGTGATACCCTGTTTATCGTTATTGAGCTTCAGAGATCCCACATTTATGTCTCCGATGAATATATCTGATTCGTCATTATTGATCGTATTTTTGAAGTAAAGTTTGCCGTCACCCATTCTAAAAGAACCATTACACAAACCCATAACATTTTCCTTGATCTCTGCTGTACAGGAATAATCCTTAATTTTTTCCGGTTGTGATTTAATTGAAAACTGCCCATTTTTGATACTCAAACTTGCAGAATCAATGATAGTATTAGTCTCATCGGTCATAAATGTGCAGACAAAATCTGTACTGCTGGATGCCTGCTTCATATTAGGAATATATGGCGTGAGAATTCTGAGCAGATCACCGGAAAATCGAAACTTCATATTATCCGGTTGATCATGAAATTCTTCGGTAATAAAATTATAACTGTATGATCCGTTTCCGGTAAAAGTAAATTCAGGTGCGATAATCTTTAGATCATTGAGATAGAACATATCATTATCCTGAAAAAGTTGGCTTTCAAACGAGCTAAAAGCAGTCTCATAAAGCGTTCCATTTTCAATTGAAATATCACATAGCACATGTGGATCGCTCATACTTCCGGATGCGATAAGAGAGTAACTCGCTTTGCCTTTCAGTTGAATTGTACGAAAAAATTCCTCTAATAATACATCTTGTTCTGAAGCATTCAATTCAAATTTTCCTTCAGTAAGATCAAGATGAGCATCACCTTTAAGGAGAGATTGAGAATTTTTAATTTGAATATCTTCGAGAGAGATCATATTTGAATCTGCCTGTATATTGAATTTCAAATCAAAAGGATGAAGAGCTTCGCTGAAACCAAATTCCTTCATATAAACAGCACCATTCCCGGAAATTTTTTGAGAACTATCCCAGGTCAGATCAGCATTAAACACCCCACTCAAAGGTACATTTTTTTCGAAAAGTGGCATAAGGTTATTCAACTGATCAATGTATAAGGAATCAATCGACAAACTCCCCGAATATTGAATATCTTTCTGATCCAGTTGAACTGTTGCATCAGCGAAAACATTATCGTTAATTTTCAATTCTGCTGCTATTTGATCATCCTCTGAAAGTCTTGAATTAAAGACAAAATTGAAAGGTTCATTATGTATGCTAAGTGTGTCTGATCTTATTGAAAGAAAGCCGGTTTTTCCTGTGAAATCAACAGGAACTTCACCAGAAATAAGGATCGATCCTTTTATAGAGGAATTGTTATGGTCGGCAAAGTTGAACCATCCATCGGGAGTCATGATACCATCTTTGAAATCGAGCTGTAATCGGGCATTTACTTGCTGATCGAGGGAGCTTATAAATGGGATTTCCGCCTTAAACATTTCTGCCAGTATAAAGTCATTTGCAATTAATTCAGTATTGATCGAAGGAGTCTTACGAGAAATATCAAAATCTCCCCTCAGCAGTATCGAGCGCGAGATGTTTTGCAGATCATATATTGCTTTTTCGTTTTGATAAGAAATACTTCCGGATAATTCAGGAATTTGAAAAATATCATTCAGTACAACTAATTTATCAAGAGCCGCATGAACTTTGGGATTCTGTACAAAACCCAAAACTTTTACTTTTATATCAGATTGGACAGTAAGGTTTTCAGTTGAATAAATAAAATCATCCGATTCAAAAGTTATATCTAAAGTGCTCTCTAAAAGATTACTTCCTTTTACTGAAACACCCCCGTGAAATTCAACTCGATTAGAGTCAACTTCAAAAATCCCATTCTGAATTTCTGTATATTTATCTCTGTATGTTAGCTTCGATGAAAGATTGCTGAATTCAAAAGAATCATATCCTAGCTTATCTCCAGCTATCTTCAAATCAATTACCGGTGAGGTATAGTTGCCGGTCATGACTGCGTGCAGATCAATACTTCCCGACATGTTTTCACCGAGAGAAGCCATGTTGAAATTATTCATACTAAAATTAATATCCAAATTAGAATCTTTGCTCAAATAGTTTGAAATAAATCCATCACAAATTAATACATTTTCTTTCCATATGATTTCAATATTTTCATCGATCTTTAGTGAGTCAGGAGTGAGTAATATTGTCATTCCCCTTGAAGAGATACTTTCATTCTGGCAATTGCTTTCAATATCACTGATGCGGATAATTCCTCGTGAAATTCCAGACAAAGTAGCTTCAAACTCTGCATTTATACTTGAACTAATGAGGGACACATCCTTTGTGCTGATTTTTGGCACTTCGTAATCCATGAGCATAGTTTTAAAATGATTTGACTGTTTTGAATATACTCCATCAATCTCAAGTGAACCATCACTTCCGGTCTGAAAGGCAGTCATTTTTACATGCCACTCTTTATCCTGCTGTTTTTGGAGACTAATATTTATTTTCTCCAGATTCTCCGAAAAGACAATATTCTCAGTACTGCTCACGCTAACTTTTCCATTGATAATTGAAATATAATTAAAACGAGTCAGTGTTTTTTCTAAAGCTTCGATATCAATTCTAACTTGTCTTTGTTCTTCTTTGAATTTAACATTATAAATGAACTCAGGCGAAAAACACCGTATCTCTTTCAGAGCTTTTGTGAAATGGAATTTATGCAGAAGCAACTCCCAAAAAGAATAATGAATATAAAGCTGTTTTGCATTAAATGTATATTCACCATCCTGCTGCACGATTTCCAAATCAGATATTTGAAGTATTTTTGATGTGATATTCAGTGTAGAGAAGGTTAAGGTTGCATTCAGTTTGCTCCCTATTGTTTTGGCGAGTCGATTCTTGATATAAGTATTAACATCGAACAGATATGTCATTCCCCAGAAAATTAGGTTGATCAATATGATGATAATGACAACTATCAGCAACCATTTTCGTTTTCTCATGTATAAAATATTCTACTGTTTAATTACTGAAGTTTCACAGTAAGGAAATTATTTAAATAAATCATATTTAACCTTTATAATATATTCTTCAAGAGATGAGATAAGAATTAAATTAATTTCTTCCCGACAAGTCGGGACTAATTTACCCTGCGGAATCCCGTAAAATCGGGACTTCGTATTCCACAGGGTGAACAAATAAAATGTCAAAATTAAATGTCAAAATAATTGTTTCTTCATCTTTTAATTGTGGAACTGTTTTTGAAATCATTCTCAACCAATTTTTTGATTCTTTAGACTCCACCAAATAAAAAACTTTTAACCACACGTCTTGTATAGGCGGGCTTGAGGAAATTTTCTCTAACTTCCGAAGCGGTATCCATTAGCTCAAAGAAAAAACTGGATTCCCTCTTTCGAGGGAATGACATGCCCTTTTTATGTGGAATTATCTTGTTACAAGTGGAAATTATTTAAAAAAATCATATTTAACCTTTTATAATATCTACTGCGAAACTTTATTTATTTTTTAGCTTATGAAGCTTGCCGTCCACTAGATTATACACTTCATCAGCCCGTTTTGCAAGTTCTTCATTATGAGTAACGAGAAGTAATGTTGTATCAAATCGCTCATTCAAACTCCATAAAAGATCGGTCAATTCTTTGCTGTGTATGGAATCCAAATTACCTGTGGGCTCATCTGCGAGTATAATATCGGGATTATTGATCAGTGCTCGGGCTACTGCAACTCTCTGCTGCTCCCCGCCGCTCAGTTGGTGAGGGTAATGATATCTTCGTTCAACAAGATCCAAGGACTTTAATAACTCCTCAGAAGCACGGATACTATCTTTATAAGATTTCCCGCTGATCATTTTGGGCATGGCAACGTTTTCTATTGTTGTAAATTCGGGCAATAAATGATGGAACTGGAAAACAAAACCGATACTCATATTGCGAAAATGTGCCAGATCACTTTCATTAAATGATCGTATGTCCCTTTCTTTAAATATAATATTTCCGGAATCCGGCTTATCGAGAGTACCTAAAATATGAAGCAGCGTACTTTTGCCACTGCCGGATAATCCTGTTATTGATACGATCGATCCTTGCTTCATAGAGAAGTCAAGGTCATCAAGAACGATTAAACGCGTTTCTTCAGTTCCTTCATAATAGCTTTTTGTGATATGCTGTGCCTGTAAGATCATAGTACCTCTCTATTTTTTTGAAATTCGAATAATTGATACTGCCTGTAGTTGCGATATTCTCCGCAAAGGAAAGTAGGATGACAGCGCAATTATTATTCCTGAAACAAGAATAATAAGGATGAAATCTATAGGTTGATTTTCTACTACGAGATGTTCGATCAGATATACATCGCTTTCAATTTTGATAAGATCTGTATGTGTCAGCAGCAGGGAAATAAGTAAACCAATAATCAAACCAAGCAAAATGCCGGTAAAACCGATTATCATATTTCTTGAAAAAAATATCTTTTTTATATCCTTGTTCGTTGTGCCAAGCGCTTTTAGAATGCCTATTTCTTTTCGTTTATCAAGAATATGCATAGAAAGAACACTGGTCAAACCGAAGCCGGCAACCAGTACGATTAGAGCAATAATAATAAAAATGACCCACTTCTCCAGCTTTAACAGACTGAATAGATTCTTATTTAGATCGATCCAGTTACTTACATTATAAGGATATGAAAGTTCCTGTTGAATGCTCGATGCGATTTTGTCAGCTTCTTCAACGAATTCTCTTTGTAACTTTACAGAAATCCCGGAATATTGATCTGAAATGGAAAGGAATTCCTGTGCAGTTTTCATAGGAAGAAGCACAAGTGAATTGTCAAATTCGAACATTCCCGAGGAAAAAATCCCGGAAACTTCAACTTCAATTGATGAAGGTATCATACCCGCAAAAGTAACATCCGCATTCATGGGCGTGATCAATTTTATCGTGTCGCCGATTGTTATATGCAATCTTTTTGCAATATTTTTCCCAATAATTGCAAAATCACCATCCTGTTCATAAGCTCCTTCCTCAATAAACCTTCCAATTTCTGAAGTTTCGATCTCTTTTTCAAAATCAAGTCCGCGTATGATAACTCCTGCGATGTCAGCATCTTTTACTGCCATTCCTTCGGTGTACAAAAATGGAGCATACGACTGCACCGCTCCAACTTCATCCAGCATCGAACTCACTCTCATATATTCTTCATGTTGTATGGTTTCATTGCCAAATTTAAGAATGTAAATATGCGAGTTCACCCCTAATATGATTTCTTTCATTGTATCATAGTAACCGCTGAATAGAGC
The DNA here is from genome assembly GCA_030611765.1 of Candidatus Cloacimonadota bacterium. GTDB lineage: Bacteria > Cloacimonadota > Cloacimonadia > JGIOTU-2 > JGIOTU-2 > Celaenobacter. Next base: position 14,740 of record JAUWPE010000022.1, on the reverse strand, counting down.
GAGAGATACTGTGAGTGCTATCACTCCAATCGTAATACTGACAATTGAAATAATCGAGCTGAAGGAAAAAAAATCCCTTTTACCCTTTATGGTGAAAAATTTCTTTATAAAGAATCTCTGAAAATTCATTAAGTTTAGAAAGAGGAAGCTCAAGCTTCCTCTTTCTTAATTTTAAAATACTTTTAAAGTTTTACTGCGTAACAGGAATACTTTTGTAAGATACTTTGAAATCCCGATTAACCTTATCACTTAAAACGAGATTGAGCAGGGTGATCACACTGACGGGTTTCTTGATCTCCTTAAAGATCAACTGGGCTTTTGTTGGCACATCCTGTACAAGATTATGAGTGAGATTCCAGTTTTTTGTTTTGTTCGCAAACTCTAAAGTAGTGGGTGTATATTCATTGCCTTCGGAGTCATACGCATTCGTATTATTTCTCATAATTGTGAGTTCACGCTCCGCTATCTGATTCGTAATGGAAAGAGAGATTGTAAGTGTTTGCTGTTTGTATTCACAGGCAGTTATACGGATACTGTAATCGTTGAACTCGATCAAAAATGGCTCATCACCTTGTGGAATGGGCACTTCATTTGTTTCTTCATGAAGTACGGGAATGATATTTTCTTCAACCATCATATAGTTGAAAACTGTACTTGTTGGAGACACAAGCACTGTATCCAATATTTCTTCATAACCTTCTGCGAGAAGAAAGACCACATATTCTCCGGGAATCAATTTTCCTTTGGGGAGTTCCCATATCAAACCGTTCACCATTATCTGGGCTTCTTCCGGCTCAACATTAATTGTAACATCGACATCTTCATAAGTTGCCAGGCGTACATAGTAAGTTGTTCCAATCTTCAAACCTCCTTTAGGCACATCAACTGTCAGGGGTACAAAATGGGGCGCTTGAAAGGTGATATTATCTTCTCTTGAAGAAACATAGAAGTAAAATTCATCCTCATCAATATTCTCTTTTTTATAAACTTTCTGCATAAGAGAAAGATCGATCGGTCTATCTACTTCAACTTTCAGAACAGAGCAATAATTCATATCCATATCAGTGATCGGTTCCATTTCTGCCTTGAAATCAGCAGGCAATTTCCTGAATTCTTCCAGCTCAAACCTCATCGCAAAAAGGGAGGTCGAAAAAATGAGTGAAAAGAAAATTGCAAATAATACTAACAAACCAAACTTTTTCATTATAAACTCCTTTCGATATTTTGGTTTTCATATATCAAATACTTATATATCTTGTCAATAATATAATTAACATTATTAATATTTTGTCTTTTTCATAAGAATATAAAACATTCTCTTATCATCTTTTTCAGCTAATAAAACAAACCCGCCTTGCTCGCCCAAAGCTTTGATCTCTTCGATAGAAGGCAGGAAATCATCTCGAACTGCTTCGTTTTTTCGAGCATGCATTTCATTGATCTCAGCACGGGAACTCGAATGAGCAATAAGTAAAGTGCCATCCCAGTTTAACAAGTCAAAACTTTTCTGAAAAAACTGTTCTTTATCCTCAAGATGAGGAAAGCAGGAATAGCATATAATTGAGTCAAAAAGACACTCCGAAGTAGTCTCAAAAAAATTCTTAATAACAAAATTCACATTCGGATATTCTTTTTCTTTTTGAGGAAATTTTTCCTTTGCCTCCTTGATCATATTTTCCGTATAATCAAGAGCAACGATTCTGCCTTCAGAACCGATCCTCTTCAATATGTGCGGAATAAGAATTCCAGTTCCGGTACCAACATCAAGGACACGATCACCTTTTTTCAAAGATAAAACCTTAAAAATTTCTTCCAGTTTTGCTTCATCATGATTGCAGATAATATCCCATTTAACGGCACGATCCTCAAAGAAAGCTTTTCTTCTATGATGTCTTGAACTCATAAATTTACAAAAAAGATTTTATAAAAATCAGATCGGATGAAAAAAGGGTTTGAATAGAGTGTTGATCTTTTCTTGAAATGAAATAAACTCGGAGTGAATTTCCTTTGATTCCAATTACAATTGTAGTATTTTGATGAAATAGTAACATATTTTCTACTACCTAAATCTACTATTCTGACAGTCATTTTAAAACGGTAAAACATTATTCAGATTTTTTGCTTTTGAAAATTTCGAGTTTAATAGTTACTATGTGCATCGTTAAGATTTTATATCAAAAAAGATTAGTAAATTATTTGAAATAAAATTAGGGAATTCTTTTTTTGACTATTTTTCATTTATTCTTTATGTTAACTTGCTATTACTTTTTCCTTAACTGGTCATATTAATAATTTTCCATTTACCATTTTTATTTATATCTAAATCATCTAAATGGTCTTTCACGTAATCATATTGAACAGCAACGCATAAAAGATGAGTAGGACGGCTCATACCTACATATGCTAATTTCAAAGCTTTAGGAAGTTCTACACCATTTCCTAAATATGGATTCCCCATAAATTGCTGAATAATATACTCTGAGTCATATTTTTTAAAGTATGTTTCTAAATACAATGTTGCAGTGTGTGTTTCTCCCTTTTCTCCATGCACGGTATTTATATGAATATTAAGTTTTCTTGTTTGACCTTTTTCATCTTTATATTCATACTCATTATAAATATTATCCTTTTCAACGGCTTGTAAAGATATCTCTGGCGTATCTGTAAAAAAGGAGTTTGTATCATCAATATGCTTTTTCCAGATAGGAAATAATTCCTCAATTATATATTTCTGTATAGATAGCTTAACTTCCTGATTATAACATTCTGAACTACAAAAAATCATCTTTGACCAATTAGCAATGTTTTCTTTAAGATGAAAATAATAACATTCATCTTTTGTTTTCAAGAAATAAAATAATGATGTTTTTGTAAATCGTCTCTTAATTATTTCTGTGTTTCCATCTTTATCTGTTACTTCTTTTTCGTATCTAATATCCTCTTTATATAGCAAGTTGAGTAGTGCATTTATTATTGATTTAGCATATATTTTTACTCCCTTTTCATTCTTTTTTTGTTTATGGATGTATGAAATTAAATTAGAGAAATATTCTTTATCAGTTTTAGATTTCTTTTCAAATTCAGGAAAATATGTTTTAATTGTTAATTTGTCATCATCCCTTTCTGTACCAACTTTACCAACAGCCTTAAACTTGTGTTTATTAATATCTTTATGCAGACCATAATTAAAAATGAGATCAGCAAATTTATGCAAGACTTTGGGAGCATCTTCTTTTCCTTTAAATAGAATCAAATGTGGATGTAGCGAGTCTACCAAGCCATTTCCTAAAATAGGGTTTTGATCATCGTAATATTTCCTTATTGTATTTATATTATTAGCTATAGTTGGTCCGAAACGTTTACTTTCCGATATTGGCAAAATATTTTCTGTTGGATTCCAGTCACCATCTTGAGAACTATTATCAAAAATTGCTTGGTTTGGGTCTCCATAACATTGTAAAACAACATCTTTGTTGTCTTTAAAAAGAGCATCAATGATATTACTTTGATGAAAAGCGGTATCCTGCATTTCATCAATAAAAACATATTTAAATCGTTCAGAGAAAGCCTTATTTATATTGGGATACTTGTATAAATACAAGTTTGCAATAGAAAAAGCATCATCAAAACAAATAATACCTTCTTCAAATAAACCAATTTTAAACTTTTCAATAAGTTTATAATTATTACGAGCATTTTCACTACTTGAATTTTTTGTCAAAAATGTTCTTCCATACAAACCACTATTAATCTTTCCATTTAAAAAGTCAAATCGTAAGTTCTGAACAAACTTAATAGCATTCTGCTCTTTTTGACTGCTGTTTAATTTATTCCAATCTTTTGTACTTGTTCCTTTTCTATAAAATTCGTTACGTAAAGTTGAATTTCCATTTTTCCCAAAATTAAATGAATAATAAAATTTTTTAGCTACTTGATTATATATATCATTATTTACTACTGATAGTCTTGATTTATACTTGTGAGAACAGTATGGTGTAGATAAAAATTTATTTACAAAAGACTGAATAGTTCCAAAAAAATTTGGATAAGAAAAAAGAATATAACTTTTGTGTCCTAACTTTTCCTTAATAAGATCAATAGCGCCATTTGTATGCGTTAAAACGCATATCCCTCTACCATCATCAAAAGGCATTCGATTAGCTAAAATTATAAGCTTTGCTAAAAGAGTTGTTGTTTTACCACTTCCGGGACTTGCAACAATATTTTTATTTTCCAAACACTTTATTACTTCAATTCTCTCCCCTTCTTTTTGTTCTATTTTATCATCATCATAAAAGTGCTGTCCTTCTTCTAAAAGAATTTTTGTAGCATATTCTATTTCCTTATCTGTTATAGGTCTCATTATAATGGTTTTCTGGTTGCATGAACAATAGCATCCCTTATGTATTTAAACTCATCTGAAGTTTTTAAAATGTCAATTACTTCAGCTTTGTTATCTTTTAACAACTTTGCCAAACGTTGAGAAGCTACTGCTTTTGATATTTTGTTATTACCTAAATAAAAGGTGTATATCTTATATGCAATCCACTCTTTAGATTTACCTTCTATTATCCACCTTTGAATTTTATTCTTAGCATTTTCCCTCTTTTTTGCAATATCCGATTCATCAATTCCTTTATATTTATCTTTTTGATCTCTGCCTTTTATTAATTGAGCCTCTAATATGGCTGCAAATAACAATTCTCTTGTTATGTTTTCGGAATTGAGAATATCAAATTCTAATGTCCATAATGGAGAGGGAAACAATTTAACCATATCTTTTTCTAAGGTTTGTATTAGTTTTTTAGTTTCATCCTCCTTCTCGGGTATATATTTTTTTCTCCAGACCTTCCTTGTTTTTGTTTTTATGTCTCCATCATTAAGTGTTGTTTGTGCAATATCTAAATCTCTAATACAAGCAACCGGAATATCTAATATTTTGCTATCTTTACGTTGAAAAATTTTTGCGTAACGTAAAAAAGCAGTACTTCCCACATTTACAATTGAAACACCATATTTATGTAAAGGTCGATCTAACAATACAGCAATAGTCGGAACCAATAGATTTTCAGCATCCCCCTCAACAATTATTACCCCACGAGCAAAAAATAAGTTTGCTTTTGTATCATCTAAAAATCGCTCTAAAAATTCATAATCACCGTCACCCAATTCTGTTTTCCCATTAAACATGGGATAAACATTACTGTCCTTGCATAAAATTAAATGGTTTAATTTAACTTTTGAAGCAAGTGTAATACTGTGAGTTGTTAAAATCAACTGACCCTTATAAATATCTGTGTTTTGCAAAGCATCAATGATTTTTAATTGGGCTTGTGGGTGCAAGTGGGCTTCTATTTCTTCAATAAGTGCTAATTTCAGATTTCTTTCATTAGACTGACCCAACAAAAGAAATTCTGCTGCCATATACAATTTGTTTAAGGAACCCAAGCCCGACTTATCAGATTCCAGTACTAAACTCAATTTTTTTAATATTTCACTAAGCTCACTGTCAGACATAATAATCGAAGGATTATTCTCTATACCTTCAAAGGAGAAAACATCAAGTATCTTTTTTATATCTTCTGTTATTTCTTTCCCTTTTTCAGTACCATCTACTTTAAAGTAATCACTTATTTCTTTATTTGCTCTTTTTTCTAATTCATGTTCTATCCGTTCTCCTTGCTCATCTTTTTCATCTTTAAAGTGCTTATGGCTTTTTAAAATTTGAGGTAAGCGGGATTTGTAACCCGGTGTTAATTCTGATAATGCATCTCTTAGAGGCTTTAAATAAATTACTTTTAGATTTTCTCTGGCTTCTCCATCTAATTGCACTCCTTCGTAATCATGTCCTGCCCTAATATTTGTTATAATTCTTTGGTCTTTTCGGGTAGCTGTTAGCCATATTTTCAATTCGTATTTTTTTTCATCATCAAAGCCTATCCATTCTAAAAAACTTCCGGCTTCTTTATTATCAAAGCCTTTAAATACACACTCTATACGCAATTCTTTTGCTCGTTCATGGCTTTCACCTTGAGGTTGGTAAAAGTCTTTTTCTTCAAGTCGTAAATAATCAAGACTTTTGGTGTTAAGTACATGTTTTATTGCATCAATTATTGCTGTTTTACCAGAATCGTTTTCGCCAATAAGTACATTTAGTTTCGGATTAAAATCTACTTCCAAGCATGGGTTTACCAAATTTATAGCAGTACAACTTTTAAGTGTACCATATTTTCTAAAATTCCATAGTTTTAATTTTGCTAAATACATTTCTTTAAAGGCCCTCCACAATCCTAATTTCCTCATCCGTCAAACCATAAAGCTCATACACAAGTTTATCAATCTCTTTTTCAAGCTCTTTTACTTTGGCCTGTATTCCAGGATTATTTAAATAATCTTCGGATTGGGTGAGGGCGAGGATTTGATCTACGATTTTTATGATTGGTAGTTGTTGTTCATAAGAAATATTTGGAATAGGCAGATTATCTACTTCATATCCATTTACGTTGCTGTTTGTGCTACTTTTAGAAAATACATAGTTTAGAAGGGTGCTATTTAAAACCCCTAAAATATACTTATTTTTAAATTGCATACTACTGAGTATTATATAATTCACTGAATTAGAACAAAATATACCTTTATCAATAATCATCATTTTTAATCTAATCTTCTCATTCACACCAGTAATCGCCTGCATAACTATTCTATCTTCATTATGATGACTACTTCTTTTACTTTTATTATTTTTAAGATAAGAGTTAGCATTCAAATATTCAATTTCTCCTTGACTCATAGATTTACGAACCAAAAACCTATCAATTATTGCACCTTTTATTAAAACAGAATCATTAGGATTATCAGTAATAAATAATCTTCCTTGTGTTAAATCAATTTCACCAGTAAAACAATGCCCAATGTCAGATATTCTGATGGATTTATTATAAATCCTTAAAAGCAAATCCATATCATTTTCATTAATTAAAGGGATTGTATAATTTGAAATATCAAGTATTCTTATCTCATTAATGGTCATAAAAACTTTCTTATTCTTTAAATCAACGTATCTATCCCAATGTGTCCTAATGAAAAATTTATCATTCATTTTTCTTCTATGCAGATTAAGGATACAAACTGACATCTTAACTGCTTCAAAAACTCTTTTTTTCTCATTATCTCTTTCTGGGAATGCTTCGATATTGAGAATGCCACAATTCTTAAGTAAATACACTCGGAGATTACTTGAGCTTACATCACCAACAAAAGCAAGAGGGAAAATTTCTGAAAAAACTCCATTCTTGGATAATAAGCTAATACTTTTGACAATGAACAAACGAAATACATTAATCATGCCACCTTGTGCAGGTTTATATTCGGTATAATTTTTATAATGAACCATTTGTTCAGGAGAGGCAATGTGACTAAATGTTTTATTTTGACGTTTATTTAATAATCCATACGGTGGATTAGCAATCACTATATCAAATCCCGGAGTGTCTCCTTGGAACACTTCTGCAAAATAAAGTTTCCAGAGAAAAAACGGTTTTATTTTATTTCCACCGGTAAATTCGCGTAATTGCTTTTCCACTTCCTCAAGATCAAAGCCGGTCTTTTTATATAAATCATGCCTTTCTTTGGCAATCATTTCATTACGATGCTTTTCATTTGGGAGTGCTGAATATTTATTTTCAATATTATTTAACTGATTAAAATAATATGATTTTTGTTTGTGTAATTTATTTTCAAAAATTTGAATAATTAAATCCTCTACTCCCTTCTTTAGCTTATCTTTCCTTTGTTTATCAGGTTCATTTTGAAATTCACTTTTCTTTTGTTGAAATTCTATTATAAGTACATCAATTTCTTTTCAAATAACGAGTTAGCTCTGTTCGTGTTATCATCAAAGTTAGTTCCCATAAATTCCGATATTAAACTGTTGCCCTGCATTATTTTGAAATCCAAATTCGGCAAGGGTTCAATACCCCAATTCTTTTTTTCTTTATCAATTTTTTCATCAACAAGTAAGGAGATAAAAAACCTTAATTTTGCAATCTCAACTGCAGTTTGCTGAATGTCCACGCCGTAAATACACTTTTGGATCAGGTGGAGTTTTCTTCCGTAATCAGGATTTTTTTCTTTAAAATGTTTTTCAATTTGTTCTGTTAATTTTCGTTTTATTACGGGATCGGGAATACTTTGTTCAAGAGCATTTATTTGGGTCTGTTTCCATAATTCATTTTCAGGATCCAATTTAGCAAGTATAAAAACCAGTTTGTTCAAAATTCCCATCGGGAAAGCACCGGAGCCGACTGCCGGATCAACAATCCGTAAAGCATCAATTAATTTTACAATAATTTTTGTTTCTTGCGTCGTGAAAGGGTTGTTTTCATTATCGGTTGCAAAAAGCTCATCAAGTTTCTTATCTAATTCTTCAATATCTTTCAAATGTGTTTTGAAATACTCTTTCAAAGACTGAGTTACCATATAATTAACAATTTCACGAGGTGTGTAATAACTACCGGTAGCTTTCCTTGCAGTTGATGAAGTTTCGGGATTGAAGCTGGCGAGTAGATTTTCAAACACTTTTCCAAGGAGTTCAGGATCAAGCGCAACTTCCTGGTCGTTAGGGTCATTTTCATCGATGGTAAAATTGTAGGCGGACAGAATATTTATCAAGCCCTGAACTTTGTAATTTTTATTTTTTGTTCCGAAATCCTTGTTCAGGTCAGCATTTGTTACTTCGGAGAAGAAAAGGAAATTAGGAAATTTCAAACCAACATCTTTATCAGAAAATCCGTCGATGCGCACTTCTCCTTGATTATTATTTTGTTTTGATGGCCTATCCAAACAATCAAATAAGCCACCATTTAGAAAAGGAATATCTTTAAATAGTATTAAAGCTTCAGAACTGTTAGTAAAATAATCTTGGTAGCGATAAACACTGTGATCCATGTAACTGCTATTTTTCCATCCCGAAATTTGAAAACGATATTTTCTTTCTTTGGTGTTAAGTGTAGCAAAAAAGAGATTTTGCAAAATGGCTTTGTAATAAGTGGTTTTGATGGGGGAAATATCTATTAGAATTTGTTTTATTTTATGATAATCAAAAAGATTTCCCGGTATTAATTTTCGCTCTCGCATAAACCAGATAAAGATCAGGCGGGTTATCAGCCGGATAATTGCTATGTTTCTGCCATTTTTTTCATTTTCAGCATCTTTGGGAAATTTTGTATTTTGGATAGCCCAAAAATACCAGTATGAAATATCTTTGTAGAATTGTTTGGTAACTTTTTCAACACTGAATGCATCTTTGATTTTTTCCAAGGAAGAAAAATTGCCTTCGCCAATTCTTAGCAGGAAAGTTTTATTAGTAAATTCTTTACTGACAAAATAGGTGAACCTGCGGAAATTGCTCCAATCCCTTTTTGTTCCGAGATAATTGGCATAAATTAAACTAAAGCGAAAATTTCCGTTTTGGTTATAAAATATAAAAATTCCCGAATCGTATTGAGTTTCCTTTAAAATCTTTTTAGCTTTCTCGTATTGTGCTTTTTTCCCACTTCTTTCGGTTAAGGGCTGGGTTACTTCAAAAGCACATATTATCATTTCCTCATCATCAGTAAATTTAATTTCGCCTAACTTTAAGCCACTTCTGTAATTTTCATCATCATAATGAATCAGTTCTTTCTGGCTTGGTGTAAAGGTGCTGTTTTTTTCGCGGAAAAATCGCGTAAATCTGTTTAGATCAAATTTATTAATAATTTCTTTTAACATTCTTTTAATATTTTTTTAACATTTTTTTAATTATTTACTTGACATACAAATGAAATATTTTAGTTTTTCAACCGTATATACATAAAAAGTACCTCTATTAGGTTTTGTCCTTTAGCGGTGCTTTTTTTTATATTCAAGTTTTTGTTTCAGATTATCCATAAAAATTATTTTTTCCTTAGCAGTTTTTTTTAATAGAGTTGAACAAGTTTTAGTATATGGACTTATCACTCGCTCTAATTTACCATTCTTATAAAGATGATTTACCAAAGAATAAAAATCACCATCACTGCTAACAATAACAGCTTTATCATATTCATCATAATCAATCATAGCTTGCAAAACTAAATCCGCATCTACATTACCTTTTATATTGCCATCTTTATCAGGTAGAGTCGGTTTAAAAATTAAAATATAACCAGCTTTTTGAAGAGAGCGATAAAGGATCTGGTTAGTTTGAACATACCCGATAAACATATAAGCAATTTGCACATTATATTTTTCTTTTAAATAAATTCGGAATCTATTATTATCCAATTTCCACCCTAAACTTTGAACGCCTAAATTCAAATTTTGGCTGTCAATAAAAGCATAGTTACATTCTTTTTTCACTTTCATAGCTTCCTATTCTCAATTGCAATAATTATTTCTTTTAATAAATCTTTTTGTCGTTCTTTTTCCTTCTGTAAATAGTCCTCACCCAACTCCTGTTTTAATTTAATTATTTCTAAAACAGATCTTTTATGTTTAGTTTCATCCACTCCTTCTAAATTAGCAATTCGTCGCAAAGTATAATCAGAAAGTGTTCCATAGTCCAGAATATCTTCTCGCAAAATCCTTAAAAAATCTAAATGAGGAATTAACTCTACCCAAGGTTTTGAAATAAAGCTTTTCAGGTTAATTAATGCTTTTTGTTCTATGCTCTGCTCACTAACCGGAACATATCGTAATTCTCTATGTTTTTTTATTTTTTCGTATGATTTCCAGAATTGGTTGCTAAGTGCAATTTTCGGTTCATCTTTATTGCAAATTATTTTATCGAATACATCTTCAAAAGTGGTTTGATACACTTGATTATTCTCGTCTTGTTTTATCCCGTGAATGTAGAGTCTCCCCTTTTTAAAGAAAACCAGAAGTTCGTTTTCTTTGGATTTTTTTGCGGTTTTTATCCTGGGTGGAAAATTCTTAATTTCTTCAATCAACTTCGGATATTTCCCTTTAATTTCCAAAAACTTTTTAAGGGCTTTTGTATAAAAACTTTCTTCCTCAAATTTATCAGGATTTTGTTGAATTCTTTCAAACAACCCGGATGGAGATGGTTCTTCATCAATATCGAATATTTTTGAGTCTTCCCCTAAAGTAGAGTGAATCAGAAACATTTTATTGCTGGCGATCTCACGTGATTTAACCAGTTCCGAACCTTTTTCTGTTGGAAAGAAATTCACAATATTAAGTTCATCAAATACTTTTTTACTAATACGATTAATCCTGCCGACACGCTGAATCACTCTAACAGGATTCCATGGAATATCGTAATTGATTACCATTCCGGCACGATTTAGGTTAAAACCCTCCGAAATTTTATCAGTAGAAAGTAAAATATCATATTCGTTTTCCTGGTTTTCCGAGATGGCATCAAAGTTTTTATTTATCTCTGATATTTTTTTTATTGAAAGATTACCGGCTACAACCAAAAGTTTTTTACCAAAATGTTTTTCAATTACCGGTTTAAGATATTTAACAGTATCAAGATATTCGGAAAAGATAATAAGTTTTCTTTTAGGTTCTCCTTGATTTGGTTTTTGTTTTAATATTTTCTTAATATTTACGAGCAAACAATCTGTTTTAGGATCATTTTTTACTAAATCTAAATTTGATAGTTCCTTTAAAATTTTATCAAAAAGAATTAAATCAGATTTGATATGAGCAATGAAATCGTCTTTATATTTAAATTCATCAATTTTATAAATTTTGTGATTTTTAGGATAGTCACCACTACGTATTTTTTCAGAATAATCTTTTAGATAATTTTCAATTTGTTCAAGATCAAAGTCGTAAATTTTTTCAAGAAGAGAACGATCAAGAATATATTTACCAGTTTTATCAATAAATTTTAAAATATTTATCGTAATTCCTTTGAAATTTTTTATACTTTGCTCAAAGGATCCGAAAGAACTTTCAAATCTTTTAACCATTAAGCGACGCATAAAATCGTATAAGTTACGCTGCTGTATAAATTGAAAATTTTCTTTTTCCGTTAATTTTTCGCTGGTGATTTTCTCTCGTTCTACCTCATATTCAAAAGGTCTGTAAATGGCACCTTTAAATTGTCCGCCCTCTTCAGGATCTCCAAAATAAGAATCTATGATTTTGTCATAAAATTCTGATTGATCTTTTGATAATTCAAAAAACCATTCTTTGGGGTCTGAAACTTTAGACATTTTTTTAACTTCGTCTTTATAAAACGGATTATTTTTGAGATCAAGACGATTTCGTCGAATAGTAACCGGCTCAATTATATCTCGAATTTGTTTTGCTAAATATTGCGAGCGTTGTTTTACTTTTATTAAGCTAATACCCTTTTCTCCAAAAAGTCCTTCATAGTAATTTTCTGCTTTTTTTCTTTTTATCTCGTTTGGTGCATCCCAATATTTTTTAATATAACCGAGACGATAGAAAATACCCTTAAATGTTCTAAACTTATTTACAAGATTATTTTCCAGCGTGATAGTTGATTTTTTTGGAGTAATAAACAGCTTTAACAAAGATAAAATATCGCCAGGTCGATTATTGAATGGGGTTGCAGTAAGCAAGATTACAATTTTATCACGGCAAATATTTTTTAAATATTCATAATCTTTTGTATCCTGATTTCTAAAACGATGGGCTTCATCAATAATTACGATTTCAATATCTTTTGCTTTATGAATATAATCAGCAACATTTTCTAAATCACCAAGTGATCTTACTTCCCAGTCATACAATCGAAATTCCTCGATGTATTTTTTCCATCCTGAAGTTTTATTTTTATCACCCACAAGCCCAGGTGGGCAAATAACAATACCTCTTTTCCTTAATTCTAATGCAACGGAACATGCAATTACGGTCTTACCTAAGCCAACCACATCAGCAATAATAACTCCGTTGTTTCTCTCAATAATTGCAAGTGCTTGCTTTACAGCATCTAATTGATATTGATAAGGAGTATAACCATTTTCTTTTAAAATTTTAATTAACGATTGACCAACTTCTTTTTGTTCAAATGAGTCGAGATATGTTTTCAAAATCGAAACGAAAGCTTCAAATGGTGTGATGTCTCTAATAAGTGTTTCTTTAACAATTATTTCATTCAGTCTTCTTTTAATAACATCGTCTTCGGTTATTATTACTGCATCGTCCCATAAAGCATCAAAATATTCTTCGGTATCTTCAAATCCATAGTCGCTTATTTCAACATTAAACTCTTCCTGAGTAGTCAATCCCGCTTTTGTTAGATTGCTGCTTCCGGTAATAAATAAATTTTTTCTTCCTACTTGCCCTTCCTCTAATTTGAAAATATATAATTTAGCGTGGTTCGGTTTATATGTTTTTCGTATTATTAATTTGTCTTCTGTAATAAGTCTTACAAAAAATCTAACTTGCTCATAAAATTCCTTTGTATCGAAGTCATCTGAATTCAAAGATTTTTTTACTGATTGTAAAAACTTATAACTTTTTTCTTCATCGGATAGTTGGCTATCATGACTAGCAAACTCAAGCAAACCCAAATTAGTTTTATCTACATTTAAACCTACTAAAACCTTAATATTAATATTTTGCTTTTCTTTTATTCCCGTATATAATTCTCTGATTCCGGAAAAATAGAAAAAACCAACTAAAAATTTTAATTCATCACTTTTTTTTATTAATTCAATTAAACGATTTTTTAAATTTCCAATATCGCTATTGGTGATAAAATTTTTCATATAATTATATATCCTTCAAAATCTTAAGTAATCCTACTCAATAAAAATGAATGGGGAAAAACGTATTTCATTAATCTTAGCACATGAATTCGAACTAATATTAAACAAATTAACATCCTTTTAACAAGTCAAAGTTTCTATGAAAATAATTTTCTTTATCTTCATGAGGAAAGTAGTAATAACATATATCTGTTTCAAAAAGATCCTCCGAATTAGTCTCAAAAAATGTTTTTCTTCTGTGATGTCTTGAGCTCATGAATGCATAAAATAGGATTTATAAAAATCCGATTGGATGAAAAAGGGATTTGAATAGAGTATAGATTTTTTCTTCATTATTTTTTTCAAAAATTGCTCTTTAGGTATATCATAATCCGGCAGATCATTTGTTGCACGTCTGTTATCATAAAAGAGATTATCCTTTATCTCAAAATTTTGAGGTACTTCATGCATCGCCATAGAAGTTTGATAACAATAGTAATCCGGGGAATCGTATCTTTCGTTCTGCCCTGACTTTACAATGATATTCCCTACCATGTTGCCTGACTCGGTCTCTTCATTAGATTTCGTTATGGAAATCCCACATGCGCCCACATCGCAGATAACATTATTGCTGATATAAGCTCTTGGATCACCCTTGCCCGCATCCCAGAATGCAATTCCCCACGTGACCATATCCTCAATGATATTATTCTCAACCTCACAATCTGCATCAACAAAAATCCCGATTCCTTTCCAGTAACGCGCAATGTAGTTATACTTTATTTCTGCTCTGGCATTCCATGTCACACCGATTGCAACACCTCTCCCGCCTTCGGGAACCCGTCCGGTTGATTTATCAATCCCATCGATTCTATTTCCCGTGATCTCAGCGTGCGCATCTCTGTAAAGTGCGATTCCATCCCATGAATTTCGCAAAATATCATTTCCGTTTATTGTTATGTGAGAATGTTCCCGCCCGCAAATTCCCATTACGCCGGAGATATGTTTCGAGATAAGCAGGGAATCTCCGA
>JAUWPE010000008.1 GCA_030611765.1 Candidatus Cloacimonadota bacterium | reverse complement strand
GAGATCACACTGATAGGTCTGTCCATACTCAAGCTCATCAGTATCCACAATAATATCAATATTATGTGTTTCATCTGCATAGACGATTCCACTTGAAGGATCAACTGTAAGCCAATCTATCACTCTATAAAATTCAATTGCAAGATTGCTTTGCAGGTAATAGTTATTATAGACAACTTCCAGACCAACCGAACCTGTTCCATTCTGGATTCCAACTGTACATGAATTAAGACTACCACTAAGTGAGCGATATTGAAATTTAATCATATTATCACTTGTAATGATTATTTGAAAATCATAAGTACCATTTTGCCCACCGGGATAATGGATCACATGATCGAACCAGACAATAAGACTGTCTGAGCCGTTTGTATAATAATACACATCTCCAGAACCGGTTGTATTGCCAGAATTAACTGGATTTAAGTCATCCCAGAAGCCGAAGATAGCAGGTTTTGGTGCATCATATCTCGGAATCGAATAGTTATGATAATCAGTCCAATCTCCACCAAAGCCAATCCATCCATTAGGGCTTAGGATGAATTCATTGTACATTTCTCCGTAAAAATCAAAATCAAATCCAATATCAAATGGACCTGAGCCCACATCATTATGAGTGAAAGTAACCTGTGTCCCGATTTCGCTAATATCTATCCAATCATAATCAGGACCGCCAGGTTCATTGGAATCAGTCCACATATAACCATAGCTGTCAGGTCCGCCTGCATCGCGGTCGATATTGTAATCTTTTTCGATTGAATATATCAGGTTGGACTCACCGATATTAGAAATACTCAGTACATCAGAGCCCGTCTGTCCCTGCTCCAGCACAAAGGTGAATTCTAAAGGCGTTACGCCAGCAATTGGCGGATCAAGTATTTCTGAACCCCGTGTTGTAAAGAAAATAGCTGAATTATTAGTCAGAGTTTTGGCAGCAGTAGGATAAGAATTGCAGAAACTATATTCAAGACCAACAAGTCCCGAATGATCTTCCAGACCAATAGTTGCATATTCTCCATGTTGAATAGAATAGCCAGAATAATAACCTGCATTGACGTTATTAAAAACTTTATATTGAAATAATATTTCGGAATCACCCGTAGGAGTTGGATAATATGTAGGATCATAGATCACGACTTCAAAGGTTTCTTCTGCATCGTTATAATCATTACTCATATGAGACCATTCAACAACAAAATAATGGGAACTGGAATTGTAATAGTAGCAGATATTACTGCTGCCGGTGGTTTTTAGGTCATCCCAGAAAGCAGCGATCATTGGAGAAGGTCCTAGCGATTCTGGGATGGGTCTGTTCATAAAGGCAAATTCTTCTGTCCCGCCTGGTGCAAGCCAACCATTTGTGCATACTGTGATTTCATGATAAAAGCGTCCATAAAAGGTCATACTAAATGGTATATTGATCGTAGCGATATCACCATCATCTCCACCATCATAAAGACTTAGGACAGTTCCATTGCCACCGTAATCAGGATCGATCTCAATCCACGAATAGTATGGAGCGATGCTGTAGTCCGTATCTCCGTCATCATAACAGTAATATCCATAGGCATCGGGTCCCAAAGGATCACAGACATCAACTACTCCAACTTCCAGCGTAACAGTAATCTGATCATCATATCCCGCACTATTGGTCAAATGAAGAGGTAATTGAAATTGTGTTCCTGGAATGACCTGCGTGTTAGCATAGATTTCAAAAGTATTGGTATCATTTGTTCCTGTATCATCACCGTAGATCACTCCCCAAAAACCGAGACTGTCATTTATTATGATCGTATCATCATTACTAAGAAGCAGTCCATCAACAGCTTGGGCAGAAACCGAGCCGGAGTTTCTAAGCGTGATAATTAATTGAGCTGTTTCACCGGGATTTAAGATACCATCATCTCCATCAATAATTGTACATTCTACAAAATCAAGATTTGCACCGTATATTGGAATTGAAAATCGATCTGTCCATTCATCTGATGCGCTATCAGTAATGATGAGATCGAACCATATTTCAGCTCCACCAAGAAGATCGGCATCAATGGAGAAATCAAAATCATCAAGACACTGCACCGTTTGATTAGCATTGATCGTTCCAAAATTCTCTGTATCATCTGTGATCGTTACACCTGGATCATTAGTTTCAAGAGTCGCGGTTACATTATAAAGATCATTGTTTCCATGATTTTTCAAGCTTATAATAAGCTCGATATCTTCTCCAGGATTGACCAATCCATCATTATTTCCTGAAGATGACCCGCTGTTATCATCATCAATTGTTGTCTGAGAAATACTCGCAAAACTGTTTGCCTGTAAAATGAGGAATTCTGATATATATGGAATGTGATCATGCTTTGTAACAGTAACGATGACACTCCCTGTGATCGATGTGTTGATAGGGAGTAGTACCTTTCCATTTGAGTCAGTATAACCACTCTCAAAAATGTTGTCACCTTCCTGAAGTATAGTAACCCATGCCCCTTCAATTACAAATCCATAAGTATTGTTGACAGTAATTTCAATATTATTAGTTCCTACTGCAACCATTGTAGGATGTGTCACTTCCAATTGAATCGGTACTCCTGTCCAAAGTTCCATGCCAGGATCACCCATAAGATTATTCCAATATGAAATCTTATCGACCCAGTTATTGGGATTCGTGGGATAGCTGTTATAGAGACTTAATTTTGCCCGAACAAGTGCCCCACCTGGATTAAATATATGATCGCGGAACACTCCAGTAAATACACCTGCTGAGACAGTGTTATTAAAGCATGTATGTGTACTGAGTGTTGCAGTACCGATGGCTGCGATCGCACCTTTGGGTTCTGATGGAGAACCAGCTTTTAAGAAATATTCGGAACATCCTGTTGTACCCTGAAAATCGCCGGTGGCGCAGGTTGGTATCACAACAAAGGGAAGCATATATCCATTATTAAGTGCTGCAGTATTGCTATTATTATTATCCCAGCCACTCATGCCCCAATAACCACGATAATGAAAATAGCTCACTCCATTATTAATAGAGCTTGCAATCCCAGACACAAATGGACTTGAATAGACCTCATCGAAATTATAATCGATTGAGTATGCCTGCATGACCTCTTTAACGAACTTGCATGTAGAAATACAAGAAGGACCCGATGATGATTGATCACCAACAAGAAGTGCTTTTTTATACCAGTCAGTATTTGCCATATAAGGCGTTTTTTCATAATTAAGTATTTTTGAAATGATCGTTTGAAATTCCAAAAGGGAGTTAAAGGAGAGTCTTCCTATAAAAACATCGGCTAAGATGTCGTTGCCTTCAAGTAAGGTATAGTATTGATCTCCCTCTCCACCCGAATAGTAAGCTGTGGGTATATTATAGTAACCACCGGCATCACCGACAAGACAAATGAATTCTGGTGGATATGCCCAGGTATCATAAGCATTTTGTATGAAATCCTTAATTTGTGATAAACTCGAACCTGTATGAGCAAGATCAGCCGTTTCAACATGAAATCCCTTTTGATGTTTCCAGTTTGTGATATAGGTGAGATTAGCCGAAACTGTTGCATCGGTGGGATATATGAACAAGTAACTAGGTTCTTGATACTCGACATCTCTGAATATCTCTTCATAGTTTAAAATCATGGATTTATATATCGGTTCAAAAAATCGTGAAATCTTTCTATGTGATGATTTCTCGTTCACTCCACCTGCGCCGGAAGTGGTAATACGCACATCGGCATTCTTAATAATTCGTAGTTCTTTCGTTTCCGGGAAATATTGGAATGGCTGGATCGTCACACGGACTAGACGCAAATCACGCATGATCTGTGGCTCGGATATCGAAATAATCTCTGCAGGATAAGGTTCATTACCATTATAAACCTTCTCATTCATAAGTAAATTCCCAACAGTTCTATTTTCTCCCTGATAGGGGTAAATCTCTACATTTGAAATAACCTCTTCATAAATATTATCAATTTCATAACTTACTGATCCTTGAGACGGAATAGCGATAAGTCTGCTAATAACCGGCAGATCAGGATATCCTTCGAGCACTAATGCTCCTTCAGTTGGAATGGTGATTTTAGTGTATTCAACATTCTTTTCACTCAATAAGGTTTGTTCAAAATCAGGAAGTTCAAAACGAAGCTCTGATACTTTCAGATTTGAGAATTGACATTTCATCACTTTCTCATCCTGAGAAATAGCAACAGGGTCACTCGATGAAGCATTTGTATATGAAAAACATAAAAAACTTAGAACAAGAATTATGAGCGTCTTTTTCATTTGGTTCCTCTTCATTTTATTTATCATTAATTATTAACATTCGATATACACCCTCACGGGTTGCAACAAATACTTCCCCATTATGCATATCCACATCATAGGTGTAGCCAATATCGGAATCATCCCATCTGTCTACGAATTCTGGCTTAGCTCTGTTAGAAATATCAAAGAGATACACTCCTCCACCACCGGAAGCAACCACTAAGTAATCTCCTTCAGCATCGATTCTCTGAGCATATCCTGAAGTATCATAACTGTGGACCAGCTCCGGTTGAGTAATATCCGAAATATCTATTACAGAGATGCCACATTCCTTATCAGCAATGTAGGCATAGTCTCCATATACCTTAACATCGACTGCTCTTCCGGGAGTATTCACTTCACTTATGATGTTTCCGTTATTTCGGTTGGTTATATAAAGTCCTCTTTGTTCGCCTGTAACAAAAAGAAGAGTATCCACAATATCAAAACCCTTTATTGCATTTGGGAAATCAAACCCATTTGAACCTACCCAGAGTTCATTAATTATATAATTTCCAAAACGGAATTTATTACCAAATGTCCAATATACATTTACACTATTATTTGGTTGTATTTCACAGAAAAGTTTATTAACAACTCTATCACCAGCACTTGTGATAGGCCATGTCTCGCTTGGATTTATGATATTAGTTATATCATATACAACTAATCTACCTGGACTCCCATTGTAATCATATATAAATAATAAATCAACAGGTTCGACTACTTGAATAAGACGCGCATATTCAATGTCACCATAGCAGTGAGATACAAGTGAATTGTTTGCTTTATTATAGATAGAAAAACCAGCTTGATCTTCGGCTATATAGATATAATCATCAGAAACAAATACATCTCTGGCAAAGCCGATCGTGGGAATAATTGCTTCAATTACGAGTTCTCCATTATTGAAAATCGGTTCAAGAAAATCGGCACAATTAATTAATAGTAAGATAATTATAAAAAGAAGTGGTAGATATTTTTTAATCATTTTCATTGCTTACTTTCATATTTAATTTTTTATTCAAAAAAATTTGAACAAAAAGGTATGCTGTTCATGAGGGTCGTCAAGTTTTTTTGAAAAAGTGGAAATAATTTACTCAAGTTTCACAGGATGGAAATTACTTAAAAAAAATCATATTTAACCTTTTATAAAATCTACTCCGAAACTTTTTTTATTTACTTTCCAGAAAGGTGCTCACAACGTATTTTTCTCTCTAAAAACATTTTATCTTTTGGATGATTCTTAAGAATATCATTGCATATTTCAAGTGCTTTATCATAATTTCTATTTATATAATATGCCTCTGCAAGTGTGTCAATATAATTCAATTGAGGATCGAGTTCCACGCAGCGTTTTGCGTACTTAAGACCGAGTACCGGATCATATCTTTTATTCTCTTTTGGAGCAGTAACCATATCCCATGCAACTCTGTTCAGTATCTGAGCAAGCTCTTTTTTTGCCTGAAAATAATTGGGATGAGTTCCCAAGAATGCTTCATACTTAGAAATTTTCTCTTTATCGGAAAGATCAGAAAGTGAATCTTGAAGCTCCTTGTATGCATGCAAGTTCTCAAGATTTTTTTGAATATCTATTGAATTTTTATTCGCTGCAAACCATTCTTCCCATTTTGTCTTATCATACCGCTCTGCTTCAGGTAGATCATAACCGGAATACATTGCAATGAAATTTGGAACATTGTAATTATAATTTTCAAAGGCATCGATAGATGGAAATAATAATGACTCGATCAAAATTTCAATGCCTTCAATATAACCCAATTCAGCCAAACTTTTGCCAGCAGCCCGTTGGAGATAGACATCAAAGGATTTTGCTGCGTCCCGTAAGAAGGGTACTGATTGTTCATCATTAAGCTTTCCCATAGCTTCTGCTGCTTCCACCCGAACTGAAGGTGAGGAATCATGCTGCAGAATATAACTCAATAATGGGAAGGGATCAATGCCATCATTTACAATTCCTAAATATGTAGTTGCCACCCTGCGCACTTTTTCAGATGGATCCTTCTCACAAAATCTGCGTGCAATGGGTAGTCCTTTCATCGATTTTAGAATAATAAGTGATTTTAAAGCTGCATACCTAACATCTGCTGATGTATCAATAATCGCAGTATTTAGCAAAGCGTCTTCCCCTATTTTCAATTCCCACATTCCAATATCATCAGCTATGATGTAACGAACCTCTTCGTCGGGTGCATCCAGAAGAGAAATAATTGGTTTTTCTGAAGTTTCTGATAATTTCTCATTCACCAGATAATAATGAATGATCTCCATTACATCACGATTTACATTTCGATTCTCTGAAGTTTTTAGAATTTCAGTAAGATAAGGTATGATGTCTGTCGAATCCTGAATTAATTTCCCAACTACCTGAAAGCGTATGAAGGTACTTTGAGATAATAATTCCTTTATATCGTCATAATATTGTGAATTCTTGATCTTACTGCTTAATTCCGGTTTAGTCTGCTCTTTCAACTCATTATGTATTTCCCCGATTATATCACCACCATTCCAATCGGTATCAAGAAATATTCCATGACCGAAGCTCGATCTTTCTGAATTATTTTTATGAAATCGAACCTGATAATCGTCTTCTCCATCGAGATCCATGCAGATCGCATAGGGCCAATTATATGGTTCCGATTCAGGCCATACTCCCCCAAAACTCTGCCAGTTATTGAACGTGATTTCATTTTTCGGCTCACTGCAAATATAGGTATCTTCTCCCTTGTAATCAATGAAAAGCGAATAACTCATGGGCTTGGCACCAGTGCCATAGGATGAGGTTAGCGACTTGTAAACGTCATTTCCTGCATAATCTATGAGAAAACCCGATGAACGATCATCGCCCGAAGCCCCAGTTCGAAAACTTCCTTCATAAATGTCGTGCCCATCTTCATCGATCAGGATTGCATTTGTGATGTGAGTACCACTGCCCTGACCTGTATTTGCTGTGTAATGATCATTTCCGGATTGATCCACCAGCGCACCCAATGACATAATATAACTGCCGCCTTGATCGCACCAGCCCTTTGTCCAGTATCTGTCATTACCTGATGCATCAAAGAGCAGACCTGCACCGCCATAAGCAGTGAGTTTTTTCTTCCAAGGATAATGTCTAAAGGAAAGTGCTCCCCCCTGCCCGTAACCGGGAAGATTACCCAATTTGTCTTTTGACTCGTCAATTGCAAGATAGTAGCGATCATCACCATTCAAATCTGACAGAATGCCCATACCGAGAGTTGTTGCTCCTCCCTGCCCAAGTGTGGAGCAGTCATATAGATCTTCACCATTATCATCCAGCAGCATGCCCAGACCGAACATGCCTGCGCCCTGACAAAACGCATGCGCGCTGTAGGTATCAAATCCTGAATTATCCCAGAGAACACCCACTCCGCATACGCCTGCTCCCTGCGCAAAATGCTTTGCATTATACACATCATTGCCCTTGAAATCTACAAGGAATCCGCATCCCAAGAAACCGAAGCCCTGCACATAAAGGTCATTTGGTAAATCATATCTGTCATTGCCATTGTGATCGATACACACTGTGATCTCTTCAAAGCTCGATCTGCATCCGCCTGCATTGTTGTGATATATATCGTCGCCTCCAACATCTATGAGCAAATGGGCATCCCTCGTATATACATCATCACCCACTCCTCGAATGACAATTCTTAATGAATTTGTCACATAAATGAAGGGTTCCTCATAAGCAGAACTTTCAGTATAAATATCAGAAACAGCCATATCCTTTGTTGCATTCCAATATTCGTATATCGCATCGGACATGAGCTTTGCAGCAAAGAACATATACTGATACTTGAATTTTCTGGCATGCTCGATAAATTCAAAATGAGTTGAAACATCTCCTGTTATTGCAGGCATATGCTCGCCATCCGGAATAAGGAAATAGCCCGGATTATCATTGAAAAATTGTAAATCTTCCGATGACAAATTCTCCTTCGCTTTTACGATCATAGATTTTGAAATGAGATATTTTTCTACCAGATTTGAAACAGCATTTTGATATTCAACGGAAAATGAGCGACTTCGCAGCATATCTTTGAAATCATCCAATAATTCTACATTCTCAGTGATGCTCATGGAAGGAAATTCCTGGGTGTCACGCAGTAATTCAAGTGCATAATTTGTTACTTTGATCCCCTCTTTCTTATGAATCTCAAGAAAGCGTTCACTTACCTCTTCTGTCCATTGTTTCAAGTACAGCGGCTGATTGGACACATAATCAATTAGCGGAAATCTGCAGGCAAATCTGTATGAGTTTTCGTATGCTTTTGGCAATTCAAAATTGCGTACATCCATGCCTATGCGCTTTCCTGCATAGTCAAGAGGATTTCCTGTGTACTCGAATTCAATCGGTTCTGTATCCTGCTGGAAATACAATTCATTAGAATAAGGTTTGATATCTTCATTCGATTTCTTCCTTGCATAAAGCAATGAATGATTTAGGAAAATTGTAACAAGTAAGAGGAACAAAATCGCATATTTCTTTCTCATTTTACATCCTGAGAATTCTTTCATGTGAAATTTTTGTATGCATAAATGGATGTCAATTTCCTTGAAAATATCAAGAGGGAAATAGAACGCAGATTATCGTTGATGAGGCAGATTCGCCAGTGGGCGAACAAGTTCAACGCTGATAAGATAATTCAATTGTAGCTCAACATTCCGACCTGTTAAGGCGTAGTGAACCGAATACTGACCTGTCTCGGCGTCCTGTCTGGGCGTCTTGTCTCGGCGTAGTGTAACGGAGACGGAAGCGTAGCGAAGACTGAAATGAAATGAAGACGGATGTTGAGAACATGCGCAAGATTGGAATCTTGCGTTACTTCCCACCTCCTCTTTACCAATTCCCAAATTGGTAAAGCGCTGCAGGAGCGCAAATAATAGGTAAGAAAAAACACTCGTTATGATTAAGCGAGGGCTTTATTTTATAAGAACCATTTTTTTTATAAATTTTTTAGTTTCAGTTTGAAATTTGAGGAAATACATTCCTCCAGCAAGATGTTCAGTATTGAAGTCAATTTCATAATTTCCAGGAAAGCAAGGATTTTGAAATACATTTTGAATCAATTGACCTTTGAGATTATAGAGGTCAATTTGAACATGAGAAGATTTTTGAATAGTAAAGTGAATTACAGCGTTGTCTTTGACAGGATGAGGGGTGATTTGCATCAGAATTGTTTCAGGAGCATGAGGGTCAACAGATACATTAACAGTAAGCAGAGAATCAGCGAATGAATTATGAACATTCCAGGGGGCGTTTATGTCTTTCATCTCACAAATTACTTCATGAGAAGAAGTTGCACTTCCCCATTCATGTTCAATAGAGAAGAGGTAGCCAGAAGGACGGAATTCAGTCCAGCCCGTATAAGTGGTATCATTATCTTCAACAAAGATAAATTGAACAGCAACAGAATCTACATTAGAATCATAAACTTCAACATTGATGTCAGCAGTAGGGGGAATAGTGGTAGTGGCATAAGAGTAGTCAATAAGATAAGGAGCATAGTTCCAAGTATAGAGTTCAAGATTTCTTCCATAATTATTACCAATTCCGAAAATATGATAGTCATTTGTCAAGAAGAAATTCATCCAGGAATTATAGATATTCAAGTTGTTTTCAGTCACCCAGCTAAGAATGGGAAGATGAAATGAATAGCAGGTCTTAGTAGCACTGCTTGAAGTATACCCACCGCCAATAAAAAGTGATTGCAAGGGTTCAATCCAAACAGCACCATGATTACAACGGCCAAGGGGAAAGGCATTAAGTTCAGTGATGGTATTGGTGATTGTGTTGTAGAGGACGGTTTGATTAAAGAATTCGGTCCAGGCATAACCACCAGTAAGAACAATTTGTGAATCAGAAACAACTTCAGTGCGCGCAGCATAAACTGGTTGAGGAATAGCTGGACCCAGAGCCCATTGTCCGGTGTTTGGATTAAAGATTTCAATCTCTCCATAAGTGGGATTGCCAGCCATGGCAATGACATTGTCAGAAAGAGGATCTAATTGAAGTTGGAAATCGTGTCGACCTATTATGGAATAAAAGATTGTTCCCCAGATTTCAGTGTTAATATCAAATATCTGCCATTTATAACCATCACTTTGTCCACCACCACCATAAAGAATATTATTGTTATTTAAAACAATAGCTGATGAACCAGAGCTAGGATTAGCATCATCAGTAGGAATACTAAGAGTAAGAGAGGTTTCAATAAGAGCAGGAAGGTTTAGAATTTCACAATCTGCAATTTCTCCGTAATCAGGATTGTATCCAGACATGATTAAGAGACGATTGTCAGAAATTTCTACTACAGAAAAACTCATTCTAGCCGATAGCATATTACCTTCAAAAATAAGCTCTGCGGTGTCCATTTGATAGATAGCCCAATAAAAAGTAGCACTTTGACTAGCTGGAATGTGTCCACCGCCAACCCAAATAAGATTGTTATAACCTAAAAGATTACAACTCTCTGGACTTAATTGAATCATTTCAGCAGTATCTGAGATTCTTTGGTTTAATTGTCCATGAATTTCCCATTCACCTCCAAACATAAAGGAGGGAATGAAAAAGAGACAAACAATACTAAAGACAATGATTTTTTTCCCCGAAATGTCGGGATTAAACTTGCAGTTTAACATTGTTCCTCATAGAAAAAACAGAGAAAAGTTTTATGTTTATTTCTTTTTATCATATATATTTCTCATAAACAATTTTGGTAAAAAAATAAAATTTAATTTAAGGTGTCAATATATTTGTTTTGTTTACTATTTCTATAATACTTCTGTCACTAGTGTCGCGTTAAGGTGTCATTAAAAACGTGTAACATCTGTTGTCTTGTAGAGTTAAGTGCTATGAAAAAATCAATCGATTTTGACTTTGAATTTTTATTTACCCTTATGTGTTATTTAAATATCAAACAAAGGATAGCACATGAGCAAAACAATTTTTTCTCAAATTATGGATTTTATTCCGAAGTATAAGTTCGACAAATGCGTAGAGAGATATGGTGGTAATTACCGTACACGTAATTTCAAATGTTGGGATCAATTTCTTTGTATGAGCTTTGCCCAGTTAAGTTATCGGGATAGTTTGAGGGATATTGATGCTTGTCTGAATGCTCAACCAAACAAACTGTATCACATGGGCATAAAGGGTAATGTATCTATTTCAAACTTGTCTCGTGCGAATGAAAACAGAGATTGGCGTGTCTATGCAGATTTTGCTCAAGTATTGATTTCGAAAGCTCGAGCTCTTTATAAGGATGATTCTGATTTTTTACTTGATATTGAAAATACCATTTATGCTCTGGATTTTACAACCATTGATTTATGTCTGTCATTATTTCCCTGGGCTAAATTCAGAAAAAATAAAGCCGCTATTAAACTACATACATTGTTGGATATTCGAGGGTCAATACCTTCATTTATTGATATTACAACTGGCTTGATTCATGATGTAAACATCTTGGATGTTCTACTTCCCGAACCCGGTTCTTATTATATTATGGATAGAGGTTATCTTGATTATGAGAGGCTTTATTGTTTCGAACAAGCTAAAGCATTCTTTATTATTCGAGCAAAAAAGAACCTAAAATTCAGACGGCTTTATTCCAGTCATGTAGATAAAATAACAGGATTACGTTGTGATCAGATTGTAAAATTCACCGGTTACAAATCAAAACAACATTATCCGGATAAATTACGAAGAGTAAAATATTATGATTCGGAAAATGATAAATATTTTGTTTTCCTTACTAATAATTTCGATATATCAGCAATGATGGTTGCAGAGTTATATCGTAACCGATGGAAAATAGAATTATTCTTTAAATGGATAAAACAACATCTAAAGATAAAGTCATTTTTCGGAACATCGGCCAACGCTGTAAAAACTCAAATTTGGATAGCAATCAGTACATATGTGGTAGTAGCAATAATTAAAAAAAGTCTCAAAATTAGTTTGAGTCTTTACACAATTCTACAAATTATCAGTGTTTCCCTTTTTGAGAAACTGCCTTTATATCAGCTACTTACAGATACGGCGTTACAAAACACAGAAGGCTGTTCTTCTAACCAGCTGTGCCTGTGGGATTTATAACGCGACACTAGTGTACTTCTGTAATATTTTTAATTTGTATTCAATATATAATGACACGCCAATTGTGAAGAGAATTTCCTTGTTAAAGTTAGTCTTTCCTCTGTTTGCTCTTTATTCTCTGTGTTCTCTGTGGTTATTTTATTTTTTCGTGTTCTTTCGCCTGCCCCGTTGAATTTGTTTTTTATTCAACTGGGGTGCTTTTCGCTTGTTACGGCTTAATGGAATGAAGACGGAACTGTCACGGCGTAATGTCTGGGTGTCTTGTCTCGGCGTAGTGTAACGGAGACGGAAGCGTAGCGAAGACTGAAATGAAATGGAGACGGACCTGTCTCGGCGTAGTGAAATGAAGACGGATGTTGAGCACATGCGCAAGATTGGAATCTTGCGTTACTTCCTACCTCCTCTTTACCAATTCCTACACCCAATACTTTTTACCAATTTCCGGTTACTATTCAGAGTCGGTATAATGATCTACCAAGAAAAACTCCGACATGAGTCGAAAACTCTCATCTCTAAAACGGATCTCAGGCGAGTCTTTCCACTTATCCCAAGTTACAGAACCACCCATCTTCCAATCTTTTCCAAGATAATCCCGATGAAGAATTTCTCTGCCGTCTGTATTTAAATAATATTCACCATAGTATCTGCCATGGAAATCATCGCAACTATCTCGCTGTCTAATAACATTTTTATATTCTTTCTCTCCGATTTTTACATTTACAACATCTACGATCCTATATTCACTATCTTTCTTATTTATAAATTCACCAACTTTAACTATTCTACTCCATTTCGGCATGTTATCTCCTGGGAGATCAACCCGAACCTCAGGTGGGAAGTTTAAAATTCTTAAAACCATGGAAATACTCTCCTCGGTAAGGGTATAATATAAATGCCGATTATTCTCAATATCGTTTTTATCGTAGGTGTTCACTACTTCCCACACTTCATGTCCCAGCATAGTAGTTTTTCGTGTAACTTTACAAACGGTTCTTCCCATGAAGATTTCGCCTGGATAATC
Source organism: Candidatus Cloacimonadota bacterium (assembly GCA_030611765.1). GTDB lineage: Bacteria > Cloacimonadota > Cloacimonadia > JGIOTU-2 > JGIOTU-2 > Celaenobacter. The sequence continues at coordinate 27,391 of JAUWPE010000008.1, read as the reverse complement.
GTACTTGTCAACTAATTCCACATCATTAATTCCTTTGAAAGGTGCACCAAAGAATAGACCATAGCCGGCAAGTTTAACTTTTGAAACTGTGGGGTTCACCACTTCTGTAATAATGATCTTAGGTTTAATATTTGTTTTTTCTTTCATCGTAAATTCCTTTCTTAATTTATTTCGTGCATCAAAAAGACGACGTTTGATTGTTCCTTCCGGTACATTAAGGTAACGGCTGATCTCCTTGATGGAGTTATGTGTAAAATATTTCATCTGAATAACGGTTCTCAATGGTCCAGATAGATTACCGATGCCGTTTATCAGATATTCGTGTTCTGATTCTGAAATGCTAATTACCTTATTATTCATCGACTGATTTTGCATTATTATTTCATCTAGAGGTATGAACTTCTTTTTTCTTTTAAAGTAATCCATACATTTATTGTGTGCGATTTTCATCATCCAAGCTTCAAGATTGTAAGGTTCTTTTAATTCTGTTAATTTAGAAATTGCAGCATACAATGAATCTTGAAGGATATCAGCAACATCATTAGAATCATGAACGATACCTGTTATTCTTTTTTCTAACACAGGAATTGCTTTAATCAGTCTTTCTTTTAGATTTCTCTTTTCAATTTCTACAGACATTTTGGATACCTCTTACTTAAATAACTTTAAATTTAAAAGAAGGTTCGCTATTTTTTATAAATATTTAAATCATTGCTTACAACGTATGTGTCCATGCCATTAATTTCGTGGATATTCCGAACAGATTCTCGCAATAATTTCTTTCAATATTCCTTTCATTCTGCACCATAATAAATCCAAATAATATTATTTACATCGATTGTCCATTTAATTTTCCTCCACTTCCTGTCAATTTTTTTATCTATTGTTTCAACTTTAATTCCTTTAATCCCTTTTGTCTTTTCTCGCTTTTCGCCTGTCTGGGCGTAGCGTAGCGAAGACTGCCCTGTAATGGAGATGGGAAGAATCTCGCAAAACGTTTAGATCAACGATCAGGGAGACTCTTCGCAAGCTCAGAGTGACAAGTGTGTTTTTTTTTCTGTGTAATTTCTTTCTTTTCGCCTGTCGCGGCGTAATGCAATGAAGACGGACCTGTCGCGGCGTCCTGTCTGGGCGTAGCGTAGCGAAGACTGAAATGTAATGAAGCCGGATGGTTGTTTATTTTATTTTTTCGTGTCTTTCGTACCTTTCGTGGTTAATCCATATTCCCGTCTCAACTGCCCGCATGCTGCATTAATATCCTGTCCTAATTCCCTTCTGATCGTTACATTTATCCTTTTTGAAACAAGTATATCATAAAACTGCGAAATGTTCTTTTTGGATGAAGGTTGCAGCTCAGATTCCTTAATAGGATTCATTGGTATCAAATTAACATGACAGAGCATTCCTTTTAGCAAACCTGTAAGTTCACGTGCATTTTCTGCTGAATCATTCAATCCATTTATGAGTGCATATTCAAAAGTAATTCTGCGATGCGTCTTTTCAAGGTAATATGTGCAGGCATTCAGAATGGCTCGCAGAGAAAACTTCCTAGCAACAGGCACTATTTTCTTTCTCAGTTCATCATTCGGGGCATGAAGCGAGATGGAAAGTGTGATCTGCAAACCTTTATCCGCAAGCTGCCTAATTCTTTCCGGAATGCCAACTGTAGAAAGCGTTATATGCCGATACCCGATATTTTGCCCGTGCTCATCATGAATTATGGAAAAGAATTTCATCACATTCTCAAAATTTTCCAGCGGTTCGCCGCTTCCCATGAGCACAATATTTGATATTCTCACTCCGCTGTCTTTCTGCATCCGGTACACCTGATCAACAATCTCACCGGCACTGAGATCTCTGACAAGACCGCCTTTTGTGGAAGCGCAGAAAATACATCCCATTCTGCATCCGACCTGTATAGAAAGGCATGCACTGTAACCGTGCTTATATTTCATCAGCACACTCTCGATAAGATGATCATCATGCAAGCGGAAAAGATATTTCTTCGTTTCATCAATCCTGGAATCGAACCGTTTTTCGATTTTGAGAGTATCTATAAAAAAATTCTGGGAAAGCTTATTTCTAAGCTCTTTTGGAAGTACTGGTATACCGTCAATTGTATCAATATTCTGTTGATGGATCCACTCGAATAGTTGCACTGCCCGGTACTTCTTTTCCCCAAGCGAATTTATAACGCTCTCTAATTCTTCTAATGTGTAAGATTTTAAATCGATTTTTTGCATAATTTTATTTATAAGCCCACTTTAAAAAGTCTGCAAAATTGAAAATCCAAAATAGATAGATAAATTTTATGTTTAATTTTCTGATAACTTCTCCTAAACATGATTCATAGAACTATTGTTTTCGTGTATTTTCGTGTTTTTCGTGGTTGATTGCTTTTTGGCTTGACTCATTTATAATTAACCAAAATTTTTTCTGCCACCTTCATCCCGTCAACTGCCGAAGATACGATGCCACCAGCATAGCCGGCTCCCTCACCTGCTGGATACAGCCCCTTTATATTCGATTGGAAATCATCATCGCGCACAATGCGGACTGGTGACGAACTCCGGGTCTCAATTGCTGTCAGAGCGGCTGAGGGATATGCAAAACCGGGCAGTTTTCTGTCTAGGAGTGGAATCGCTTCTTTCAGGCTTTCATATACAAAATCCGGCAGGCATTCCTTGATACTTCCAGGTGTCCTTCCGGGTTTGTAACTTGGAATTACGCTTTTATAAGATGTTGAGGGCTTATCTTCAAGAAAATCTCCCAGGAGTTGAACAGGAGCATAGAAGTCTCCACCACCACATGCAAATGCCTTTTGTTCCCATATTCTCTGGAATTCAATACCTGCAAGCGGATCCTTAGAAGGGAAATCTTCCGGAGTGACATTCACAAGAAGCGCTGCATTCGAGTTTATATTATCCTGAGCAAAAGTGCTCATTCCATTAGTCACTACACCATCCAGCTCAGTTGCAGCCGGCACGACCCACCCGCCGGGGCACATGCAGAAAGTATAAACTCCCCTGCCGTTTTTCAGATGCACTGCCAGCTTGTAGTTCGCACTGGGCAGCTTCGGATTTTTGTAGCTTTCTCCATATTGAAGTTTGTTTATATATTCCCGCGGATGTTCGATACGCACGCCCATAGAAAACGGCTTTGCTTCCATGCGTACATTTCGATCGTGAAGCATTTCAAAAGTATTTCTTGCAGCATTACCAACTGCCAGTATCAAAGATGAAGTTTCATAATAAGCATCATTGACTTGTATCTTTTTTAGTATTCCGTTTTCTATCATGACATCCTTCAACTCATACTCAAATAAAAATTCACCGCCAAAACGTTCGATTTTCTCCCAAAGATTTTGCACTACTTTACGCAGATTATCAGTACCAATATGAGGACGCGCACTGTAGGCAATTTCTGTCGGAGCGCCTGCTGCAATAAATTCATCAAAAATATATTTTGTTCGATGATCATTTATCAGCGTGTAGAGTTTTCCGTCAGAAAATGTGCCTGCCCCGCCTTCTCCAAAATGGATATTTGATATAGTATTCAATTTACCTGTATTAAAAAATTCTCTAACATCCTTTACTCTTTCACCGACCCTTTTTCCTTTCTCAATAATGAGTGGTTCCAAACCTGCTTTGGAAAGTAATAATCCTGCAAACAATCCTGCTGGTCCGCTGCCAACAATTATCGGTCTTTGGGCATGTTTTGTATAATTTGCTCTTTGAATATCATAGCTATATGGTTCGATTTTTCTGATACGATGCCGATTGACCACTTTAGTATATTTATCTTCCTGCAAGCTTGTTAAGAGTTTTTTCTCAACTGTTTCATCAGAAAATATTACATCAACAGTATAGACAAACTGGATATTATTCTTCTTGCGCGCATCAAGTGCCTTTTTTATCAATTTGTAATACTCAACATCCTCAGCTTCTACTTGGAGAATCCTGAGAATTTCCTCTTTCAATCGAGTTCGAGAGGAGTTTATCGGAAGTTTTATTTCTTCGATTCGGATCATCTTTTCCTTCCTTCATCATTGGATATTCTTTGTTGGACATTGGATATTTTTTTAATCATAGTATGAGAGCACAGCAAAGTATTATTCTGAACATCCAATACTGAACACGGAATCACCAACATCCAAGTTCTCCGATGTCTTATAAAAAAACGATCCTGCAAATCGAACTCCTTTTGAGTCTTTTTTACATTTTTATACTTCATCATTGGACATTCCGTGCCTGCCGAGCCATAGGCTAAGCGACGGCTGGTTGGATATTGGATATTTTCTTGCATTTTACTTCTTAATCTTTTTCTTCCCATTAATCGATTTCGCAGCATGCATTCCAGCCACATAACCAGAAGCCCATGCCCATGCCAGATTGTAACCACCCGAGTCGCCGTGAATATCCAGCAATTCTCCTGCAAAATAGAGTCCGGGTACAAGTTTGGATTCCAGACTTCGGTCATTCACTTCAGCAGTTGATACTCCGCCTGCTGTGACCTGTGCATCTCTCCATGAAAGTGTTCCTGTGACAGCGAATCTTCTATCTTTAATTTGATGGGCGAGGTTCTCTATTTCAGTACTATTTAATTCGGAGCTTATCTTTGCTTTATCGATTCTTGCCAATGTAAGAGTTGGATGGATCATTTTCTTGTTTATCAGCCCGATCATTGCATGTTCCACAGATTTGTAAGATAATGTTTGAAAACGATCTATCAACATCTTTTTCATATCGTGAAATGATATTTCCGGAAAGAGATCGACATGCAGTTCCATCGAAGTATCTTTCAATTTCGGATGATGGATGTATCTGCTGAGCTGCAGGATCGGTATGCCCGAAATGCCATATTCGGTAAAAAGTATCTCCCCTTCCTGCGTATCGATAAGACTTTCATTTGAATACAAAGATGCACGTGCATCACTGCGTATGCCTTTGAGGTGATTAAGATATTCGTCATCTAATTTTATCTGCACAAGAGATGGATATGGCTCAATGATCGTATGCCCTAACTTCTGTGCAAGAGCAAAACCCGAGCCGTCAGAGCCAAACTGTGGACTTGCTTTTCCGCCTGTTGTAATGATCACTTTTTTAGAATGAAATTCTTCATTTTTAGCAGTTTTGAGGATGAACTTATCTTTTTTTTGTATGATCTCTGAAATTTCTCTTGAACTCAGTTCATCAACTCCCAGCCGATTGCATTCATACCTGAGCACATCGAGAACTGCGCCTGCCTGGTCACATCTCGGAAATATGCGCCCATTCTCTTCCTCTTTTGAAAGAATTCCGAGTTCGTGAAAAAAATCAAGAATTTGTGAACCATTGAACTGTTCGAACACATTTTGTATAAACACAGGATCAGTTCCATGATATTTGTTTCTCTGCAGGGATGCATTTGAGAAGTTACAGCGCCCGTTTCCAGTCACGAGTAACTTTTTGCCCACTCGCTGCAAACGCTCGATGACCGCTGTTTTTGCCCCTTTTCGGGATGAAGAGATCGCAGCAATCAGTCCGGAAGCACCACCGCCGATAATTATCACATCAAATTCTTTCATGAAAGAACTCCTTGTATGCCTGAATAGACTGCCAGAACACCCATTAAAATTATGATGATAAGTGTCAACTTTCTGAAATGAACTTCCTGTATCCTGCGGATGAGAATATTACCTCCGAGCACGCCGGCAATGACCGCAATGCTGAAGATCGTAGCATAATTCAGAACCACTTTCGTAATGAGTCCAAAGTAAATATATACAGGAATTGTGAAAAGTGTCAAAAGCAGAAAAAATGAAGCAAGATGAGCCCGGAAGTGCATTTTTCCTTTCTGTTCATTTGCCAGAAAAATTATAATTGGAGGTCCGCTCATCGTGATGCTGCCGTTAAGCAAGCCACTTAAAAAGCCCACAATTGCGCGTGCAACCTTCTCGTGTTTTACTTTGAAGTGCACATTAAAGTAGAAAAGAATCCCGAACAATAAGATGAATATGCCTATCACGATCTTGAGCACATAATCCGGCAAAATAAGCAGCAGCTTGGCTCCGACCGGAACACCTAATATGCCGAAAAGAAATATCGGTAATATGACTTTAAAATCAAGGGATTTCCTGCTATTGTACAGCACAGAAATATTTATGATGAGCGACACGAGCAGGATCATTGGGATCGCTGTTTTGGGCGAGATGAAAAGGGTCAGCAAGGGAATGGAAAAAAGTGAAAATCCAAAGCCGGTCGTGCCCTGCAAAAGAGAAGCTAGAAAAATGATGATCGAGCCGAGAATGAGAATATTGGTTTCCATTTATTATGCTGTCACCCTGAGATTTTGATAGGTGAACTTTTATTTTGACTGATTATTTGTCAAAGAAAGTGGGAAAACGGAGGGGGGATGATGGAGTGAATAGAATACTAATATCTCACGATTCATCTTTGTACGTTGAGTCGTGTAATTAAACTTTATAATATTTATTTGAATTTAAATGCTAGTCTTTTACACAGCGGATAGAAAATCCGTACTTCTTATATCGATCAAAATTGTAAAATTGTGAATCATCAAAGTACAATCTAATAGTCCAAGCATCGTTAGAATCGAGATCCGAAGACGACCAGAAGTTCGCCCAGACACCAATATCGCCGAAATAACCACCGCATGCGCTGCTCTTATACCCACCTGGCAACGCTGTAAAACCGCTTTCGTTTGTGGCACCAGTGTTAGGACTATTCCAATGAGTAGTCCCTGTCTCTTTCATTTTACCACCAGCTACAACACTTCCACCAAGATAATCTACTAATTCATTCCAATCATTATCTGCATGCCAATCATCATGTGTTGGCACATGCCAACCCTCAGGCGCTAAACCACGTGAGTCATCTACGGCAAACCAATTATATAAATTACCGTATGTGTTTGCATAAGAAGGGTCATTATCATACACACAATATGCTCCTGAGAATGTACTTGCCCAATCTCCATCATCTGTCAAATGTGGTATCTGATCTCCGTTTCGATAATGGGTAACTTTCAGGTTTTCCATCATCCATTCTTGGTTGCCTATTACTATTGTCTGATACACATTCCCATCTATGTCGGTAACAGTTCCAGTACCTCCGGTAAAAGTAGTAAATTTCCATACATCACCTGTGGTATGATTAGAATGGTCATCGTGTGCTTGTATCTTCCAGTAATAGATTGTTTCTTCATTCAGTGTACCAGGATCATAATCTGTGCTGCTTTGTCCGTTACTGACTTGCGGTGGATTGGTTGATGTGCCAAAATAGACATTATAAGTAAGCGGATCGTTGTCCGGATCGGTGCATGTCCAGAATAAATCTGCATTTGTGGATACAGAAGTCGCATTATTGGCGGGAGTTGGATTAGTAGGTGGGTTGGGTGGATTTCCTCCAGGTTCGGTTAATGTTATTGTTATCACGTCTGAAGATGCACTATTATTACTAGAATCATAGGCCTTAGTGTAAATCGTGTGATTGCTGTTTCTCTTCGCTCCGGTATCCCAATCATATTGATAAGGTTCATTAGTATCTGTAGATACCCTTGTCCCATCTATGTAGAATTCAACCTTCTCAACACCTTTATTGTCATTAGCATCTGCAGTAATTGCTATCTCTGTCCCTTCTTCAAAATCTGAATTATTCGCTGGATACGTGATAACTACAGTTGGTGGAGTGTTGTCAGACTCTGTGGTGTTATTACATGATATAATTAACATTATGAAAATACTTAACAGAAGCACTAAAATTTTTTTCATTTTTTTCTCCATATTATTTTTTCTCTTAGATATGCCCAACATAAACAAACATACTTTTACTGTTAGAAGTTGTAACTGATGTCAAGAATTATGAAAATTCAGTAAAATTGTAATTATAATTCATACATCTTATTTATCTTCTCTCATCCGCTTATACGTATTGATCAAACCATTCGTCGAAGAATCATGATCTGTGACAGGCTCATTATTCTCAAGCTCAGGTAAGATGCTTTTGGCAAGCTGTTTGCCAAGCTCCACACCCCACTGGTCAAAACTGAATATGTTCCAGATAACGCCCTGAACAAAAATTTTATGCTCATACATAGCAATCAAATTGCCAAGCGTGTAGGGAGTTAATTTTTTGATCAAAATTGAATTTGTTGGTTTATTGCCTTTAAATATTTTGTAAGGAAGTAACTTCTCGATCTCATCATACGGCTTGCCTGGTCTTCTGAGCTCTTCTCTTATTTCTACTTCTGTTTTTCCTTTCATGAGTGCTTCGGTCTGAGCAAAGAAATTAGAAAGCAGTATCTTGTGATGCTCCCCCATCGGATTATGGCTTATTGCAGGCGCCAGAAAATCGCCCGGAATGAGTTTTGTTCCCTGATGAATGAGCTGATAAAAAGCATGCTGTCCGTTTGTGCCCGGCTCTCCCCAAATGATCTGACCCGTTTGATAATTTACAGAATTCCCTGCTCTGTCCGTTGATTTCCCGTTGCTCTCCATATCTCCCTGCTGGAAGTATGCAGCAAAGCGGTGCATGTACTGATCGTATGGTAGGATCGCCTGCGTTTCCGCATCAAAGAAATTATTATACCAGATCCCAAGCAAAGCAAGGATTACCGGCATATTTTTCTCGAAATGAGCAGTTCTGAAATGCTCATCCATTGCATAAGCACCTCTGAGCAACTGCTCGAAATTCTCATACCCGATAGTGCAGGCAATAGAAAGTCCTATCGCTGACCACAATGAATATCGTCCGCCAACCCAATCCCAGAATCGGAATATATTTTTCGGATCGATGCCGAATTTGATGACCCCTTCTTCATTTGTTGATATCGCAACAAAATGCCTTTTTATGTGTTCTGATATTTTTGCATGTTTAAGAAACCAGTCCCGTGCTGTATGTGCATTGGTCATTGTTTCCTGCGTGGTAAAGGTTTTGGATGCGATCATGAAAAGTGTGGTTTCCGGATCGAGTTTTTTCAGAGTTTCTGCAATATGAGTGCCATCCACATTTGATACAAAATGAGGTTTGATGTTCTTCCAGTAAGGTTTTAGCGCTTCAGTGACCATGACCGGACCCAGATCTGAGCCGCCAATGCCGATGTTCACAATATCCGTGATCGGCTTGCACGTATAACCCTTCCATTCTCCGCTGAGAAGCTTCTCAGAAAATCCCTTCATTTGATTAAGTACTGCTTTCACTTCCGACATGACATCTTCCCCATCCACATACACAGGATCGTCTGAGAAATTTCTCAGTGCAGTATGCAAAACCGCTCTGTTTTCGGTTTCATTGATCTCGTCACCGGTGAACATTTTTTCAATAGCATCTTCCAGTTCACATTCCTTTGCAAGCTCGATAAGTAGTTTCATTGTTTCTTCGTTTATTATATTTTTTGAATAGTCGAGCAAAATATCATCAAATGTGATCGAATATTTATCAAATCGTGATGGATCGTTTGCAAACATTTTCTTCATTGAAGCGTGCTGAATTGTGTCGTAATGTTTCTGTAGTTTTTTCCATGCATCGGTTTTTTCGGGATCGATCTTTTTGAGCATGAAACCTCCGGAATTATGATAGGTGAAGTTTTTTAGAGCAGGATATTTTGTCAAACTTGGGTGGATTGAAATGCGGAAAACTGAGGAAAAAGGACGGAGAACGAAGGAAGCATTCCTGGATTTCCGAAAACCTGCGGATGGAGTTCAGTATTCAATTAAATAATTATACTATTTAACCCCTCAATTCCTCAACAATTTATTGTACCGCGTTAAATACTGATATTCTTGACACTTAATTCACATTAATCATTTTTTTTCATACATTAAATATAGTTCGAGTAGAAAAATGACAAAAAAAAGAATTGTTAGAATTAGATAGCAATGATTTGTGATGAAATAATGTACACTGAAATCGTTAGCTTTAAATATGACAAAGACTTAATAATATCTTTTTTAATTTTTTATGGAAAAATAATCAAATATTTAAATAGAGCAGAGGTGATATTATGAGAAGAGCAGTTACTTCTTTTGCGATTTTATCTACTTTAAATACTAGAGATAAAAAGAATTATTTAGAAATTTTTACACCATTTGTAGCTACTTTGTTTGTTAAAGATAAAATTGCTGCATTAAGTGAAGATCAAGTTAATGAATTTTGTGATAAATTCTTAATTGAATTTGGACTTAGGATAACTCCTCAAGCAATGACTGCGATTTTAAGAAAAGCACAAAAATATAATTTGTTAACAAAATACCAAAAGTCTTTTATTGTTAATGATACTGTTGCCTACGATTTAGATTTTTCAAATGAACAAAGTGTTTCAACTAAACAAAACAAAAATTTTCAATATCGTTTTAAGAAATATTGTTCAGAAAAGTTCAATCTTCCAATTACTGATGATGAAATCGATGAGGTTTTGCTTAAATTTCTGAAAAATAATGATATTGAACTTTTGATTCAAGATACTAATCATTCACTTATAGCTGATAGTTTCCATTTAACCAAAAAATTTAGAAAATATGAACAAGCTTTAAACTGTTTTATAGTTGATAGCTATGAAGATAATGATGATTGTTTCAAATACTTATCCAATATTTCTTTTGGTCATATATTAGCATCAACAATAACTATTGAGGATTATGATTTTTCTCAAGATACAGTAAAAGATTGTAATTTATTTTTTGATACACCCTTGATTTTTCACTATATAGGTACTGATGGTGAACATAAAGAAAACTCTGTTAAAATTTTAATTGATAGTATAATTGAAAACGGTGGAAGAATCAAAATATTCAAGCATAGTTATAATGAAGTTATTTCAAATTTAGAAATAGCTATCAATGCTTTAGAAGCTAATATATTTGATTATAGAAATGCAAATTTGACAGCGAAAAATTATAAATATCTCGGTTATTCTGCTGATCAGGTAAAAAATATTAGGGATTCTTTAAAATCATTGCTCTCAGAATTTGAGATTGTTGAAAAACCATCCCATCTATTGAATAAAGATTTTCAAATTGATAGCTCCAAGTTAGAGGAATTGATAAGAAATGAGTTTCATGACTATTTATCGGAATTAAGTACTACTATAAAAAATGATAAGGATTCTATTGTTGCAATATATCATTTGAGAAAAAATAATTCACCGAAACTAACTAGAGAAGCTAAGAATATATTTCTTACAACAAATTACGGTTTGATTAAAGCAAATATCAAATATAATAATCTTGAAAAGGAAAGACGAAAAGAATTACCTGCTTGTATAACTGATGTTTTCTTAGGAACAGTATTGTGGATAAATTCACATAAAAAGATTGAATTTAACAAAGAAAAATTCATTGCAAGTTGCTACAATGCTATTAAACCAAGTGATGCCTTGAAAGATAGATTAATTGAAATTGTTGAGCAATGTAAAGATGATAGAGCTATTACAGAAGAAAGTGCATATCATCTAATAGAGTCAAAGGAAGTAGAGAGAATGCTTGTAGATAAAACATTAGGAGATCCAAATTTATTTACTTCAAAAACAGTACTTGAAATCGAAAAGGAATTAAATGAAAAAATTAAGGCACCATTTAAAAAAGAAATAGAAAAATTAAATAAAACAAATAAAAATAATAAACATACAATCAATAACCTTAAGAATGAGGTTCACGATTTAACTAAGAAGAATAGTAAATCAATTGAGGAAAAAAATAACCTAAAAAGAAAAAATTATTGGTTGAAACACAAATGGAAAATTAGATTCAGTTACCTTAAACATCCTTTACCAATTCTTGAATTTTTTATAATAATTGCAACTTTAGTAATAGGTTTTACTATAACAAAATGGGCACTCAGTGGTTTATTGCTTGTTGTTGTTTCATACTGCATTTTCAAGAAAGCTTCAGTCCCTAATATGAAAATTTTCTCAGATTATAAAAAAAGTTATATTGATAAGCATTTTGATAAAGAGTAATTTTCGTACATTCCAACGTCTCTCCCTCAACAAATTCTATCCAAAATCATTACATCTATATCCAACTCAAAAATAATTTGTTTCACATTATCCCCCTATCCCTCAAATACATTGACTCTAAAACCACCGAATTTTCATAAGGCAACTTTGTTGCAACAAACTACAAAAGAAATAATCAAGAAATGAATAATAATGAAAAAAATTAAAAATATCGCTGGAATTAGGAATAGATCCAAGTGTTATCATCAAAAATATGGACAGAAAAAACTCACTACTTGTTTTTTTGTATGAAATAAGCATACAGATGTATGCAAAAAGGATACAATATGCTTGCTGAAATTTTATCTTCCAAGGTCAGAACTGAAATATTCAGACTTCTTTTTGGGTCTGATAATGCTGCGTTACATATGCGTGAGATCGAACGCAAATCAGGTTTTACCATCGGTACGGTTCAAAGAGAGTTAAGTAAATTAGTAAAGCTTGATCTTATTTATAAAACAAAAGATGGTAATCGCACTTATTATCATGCAAATAAAGAAAACCCAATTTACCAGGATATTAGTAATATTGTCCAAAAAACAGTGGGTTTAGTTTTTTTATTGAAAGAAGCTCTTTCTCAATCCACAGCAATCGAATTTGCTTTCCTTTTTGGTTCCCTTGCTTCAGGAAAACAAAAATCTCATAGTGATATTGACCTGTTTGTTATTGGAGATATTGGTTTACGAAAAATTTTATCACTACTTCATGGTATTTCAGACAAAACAGGCAGAGAGATCAACCCGCAAGTTATCAGTAAATTAGAATTTATTAATAGAGTAAATTCAGATGACCATTTCATTTCAAATATTATAAATTCAGATAAAATATTTATTACAGGAACAGAAGATGAGTTTACAAAGTTGGTTAAGTAACGGCTGGTTAAAACATCATTCCACCAGCAAACAGGAAATCAACAATCTACTTAATATTGTCGATCGGGATCTTCATGATGCTAAAGAAAGTATATCTCTCGATTGGCAGTTTGGCATTGCCTATAATGCGGCTCTCAAATTATGTACAATTCTCTTATATACTTCTGGTTATCAGGCAGAAAACAACCTGCAGCATTATCGTACGATTATGGCTATGCCGATAATTTTAGGTGATTCAAAACGTTTGGATGCAGAATATCTGAATACTTGCCGAACTAAAAGAAACATCGTAGAATACGATTGTGCTGGTGGAGTAACCTCACAAGAAGCTGTAGAGTTAGTAGATTTTGTTTCATCATTTAAACAAGAAGTTATTACCTGGCTCAATCAAAATCATCCGGAATATTTGTAAGATACCATATAAAAATCGCAATTTTGAAAATATGTTCACGGTCAGGGAGTTGAGCTAAGCTGTTTTAATTCCTTCCTCCAAATAATCAAGAAATGAAGAATAATGAGAAAAATTAAAAATATCGCCATCATCGCACATGTTGACCACGGCAAGACCACTCTGGTGGATGCAGTTCTCAGGCAGTCCGGCATCTTCAGAGATAACCAGAACATTGCCGAGCGTGTGATGGACAGCAATGACCTTGAAAGAGAGCGCGGCATCACTATATTTTCCAAAAATGCCTCTCTCACCTATAAAGACTATAAAATAAATTTTGTTGATACACCCGGGCATGCAGACTTTGGTGGCGAAGTCCAGCGCATCATGAAAATGGTGGATTCTGTTCTGTTATTGGTTGACGCTTTTGAAGGTCCGATGCCGCAAACAAAATATGTATTAAAAAAATCCCTGGAATTAGGATTAAATCCAATTGTTATCATCAATAAAATAGACAGACAGAATGCCCGGCCTGCCGAGGTTCTTGAAATGGTGTTCGACCTCTTCTGCGACCTGCATGCAAATGATGCTCAATTAGATTTCCCAGTTCTTTTTACATCCGGCAAAGACGGGTATGCCAGGTATGAGCTGGAAGATGAAAATGACGACCTGATCCCTTTATTTGAAACAATCATACACAAAGTGAAAGATGCAGAAGGTGATGAATCCAAACCTTTTCAAATGCTAATCTCTGCGATCGAATATGATAATTATCTCGGAAAGATCGGAACGGGAAAGATCACAAATGGAACTGTAAGCCAGGGTGAAGAAATTGTATTATTAAAACGCGATGGAGAAAGATTACCCTATCGGATCACCAAAATTTTCCAGTATGAAGGATTGAAAAAGACAGAAACAAAAAAAGCGTACGCCGGAGATATTGTTTCTTTAGCCGGAATGGAACGAGTCGATGTAGGAGAAACAGCTGCCTGCAAAGATGATCCAAAACCGCTTCCGATCATTGAGATCGATGCCCCTACCCTCTCAATGACATTCCGCGTTAATGATTCTCCTTTTGCCGGAAAAGAAGGAAAATATGTCACTTCCAGAAATATCTGGGATAGATTGCAAAAAGAGCTTCAAACCAATGTCAGCATCAAGATCGAAGGCACGGAAAACGGAGATGAGTTTATAGTAAAAGGACGCGGCGAGCTTCAACTTTCCATTCTCATCGAGAACATGCGCCGTGAAGGTTTTGAATTCCAAGTTTCTACACCCAAAGTTATTTATCGCCAGCTTGATGGAAAGCGCACAGAGCCGATCGAACTAGTTGTTATCGATGTTGCTGATGAATTTGTGGGAACAGTTATCGAAATGCTTGGTTTCCGAAAAGGTGAAATGCTGGATATGGTGCCGGGTACTGACGGCTACACACGCCTGAAATATAAAGTACCCGCTCGCGGATTAATTGGCTTCAGAAACGAATTTCTCACCACGACCCGCGGAACAGGTATCATCAATCATAGTTTTTATGAATATGAATTTTACAAAGGTGACCTGGACAAGAAAAAACGCGGTGCTTTTATAGCTATGGAAAATGGCATGTCTACCGGATATTCGCTGTTCAATTTCCAGGCACGTGGAATTTTATTCATTGGACCGGCAGTGGCAGTGTATGCAGGAATGATCGTTGGGGAGCATTCGCGAGAAAACGATCTGGTGCTGAATATAGTGAAGGGTAAAAAACTCTCAAATGTTCGTGCAGCTGGCTCTGATGATGCGATCAACCTTGTCCCGCCAAGGCAATTCAGTTTGGAGCAGGCACTTGAATATATTAATGATGATGAACTGCTGGAAGTAACTCCCAAAAACATCAGAATGCGAAAGAAAATTCTCAGTGAAACGACAAGAAAAAGAGAAATGAACAGGTTGAATAAATTGAGTCAGGAATAAGAGATAAACCGAACTCCCCCCAATAAAATTAAACCACAGAGAGCACCGAGAAAGATTGAAAATAATATATCAAAAATGTTGAGCAATAATTCAATATTTATATCTGCGTAAATCTGTCCAATCTGCGTGGGTCTGCGTTCTATTAAAAAAAGAAGATGGAACACAGATTAACGCTGATGATACTGATTAACACTGATCCAGAAAATATAATAAAGAAGAAAATATATTTAATTCTTAATCTGCGAGAATCAGTTCAATCTGCGTGGGTCTGCGTGCTATAAAAAAAAGAAAATTGCACACGGATTAACACGGATTCAGAAAATATAATAAAGAAGAGAATATATTGAACCCTTAATCTGCGTAAATCTGTCCAATCTGAGTGGTCTGGGTCTCATTAATTCATTCCTGGACTTCATCAGCCAGCAGGCAATGGAGTTCAGAGAATGCGAAAATACTGGATTCCCTCTTTCGAGGGAATGACATGTCCTTTTTACATGGAATTACCTTGTCACAAGTGGAAATTTCTCTGTGTTCTCTGCATACCAAGGTGTATTGTAACGGAGACTGCCTTGCCACAGCTTCGTCCCGATAGTTGATATGAAGTCGGATCGTGATTTTTATTCTTTCCTCGCTCTTCTCTCTTCGCTTTTCTTCTCGGTTGTTTTTATCTCTGTGTTTCTCTGTGCCCTCTGTGGTAAAATAATTCAATTTCTGTATCTGCCATATATCTACGTTCCATTAGTCGCAGTGCTTGCTTTTATTTATGCACTTTCTTAATAAATTCTTCCACTTCCGGAATGCCACCCTGATAAATAAGATAACCGTTATAGGGCTCCCGTTTAGTAATATCATCGGCAATTGGTGTAAGCATGATCTCTTTTACTTTTTCAGGATCATTGGTCTGCCCGAGCGCCCAGCCAAGCTTGATATAAGCAACTTCAGGAAGCATATTTTCTGCCGGAATAATTCCATAACTCATCAGATCACGTCCTGTATCATACACGAACATGTGCACATAACCCCACAGAGTCTGCACAGTCATATAAACAGGAATGCCCTTTTCTTTGCACTTCTTGATGGCAGGATAAAGCGGTTTATTCACATGCCCTAATCCTGTTCCTGCTATGATAATTCCTTTGTAACCATTATCGATGATCGAGTATATCATATCGGGCTGCATATTGGGATAGTAATAGAGCAACGCCACCTTTTCTTCAAAGTAAGGAAGAATCGTAACATTTTTATCTTTGCGTCTGTGATTATAATCATTTTTTATCAGCACAACACCATCACGAGTAACTGTTGCAAGCGGTACATCCCCTATTGTTCTGAAAGTCGAGCGATAGGACGAGTGCATCTTTCTCACACGAGTTCCCCTGTGCAGCAAGCCATACTCATCGGATGTAGGACCGAACATACAAACCAGAACTTCTGCAATATCAGACGTGGCAGCAGTGGTTGTTGCGTGGATGAGATTCAGAGCTGCATCGGAAGAAGGCCTGTCCGATGAACGTTGCGAGCCCACCAGCACAATAGGAACGGGTGAGTTTTGTATCATAAAAGAAAGTGCTGCAGCAGTATGATGAAGCGTATCTGTGCCATGCCCGATCACAATGCCGTCTATGCCCTTTTCAATCTCTTTTCCGATCGTAATTGCGAGCTTTTTATATTGATCGGGTCCCATATTCTCACTGAAAACCGCAAAAAGTTTTTCGGTCTGCAAATTGCAAATATCGGCAAGTTCCGGAACTGCGCCATAAAGCTCACCCGGAGAAAATGCAGGAATGACCGCACCGGTTCTATAATCCAATCGTGAAGCGATCGTGCCGCCGGTGCCTAAGAGTTTTATATTCGGTTTGCCTTCTGTAAAAGGAAATTCTTTTTCAGGAATTTTATAATGAGCTTCTTTATAGCCGATCTCTTTCATATCGGTGATCGTATTCACATCGACTCCTACATTGTAGCCGGTGGCAAGTTTGAGCACAATATGCAGATCATCGTCATTTTCTGAGCGCGGTAGAATGATCCCCTTGAAATTTCCTCGAGTTGTTGATATCTCAGCATCGCTCCATACACGAACCTTGAAATTCTTCAAAACCGAGAGCGACTGTCCTTTATAACCTTTAAATATATCTATCATAGCTCATCTCCCTGCAGAATTTTCTGTACTGCCTGATGAAGCTCCTTGAGCGGCATATTCCCCAAAGCAATAGCTCGCAGATGCCCCATTATCCATTTTTTCTCTGCATCGGAATTGGCAGATCCGCCGATCTCATTGAACATTGAACATAAGCTTGGAATGTCGTTGAGGATTTCGTTCTTCTCTTGCCTTTTAAATTTCACAAGATTGAGTATCGACTCAAATTCCATACGTGGATACACATAGAGAATCTCAAGCATCAAGGAAAGAATATCAAGATCAATTTGCTCTTTTTGAAGGAATTCTATCAACTCGTACACCCGCTCATATTCAAATGGAACTGATGAATTGTACTGACCTTCTATATGCTTGAGTGTATGCCCGAAAAGTGTTCCAATCCATTTTGGAGAAACCTTTAGTTCTTTGATCATCCGTTCCAGCAAGGGCATCAGATCATTTCTGAGAATGTAATAATAGCAATCTTCAGGAATATGCCATTTTTTTAGCTGCTCCATTCGCTTCTTCAAACTAACAGGAAGCGACTTACCAATTTCCTCAATATACTCATCTTTGATAGGAATTGGAGCGGAATCCGTATCAGGATACATTCTATCAGCGCCGGGTAAAACTCTCTCAAAAATTGTTGTTCCGTCATTGAGAGCTTTTCTTGTTTCGTTGGGCACGCCTTCAAAAGCCATTCTGCAGCGCTCCTCAATGGTTTCCATCGCAGTTTTGACATCCTCTTCAGGAGCCCAGAACACGATCTGTGCATCATTCTCACCGCTTTTTAACAATTTGCTTCGCTTTTTTAGCATATCCTCATTAAACACAGGATTCATATCCTCAGAATGCACCATATTCGGTTTCTCAAGACATGCAATAACCTTCAATCGACCTTCCAGCTCATCAGCAAAGGTTTTCCCGGGCTGCAGGAAGAAAGAGAGTATTCCTTTGAACTCAGGCAGTTTGCAGGCAATGAGCTTACATCCCTTGTCCATTGCTTCTTTTATGGGCTGGTACTCGATATCGGACACATCAAAGGTAATTGCTTTGAAGGTGGGTTTCCACTTCTTTGGATATTTAATTCTGCTATGCAATTCCTTTTTGATTTCCAGCAATGCTTTCTGACGAAATGTTTCATTATGTGTAAGTTTTGCTATCCATTTGATACGGGAAACGCCTTTAATTTCAACTCGTGTTCCGCCGGTGATACTGACATTCACATCCTGCCTGCCTGCTCCAATACCAACACGTACTTTACCGGAGCTTCTATTTATGAATCTGATAACCTGTCCTGCTTCCATTACTTCATCCGGAGTGAAAAGTTCGGGATATGTCACTGTCTCGATAAGCGGAATTCCGAGCCGGTCAGTTGTATATATCCTTTCATGACCAATGTCAGAAACCTCGCGGCAGGCATCTTCTTCTATGCTGAGCTGAATGATGCGGACATTTTTATGTTTGAGCGGAATTTTTCCTTCAATGCCCACGATCGCAGTTCGCTGAAAACCGGTTGGAATGCTGCCGTCGAGATACTGTTTGCGAGTAATGTGCAGTTCGCCAACAATGTTTTGATGCATCAGCAAAGATATTTCAATCGCATATTCGAGGGCTTCTCTATTAATTGGAAAGGGCGGTGTGTCATCAACATCGTAGGTGCAGGTGGTTTCATTTTTGATGTAATATCTTATATTTTTGCGAGTGCGGAATTCCATCAGTGCAGTGCCGTCATAAGTGCCCATTTCTGAAAGTGTGGGACGCATGTGACGTATAAGTTCGGCATCATAATCTTGCAAGTTATGATATATTCCTGCAGGACATCGGCAGAAGAGTTTCTCCTCAGTTTTCAACTGCTGGTGGACTTCCAATCCGCTTTTAAATCCCATTTTTGCATAGTCTTTTGGAGTGGCTTTTTCTCTTGTGATATAGCCCACTCGCTTCATGCTTTCGGCATAATTTTGTTTCGGGTCAAATTTCTTGTTCATATTATTTTGAGATACTTCTCAGCTTGGATAGATTTCCAAAGTGATTCTATGCATGTCAATTTTATGTGGTTTTTTGAGCAGTCGGACTGAGCTCAGAAAATTTAAAAATAGAACGCAGATTAACGCTGATGAAGCTGATCGACACAGATTCAGAAAATAAAAATAAAGAAAATTCTTAAAATTGACTATCCCCGTTGCAGAGCCAAGGAGTATTTCGCCAATTTTATTTCAATCCAATGATTGAAAACCGAATTTTCATTATTTTACCTCGCCCCAGCCCGACTCATCTTTGCAAGCTGAGTCGTGATTCTAAAACTTCACCTCAACCCGCACAGCATATTCCAGATCATGTGCAGAAGCAATATCTTCTTTGAATGAGAAATAGCGAGTATAAAATATCAAATTCACATTCTGAAGGATATTGTAGTAAAACTGCCCGGAATACATCAGCATCTGGTCATTTCCACCCACTCCACTGCCAATAACATGTGCAGATACATTCATAAGATCATTTATAAGATATTGAAATGAAGCATAAAAATTATGCTTTCCCCACTCATTCTGAATATTACTGTTTTTGTAATAATACTCAGTTCTGAAGAAAAAAGTATTCTTGATCGAATAATCCAGCCCGAGCATGCCCTCGAAATATTTCTTTGAAAGATCATCAGCAAAATGCTCAACAAGCTCTCCATACACTCCAAAGAAGGCATCGCCCTTAAATGATAATCCTGTGATCAGCTCTTTTGCCCGATGCTTGTAGATCGTATTTACTGCAACATCAAATCCAAAAGTATTGAAATAACCTCTTAATGAAGAAGAATACTCATGGTGTTTTCTAGGAAATTCAGTCACTACATCCAGCCCTGAAAGATATGAGAATGGAATTTTCACAGCTGCGATATCGCTTCCGTGCCGCTCGAAATTAATATTTGCAACATCAATAGTTGAGAAAACATCAATTGGTGAGAATACAACTCCCTTGCCATAATTAACGATCTGCCTTCCAAGAGTAATGTCTGCAAAAGGCAAATATACAGAGAGATACAATTTCCTGATATCCAGCAATATAGGTGTGTTGCCATTTACAAAAAGCGGATAATAGGGCATCGAGAGCGTATCCGATTCTTCAGTTTGATCTATCAGGTTTTGAAACTGATCGGCAGTAAAACCAAAAGGGATAATAAGATCGAAATTACCTTCAATTTTGCCATAGCGTTTATTCCTGTTATGAAAGTTGAATCGAAATGTATTCATCCCTCCAAACTTGAGTGAATCTTCCCCATTTTTAAAGTAATGATAACCGCTTATATCAATGAAATTAGAACCCCATATTTTCATGCCTGTTGGTTTTTCTGCGCATAGCCAAGCTGTAGCCAGAATAAAAATTAAAAATAAAATGAAAACTATTTTTTTCATGTTTTGTCTCTAATGCTGAAGGTTTCTCAAGCTGAAAATATCATCAGGAAGATCGACATCAAAGACAATATCATCCATTATAAAAACCGTCTTGCTGTTCTTCCTCAACTGATTAACCATTTCAGATTTCACCGGGAAAAACCTATCACCAAACTGTTTGATCTCGAGCACGTTCATCTCCTTAAGCAGCCTTCCCGATTTTGCATACATCTCCTCTTTCCACGTGAAGAAATGCTCTTTATCAACCCACAATTTTCTGGTATAATAGGGCACATCTTTAACTTTGGCATTAAGTACCAGAACCCAGCATGGATGGTTTTGGATCGTGTCCTGGGCTGCAACTTCAACATTATATTTCTCTGATATTTTACTTGATTCAAGTGCATCCTCATAGGAAAAGTCGCTGCCCATCATTCCTTCTTTCAGCATGTGCCCCGAGATCTTCACCACTTCTTCCTCTATCGGGAAATATATCCAGAGCTCATCATCGATCAGAAGATATTTTGTGCCGTAATCTTCGGGATTTGTAAATTCTACCAGCGCTTTATGTCCTTCACTTCTTGCCTGTGAAGTAAGCTGTTTTGTTCGGATTTGATCATCAATATGAATGATCATTTGCCCTGTATATTCAATCGTGTCATAATACTCGTTCTCATCAATTTTCCTGAGAATTTCTTCTCCGGTGATATTCTCTTCCTGTGCATTAAGTGTAATAGAGAACAGACACAAAATAGTAAAAATAATTAATCTTTTCATTTAAACTCCCATAATAATTTATACACTTTTTAATGAATCCACGATCTTCATCTTTTCGGCTCTGCGCGATGGAATGAATGAAATGACAGTCGAGACCACAGTTCCCAGTAGGATCGCAGTGACAATGTTCAGCACATTGAGTCTGAAATACACAATACTACTCAAAGGCATATCTATCGAGCTTAGCATTTTTGAAAAGTCCAAACCGTGATAATGTAGAATAGTTACGATCCCGACACCAATTAGCGACCCGATTATGCTTCCTATAAATCCCAGGATCATTCCTTCAAATACAAACATAGATAAGACCTGTTTGTTTGAAAATCCCAAAGATTTTATAATACCGATCTCTTTTCTGCGCTCCAGAACGACCATCATCATTATATTAGCAATAATGAAGGCACCGAGAAAAGCGATCACAATATAGTACCAGCCATAGATCTGTGCTGCCATTTCTACATAGAAATAATATGTGCCGATCTTTGACCATGGGGAGACTGCAATTTCGTTATCCATCAGCAAATTATCTATCTGCTCTGCAACCATATCAGAATCATGATAATTATTCAACATTATAATGATCTGTTGGGTTTCTCCCGGCATTCTGAGCAGTTCCTGAGCACTGATCAAAGGTATTTGAAACAGTTTTTCATCGTACATACCCAAGCCTGTTTCAAAGAGCCCCACAATTTTGAATTTCTTAAGATGAAGTGCATAATCACTGCCTTGTGTGAGCACATTGATCTCATCTCCGAGTTCATAATTGAGATCTTCAGCTAACTGTTTTCCGATAATAGTTTCATTTTCATTTTCGATATATCGTCCGCCGGGAAGTATCGAGTTGTTGAGCATCAGAAGCTCTTTTTCTTTCTTGGGATCACCGGCATAGGCAAGTGCTGCTTTGTTGTTTCCATCGTGGCTGAGAAGTACTCCAAACACTATACGCTTGGTCATTATGCGTATATTTTTATTTATTTCTTCATTCTGCGAGATGGTTTGCAATATCCTATCAGGATCTTTTATATTCTCAGTTACAGGATTGAACTTTGCTTTTTCTTCGAACTGGTTCGTAGCAATTCTGATATGACCCGTCTCATTTTTTGTGTAATTATGAACGAGATTATCAAGGAATCCCCCGACGAATCCCTGTAAAAAAACAATAAGCATAATGGATAGCGTTACGGAAATTACTGCGAGAATAGAACGGCGTTTATTACGACCGACATTTCTGAAAGCGAATTTTTGTATAAATGACATTGTCCCTCCCTACACGTAGCGTATTGCTTTTGTAACTTCCATTTTTGAAGCCATTCTCGATGGCAGGTAACTTGCTGCAACAGCGACAATGATCCCAAATAGAAACACGAAAATGATAGCGCCAATATTCCACTCACCGTACATCCTGCCCAAAAATGGTAAACCTGATGTTTCTAATCCGGAAAACTTATCAAGGGGAATTCCCACAAGTACAAAATAAATATTCGCTCCACATCCGATGATCAAGCCAAGTATGCTCCCCAAAATACCGATGAAACCACCTTCCCAAAGAAAGAGGGTAATGATCTCTCCCCTTTTCATGCCCTGAGCTCTCAGCACACCGATCTCCCGAATGCGCTCATACACACTCATCAAAACCGAGTTAAAGATCCCGACTGCTGCAATTGCGAGGATTATTAGCATGAATATCATCCCGAATGCTTTCTTTTGTTCGGTAAGTTTCAGAAAGCCACTAGCTATTTTAAGAAAGCTATCTATTTGAAGTTCCGGAAAACGGCTTTGGAGTTTTGTTTGGAGCTGCTGCACATCTTTCACAAACAAGTTGTAACTCACTCTCCGTTCCATTGCCACATAGAGTTCTGTCACAAGTCCTTCGAGATCGAGAAAACTGTCAGCAGTTTCGTATGTGATCAGAATGGTATTCAAATTGATATTTGGATCGGTTGTATTCAGCAGTCCCACAATATGAAATTCGTCAGCATTCCTGCTTTCATATCTTGTGAGTGCATAAAGTGTAATATAATCTCCCGTCTGCACACCCATTTGTTCTGCCAGTCCTTTACCAAGAATGATCTCATTCTCACCTTCATCAGAGAAATAATTTCCTTCAAGATAGTTCATTAAAGCAAAAACGATCACATCTGTTTTTGCATCAACTACTTGTCCTATCACCGGCATGGTTTCTTCCCAGTTGGAAAGCTGCCCCAGGAATTGTGTTCTCGGAGTTGCACCTGCAACATACTCCTGCTGCTGAATAAACATAGTGAGTTCCTGCACATTCTGTAATCCGTATTTAAGAGGTAATGACTCGATGTCCTCAGCATATTCCTTTGTAGAAATTCTTATTGATGAAGTACTCAATTCAACAAGATTATCAATATTCGCTCGATCCATACCGGTCATGATCGAATTCATCAGAATGAACATTGCAAGCCCCACAGCGATGACCAGTGCAGAGAGAAAGGTTCGGCGTTTATGTCTACGAACATTCCGCCATGCGATCTTAATCAGCGTGCCCATGGTTCTTCCTTTCATCTGAAGCGATCAGACCATCTCGGAGGATTATCACACGTTCTGCATGTTTCTGAACAAGTGGGTCGTGAGTTGAGAAAATAAATGTAGTATGAATTTCCTCGTTCATTTTCTGCATAACTGAAATAATATCTTCAGACATTTCGGAATCGAGATTTGCAGTTGGTTCATCAGCGAGAACGACCAGAGGATTTTTCACCAGTGCCCGGGCAATTGCCACGCGCTGCTCCTGACCACCGGAAAGCTCTCGGGGAAATCTGTCTGCCATATCTTCGAGCCCAACTATTTCAATGATATTGCTTACCTTATCATGAATTTCTTCTTTATTGAATTTCTTTTCAATGATGAGGGGCAATTCGACATTTTCACGAGCTGTCAACACTGGAATAAGATTAAAGGATTGAAATATGAATGAGATATTTTCTTTCCTGTATCGTGTTTTTTCCTTATCATTCAGTTCGGAAAGATCAGTTCCGTCATAAAGCACGCTACCTTCTGTGGGAGTATCGATACATCCGATAATATTAAGAAGGGTGGACTTACCGCTGCCGGAAGGTCCGACAATGGAGAGGAAGTCCCCTTTCTCAATAAGAAGATCAACCCCTCTTAAAGCGGGGATAACCGTCTCACCTTTCATGTAATCTTTCTTCACATTTATGAGTTCAAGTAAAGGCATTATTCCTCCTCGGAAAAAAATTGCTCGATCAAAGTTTGGTCTGCAAGTAATATTGAGTTTTTTGCAGCACCGATGATCCGTTCTATTGCTCTTTCATAAGCTGTATAATTATCAACGAGAACTGAAATATCTTGTTTTTTCTCGTGAATTTCTATGATTATTCGTGAGAGTTTAGAGTTCAGATAGCTCGATATTGCCAGAATGTACTGTGCAGATTCCAGCGGATATTCAGTATTACACAATCCTTCAGTATTTCCCTGTTTTATGATCTCAGCAATGATTGGAGCCAGCAGATCAATACTTCTGGTGATCATTTTATGACGCATGATTATATTTTCATCTCTGTTCATTATTTTCAGAAGCTCAAACATGAACTCCTTTTTTTCAAATTTTATCTGCCCTATTTGCCGAAAACATGTATTCAATTTCTCAATTGCATTCAAATTTTCCTGCTGCAATATTGGCTGGATCGATTCTGCGATCTGCGTGATAAAACGCTCAACCACTACCTCAAGTAATTCAAGTTTTGATTTAAAATAATGATATATCGTTCCTTTAGCAATACCCATCTGATCAATGATCTGATTGATCGAAGTTTTATCAAATCCTTCTGAGTAGAACAAGTTCTGTGCCACATCCAGAATTTCATTTTTTCTGATGTCATGTTTCTTAACGATTCTTGCCATATATATCCTTTTATTTTTTCGACCGACCGTCGGTCTATTTATTAGGAAAGGAAATTTGTTTGTCAATTTTTTGGGAACCTTGCGAAAGGTTTACGAAGTAAACTTTCTTAATGGTTGTTAATGTTATACTAAATAAACACACCCCGATTCCTTCGGAATCACCCCTCT
Source organism: Candidatus Cloacimonadota bacterium (assembly GCA_030611765.1). Lineage (GTDB taxonomy): Bacteria > Cloacimonadota > Cloacimonadia > JGIOTU-2 > JGIOTU-2 > Celaenobacter. The sequence continues at coordinate 1,825 of JAUWPE010000008.1, read as the reverse complement.
TTTTAGAGGGGATTTATTATTAATTCTCCTCTATCAAGAGGAGTACGGCTTTAGCCGGGAGGTGTGTTGGCTGTCAAATAATACTGGATTCCCGATGGATTTCGGGAATGACATCGCTCTTTATGGGAATTACCTTACCTCAAGTGGAAATTCCTCTGTGCTCTCTGCCTGCCTCGGCGTAATGAAATGAAGACGGGTGTTCTCTGTCTGCCACGGCGTCTTGTCTGGGCATAACGGAGTTAAGACTGAAACGTAGCGAAGATGGTTGGTTAAAAAAATATAATATTTATTCTGCGAAAATCAGTTTAATCTGTGCGGGGCTGCGTTCTATACATTTCATCCCATTTAATTCATAGATTTCTCAATATTTGATGAAATAGCTTCAAGCAGTTTGTCCGGCTCATCCGTTCCAATGCGGAAAATTTTGCCGTTAGTAAGTTTAAGCTCTACAGCATCGAGTCCTGCAACATTATACATTTGCCCGCCCGGAATGAGACGTATGCCAAATCCGTAAAACCATTTATTTCTAACTTTCTCAGCTGATTTAATTCTAGTAAAAGTAATTGTTTTATGAATGAGACCTGATCCGAAAGCGGCTGATATTTTATCTGAACTTACTCTTACAGTAAGAGAATTAAAAAGATACAAAGCTACAACCATTGAAATAAAAACAACAACATTAATCCAGTTGAATCCGAATCTGAACATCAAGAACAACATGAACAACAGCACTACAATGATTGTGTAGAAAAGCATTTTACTTCTTTGCGTGTGCTGATATAGATACATTGTTATTCTCCTATATTGATGTTTTATTTAATCTTGTATCTTAATTTAGTTCAGCTCCATTCGCTAATACTGTTTTAAAATTCTGTTAAGATAAGCTAAAGGGCTCCATTTTCATGAACCCTTTTCGTGCATAGTATTATAAATTATTCTTTTTTTGCAGATGGTTTTTCTTTGACTTCCTTCTTGATAACCTGAATTGTAAATTGGGACGCGAGAGCTGCGAGTGCGCCGATGGCTGCCCATACAGGTGCGAGCACCACGCCGACCACACCGATCGTCACAGGGATCTCAAGATAGGTTTTACCGCTGTCATTTTTGATGATGATCTTGCGGATATTGCCTTCATGAATGATCTCTTTGACTTTTTTAAGAAGTTCTTCTCCTTTAACTTTGAATTCATCCATTTTTTTCTTATCCATGTTTACTCCTTATAAAGGATTAATTTACTTTTTCTTCGTTTTTTTCATTGTTATGTCAATAAAGAATGGAATATTTGTTAAATTTCAAGCATGAAGAACGGAAAACGGAAAAGCATAGTTGTCATATTTAATGGAACCAGATTTTCCTCTATTTTCATAATAATCCCATTGAAGGTGATGATACGCATCATCGCCTTCATGTTGTAATAATTCATTTCCTAACACAAAATGGATATTTGATGCATGCGTTTTTTGCCGACGAGCTTGCTCGGAAGCATCCCGACCTGTCGGGACAATCCTTGATTTAATGGAATCAGCTAAACAAACTACCCATGCACTTTCTTTCCAATCATCATATCCATAGTTTCAATCCTTGATTTAATGGAATCAGCTAAACAAACTATCTGAGCTTACTCTCTTCTACGTCTCTTATCTCGAGTTTCAATCCTTGATTTAATGGAATCAGCTAAACAAACTTATATATTAATATATTATTAATAATACTCTTATATAGTTTCAATCCTTGATTTAATGGAATCAGCTAAACAAACAAGCGAGACAGACGAGCATGGAATATCCGTTCTGGAGTTTCAATCCTTGATTTAATGGAATCAGCT
>JAUWPE010000148.1 GCA_030611765.1 Candidatus Cloacimonadota bacterium | reverse complement strand
CATTTTTATTTGTTTGGTCTCCATTGATAAAAACAGCTATCACAATAATATAAAATATAAAGAGCGTACGGGTCTTTGCTTATTTTATGCGAACCGCATTTTGGACAAATTACTTCTATTTTCATGATTTTTAAGGTTTTATGTTTTTATTGAAATCCTAATTGATCTTTTGAAACGTATTTTTTTGCTTTCTTTCTCACCCTTTGCATCGGATAATATGTCAAAGCAACTGAATCGCTTTTATCCGGAGATCTTCCAATTCTTTCCTTTATGTCATCTTTTGGTTCTAATAATATCGATCCGTTACTTTGAGTACTCCAGTGAATTTCAGAGAGCTCCTGGGTTAATTCATTATCAAGTGGCAACGCAAGAGTAGGGTTAAATTGTGGATCAAGTGCATCTCTTAACGACCAATACATGAACGCCCGCATATTAGCAAATGTACGAACTTCTGTTTTATCATGCAATCCTTTTGCATTTTCTGAGGCTTTTGCACTAACGGCATTTTCTACACCTTGCTCTACAAGCCTTGAATATACTCCGGCTCCCTCTCCTATTGTGTCAATAAAAGCATAACCACCTTTAGCAATAACATTCTTTATCCTGCCTGCATTTTCCATATGAATCGTCTCCCTTTTACTTTCATTTGCATACAGTACAACCTTGCTAACAAAATCATCATATCTGTATGCAAAAGAAGTTCTATCCTTACCCATTCCAGCAACATCAACTCCCAAATATAATTCTTTTTTCACCAGCATATCCTTTTGGTTTTGTGGTATATCCAGCCATCTTTGCTGTGCAGCTTCAATCCAATGGATCGGTATTAACACATCTTCTGTCTCAGCCGGAAACTCCCCGAGTACTTTTATCTTAAATAAATCACCTGGTCTATAATAATTATCATTCCAGACAAAATCAAGATCAGTCATTTCATCTTTCCCTATCTCTGACACCCAACCAGATTTTATCTTCTCGTCAATCCATTCATAATCAACTTGCCCGGGAATAAACATTTCATCAAATTCTTGCTGTGAAATCTGGCCGTCCATGACCTTTTTATGGTTTATTACATTTGGAGCGTCAAGACAATTCAACGTAAAACTACTGTAAATCGGTTGTCGTGCAGATCGGTAAGCTTCTCCTGTTAATCTGTTCGGGTTAAATACAATAACTAATTTTGAGTTTCCTTGAAGGATCCCTTCTATTGCGGTAAATGTGATATCATCTACACCACTTGCCTCTGTAACTACAACCATTATATTCGGACTGTGAAATCCAGACCAGCTTTCCATTGCCTTGTCTCCTGCCTTGAATCCCAACAAATAATGACGTTCATCAACAAACTTTATGCTGTCAGCTAACAACCTTCCCCCGAGATCCATAATTGTCTGAGCATTTTTATACAGGTTTGCTATTTCAGGCATCATTATACTTCTTACCTGTCTGCCGGTAGGTGCGGTGTTAATAACTTTACTTGGAACTTCTAATAACAGGAAACATAATGAAGCGACTGCAGCGACATAATCTTTGCCCCGGGCATTTCCACTTCTTACCGATACTCTTCTTGAATTTTGAACTGCGTGTAGTATTTCTTCCTGCTGGCTGTCTAACTTTGCTCCCAAAACATCAAATGCAAACTTGTTCCAGTCTGCATCCCATTCCGGTATTAACAAATCTATCACTTCATCCTTCGGAACATACATCTTAATCCTTTTTCACTGCATTTTTCTTCTTTTCTTCTCGGTACTTTTTTACAAGATCGACTAATGACGGCATTACTCCGTGTACAATCTCCTGCTTTTCAATATAACCCCTATGCTTTGCCTGGGTTTTCAAATAGAAAAATATTGAAGCTTCCTTTTTATCTTTGATATTCAATATCAATTTACTTTCTGCATAATCTATCTGTTCTTCTTTCTGATTATGTACATTCTCTGCAAATGCTTCATTCTTTAGCCAATTATAATACGTTTTCCTATCAATATTCATTGCTATACAAGCTGCTGATATATTGAAAGCATTATCTTCCAGTATCTTTAAATACTTACTTTGCAATTTTGTTAATTTATCCGTTTTCATCGTCGCATAATTCGAGCCCTTATCTGCTAAAATAAAGGCTCCTTTTTTTTATGTGTGGATTTTGTTGAATATTTTACCTCAAAATATTCTTTTCTGAGTATCTACATCCTCTTGATTATTAATTACTTGACTTTTCACCGGCTTATTCTGCCTTTCATACGCCATCATTTCCTTGTCAGCTGTTCTTGCTATCTTCTCAAATTCTTCTTCTCTTGGCATCTTATTGGATTTATTTATTTTTGCTCCTTCATTATAAAAATGATCTAATCCCCTTCCCATTCTCTTTCCTTTCCTGGTATGCATATCTAAGGCATGATCCGGAATTTGATGTTTGCCGGCTCTCTTCCTGTGATCATTTCCGTATACTGAAATACAAAGATCAATATATCTTGATTTCTGAGCGTTTGCCAATGCTATTACTGCTTGTGTGAATGGGAGCTTTTCTGGTTTACCTTTATCTTTCTTTTCTACAAGATAATCATACATCTGTTTTAAAGCCATTATTACCGGAGGAAATAATACTTCTGCCATCCCTACATCTTCACTTGCCATAATAATCATTCGCTTCCAGAGATACTTTGCATAATTGCTCTGATACAATTCAAGAGCCCAAAACATTGCTTCTCTCTCATTACACCTTCTTATTGACTTTTGAAATGCTGAACTTACCTCAAAGAAATCATAACCGTTTACTGTCTCCAGCTTAAATTCTTTTTTCTTTTCCATTGTCTTATTGTATTGATTTACAGTGTTAAACGTACAATTATTTTATTTGAAATGCAAATTTTTAAACTTTTATTTTCATGATAAATTTGTCATATTTCTAAATCTTTTCTTAATGAATAGGGAGAACAGTTAAACAAAGCATCTATTATTGACATATTTGGAACAAATTCTTTTAAGCCTTTCTGCCTATAAATATGATGGATAAATTCAAGATATTCAACTTCTATTTTAAACTTTTTTGGATCAATATAATCCTTTCCACTTATCCCTGATAAATATGTATTTGCTCCTGTTTTTTCGCATATATCAGCAAGTAAATCATCTTTGTTTCCAGATACATTCAAATTACTTGCGTAATCATAAACTAATTTCACACCTAATTTACCGAAAATATAAAACAACAATTCAGTATTTAAAGTGATCAGCTTTTCATAATCTCCTGCATAGATTTGCATGAAATCAGAAAAATACTCATTGAAATAATCACATCTATTGTAGCAATGATAAATACTTTTCAAGTTTTTCTTTCTAAACCTTCGCCATTGATCTTGGTCTATTTTAATATCCTTTATTAATTCTCCGTTATTATGAACTGGTACTGTTATCCATTGCTCACCATTAACTCCTACTATCCTGTTTCTGTTCTGAAAATTGTTTTTCTTAAATCTTACGTTATCCAAAATTATTAACTTGTCAGCCTTCATAACTTTCTGAAAAAAACCGCAATATGGTAAGTGCTCTGGCTGATGTATCGTTATTTTCATCCAATTACTCTTTGCAGGTAAAACATTTCAGCATATCTAAATCCACATTCCATCCCCCTTATCATTGCTAAAGTTTTAATTCCGTATTCATTAACAGATGAAGGAGATTCTTTGATTTGCGACTTGTAACAATTTTCAAAAACTGATACTTTCTTTTTTAAAACATCGGTTATGTTATGATAATACCGACCTCCATATATGTAGTCAAAATGACCTCCGACAGATGGGTATTCATATAGAAACACTTTTGGTATTATATGACCTGGTCTTATCCTTATTGCAGATATACCACATTTATATGCTGTTTCATGATCTTGATGACTTGAGGGATATGGCAGGAACAATTCATCTGGCATTATTGAATTAATTAATCGCTCGAACTTTTCAACAATTATCTTTTTTGGAACAGTGTCCATTTCTGCATCTTTACCGGGAAACAATACAGTTGAATTCTTAATTTTCATTTCCTTTTTAGCTTTTTCAAATTCAGAATCCCTGTCATTCATAGCAACAATAACAATGTAAATATCTGAACCATTACTAATTTCATGCATCAAATAACCACCTAAACCCAACACTTCATCATCTGCGTGAGGTGCTATTACAAGAATTTTTTTCATAATATCAAAATGGTAAATTCAAAGTATGCTCATACTGGTGCTGTAACTTTCTTAAAGGATTCGGTTTTTTCATAACGATAACCTGACCGAAACTTTCTCTTAGTAACATCAGATCAGCTTTCTCCGTTTCTATCGTTCTGAAATCTGACATTCCTCCGGTGGACTTGAACGTTCCTTCTTTACAGGCAGTGAAATACCTTTTATCAATAAACATTTTTCTAAAATAGTAAGCATTAATACAAGACAAATAGAAATCTGCAGCAGCAATGCATTCATCTGGGATCTCCATTTTCCATCCTTCCAAAAAACCCACCATTCCACCTGGCACAAATCCTGAAACTCCAAATGGTTCGTGTCCACTATAA
>JAUWPE010000040.1 GCA_030611765.1 Candidatus Cloacimonadota bacterium | reverse complement strand
CACATCGTGGGCAAACATATCCATCTTGCCACCTTATATGAAATAGCTTATCTCTACAGGCTTCTTCTGTATTATATTTCCTTTGAAACTCAAAAAAACTCATATTATAATAAGTAACCATTATCTACTCCTATTAGTGTATTTTTATGTAAAAAATAAAATACTGAAAATCTTGTCAACAAACTTACGGAGTTAACAGGATAGTCATTATTCAATATACCACCATATCCTAATGCAAATCCAACATTTCCCTTTTTCGTCACTCGTGCAGTTTGAAGACTGGACATTGATGAGCAACTGCAAAAAAGTAAAAGAATTAGTATTAATTGTACATTCTTCATAATGATTGTTCCTTTGAAATAATGTGTGAGCTTACTGAGCTGTTTCGGATGTCAAGTTATTATTATTCACCGAGGAGTCGAGGTAATGATAAGGTAAACCTTGCGAATTGTTGTAAATGGAAAATAAAATAATGTAGGATGAACCTGCACATCAATGAATATATCAGAATTCACCAAAGTCTTGACAAATAATTCTCCATCAAAGGGAAATCCCTGAAAGAAATTCAGTGGAGTATTCATGAAAACCTATTTGATAACAGGCGGATGTGGTTTTATCGGTTCACATTTTATTAGACATGTGCTTGAAAACAACAAGTCCTCTTCAATATTGAATCTTGACGCACTCACTTATGCCGGAAATCCATTGAACGTTGTAGATGTCGAGAAGAACTATCCTGACCGCTACACTTTTATTAAAGGTGATATCACTGACGAAAAAGTGGTGAAAAATATCTTCAATCAAAATGAAATTGATCATGTAATTCACTTCGCAGCAGAATCACACGTTGACCGCTCCTTTGACGATCCGATGCAATTCGTGAAAACAAATGTAGTCGGTACAACTGTTCTTCTCAATACAGCAAAAGAATTCTGGCTAAAAGATGAGTGGAACTCAAATAGATTTCTCCATATCTCCACCGATGAAGTTTATGGTTCATTATCACTTGATGAAGATGCTAAATTTACTGAAAATTCTCCCTTGAAGCCGCGCTCACCCTATGCAGCATCTAAAGCAGCGGCTGACCTTCTTGCCCAATCCTATTTTGAGTCATTCGAATTCCCTGTTCTCATAACCCGATGCTCCAATAATTTCGGACCATATCAATATCCTGAAAAACTCATCCCTCTTATGATCCTCAATATGAAAAAGGAAAAAACACTTCCTATCTACGGAAATGGGTTGAATATTCGTGATTGGATATACGTTGAGGATCATTGCAAAGCATTAATTGAAGTATTGGAAAAAGGACAGATTGGAGAAATATATAATATCAGCGGAGCGCAAGAGTACAGTAATATTACACTTGTGAATATGCTCTGCGAAATCGTTGCTTCACTTACAAATAAAAAGAAGGATCATTTCAAAAAATATATCACATTCATAAAAGACCGTCCCTGTCATGATCTGCGCTATTCGATGGATTGTTCAAAGGTTCAAGCAGCGACAGGATGGAAATCCTCTCACAATTTCATAAGAAATCTCACTTCTACAGTCGAATGGTATCTCGAACATGATGAGTGGGTTCGATCCTGCGAAAACAGCTTCCGATACTGGATGAAAAGTCACTATGAGCTTTAGGGTTTGACAGACTCCCTCAATTATATACATTAATTTTACTGACATGAAAGATATTACACTAAGCGCTATAAAAAAATCTTTTGGAGGATTCGAAGTTCTCCAAAATGTTTCCTTCGATCTCATTCGAGGTGAAAAGGTCGGACTCATCGGCAGGAATGGCAGCGGCAAGACCACGATCTTCCGGCTGATCACCGGTACTGAAGAGCAGGATGCAGGTTCGATCAGTGTTGCAAAAGGCGCTACGATTGGCTATATTGAGCAAATTCCGGATTATCCAAAAGGCACTGAAGTTATCGAAGTCCTTAAGCAATCCTGCCAGCATATCTATGACCTGCGTGATGATCTTCGAGTTCTCGAACATCGTATTGCAGATACAAAGGATAAGAGTGCTCAAGCAAAACTTATCTCCAAATATGAAAAACTCATGATGAAGTTTGAGCATCTCGAAGGATATGATATTGATGTCGAATTAGAAAAAGTATGCACTGGTTTGAAGATCACAGATCAAATGCTGCATCGGGATTACAATTCACTCAGCGGAGGAGAAAAAACCCGCGTTATGCTCGGACAGATATTTCTTAATCATCCTGACATTCTACTGCTGGACGAGCCCACAAACCATCTGGATATCGAGTCGATCGAATGGCTTGAAGAATTTATTTCCCAATATAAAGGAAGTGCCATCATCATTGCTCATGACCGCTATTTTTTAGATACAACTGTTTCAAAGGTCATCGAGCTGGAAAACGGCAGGACAAAGACCTACAAAGGAAATTATTCAAAATATATAGAACTCCGTGAAGAAGAAATCCAGCGTCAGTTTGTATCGTATAGAAATCAGCAAAAAAAGATCGCTGCAATGGAAGAAGCTATCAAGCGTTTTCGTGACTGGGGAACACGCACAGATAATCCGGATATGTTCAAAAAAGCAGTGAACATGGAACGTCGGATGGAACGGCTTGAACAGGTGGACAGACCAACAGAAGCCAAGAAAATGGGACTCGATCTGTCGTCTGTGGAACGTTCCGGTAGGGATGTGATAAAACTCAATGAAGTGTCAAAATCCTATGATGAGCATGTATTATTAGACTCAATTGATCTTTTTATTTACTATCAGGAACACATTTGTATTTTGGGGAAAAACGGCACGGGCAAGACGACCATTTTCAAGATCATTCGTGGTGAAATACAACAGGATAAAGGGGAAGTGAAGCTGGGTTCCAGATTGAATGTCGGCTACCTTGAGCAGGAAGTGCATTTTGAGAATGAGAATGAATCTGTGCTCGATGCATACCGCAGAATGTTTCCCATGCAGGAAGATCGGGCACGTAGCTTTCTGGCTCGTTTTCTCTTCTTTGGAAATGATGTGTTCAAGAGATTGGGATATCTGTCCGGTGGTGAGAAAGTCCGGTTCCAGCTTTGTATTCTAATGAAAAAAAATCCCAACCTGCTGCTTCTGGACGAACCCACAGATCATCTTGATATCGATTCTATGGAAATGCTCGAGGAAGCGCTGCTCGATTACAAAGGCACCATTCTCTTCATCTCTCATGACCGATATTTTATCAATAAGATAGCTCATAAAGTGATCGAGCTTGAGCATCATAAATTGTATGAATATCTTGACAATTATGATCTATACAGAAAAAAGAAACTGCATACAACAGAAGGAACAAAAAAAATTAAAATTACTGCAGAAAAACCGGTTTCAAAACTGGATCATGTATCGCGTAGAAAAGTTGCAAACAAAGAAAAAAGCAGATTGAAACGACTTCAGGAAATTGAAAAGGAAGTTGATAAAATCGAAGTCCAAGCCACACAAACCGAAAAAGAAATTGATGCTTTTGGGCGAGATTACGAAAAATTGCTCAAACTTTATAAGCAGAGAAAATTATTACAGGATAAATTAGACGACCTGTTAAAAGAATGGGCTGATCTCGATACCATTCAGCAGGCAAATTAAGGAGCTATCATGCCGATCATTACGCTTGAAAATGCAGGAGAATTATCAAAAGAAAAAAAACAACTTTTGATCAAAAGATTGACAGAGGTTGTGGCTGAAATTACAGGCAAACCTGAAACATATATCTATGTTCGTATCGATGAAGTTCCCCGCGAGAACTTTGGTATCGGTGGAAAGAGTTTGTCATAAATGAAATTTTATAATTCAAAAGAAAAAGTAAGTAATGCCCGAGCAGAAATATAAAGCTCTTATCTTCGATCTTGGGAATGTCATCATCGATATTTTACCCAAAAATGCATGCGACTACTGGGCTGAAGTTTGTGGAATACAACCGGAAGATTTATATGTCGCCTTCCCCTTTGATGAAACCTATGCAAAATTTGAAAGAGGAGAGATCACTCCCGAAACCTTTAGAAAATATGTTTCAAAATGCCTGAATATAACGCTTTCCCAGAAAGAGTTCGATGAAGGATGGAAGCAAATTCTCATTCAACCGCGTAGGAATATTGAAGTGCTTTTAAGAAATTTAAAAAAGTCGTATAGAATTGTCGCCTTATCCAATACTAACGAAATTCATGTGCCGATGTGGCGCGAAATGTGCACTCCAATTCTTCTCTATTTTGAAAGGATCTTTTCATCAAACGAGATTGGATTCCGCAAACCCGAGTAGGACTCTTTCCAATGCGTTCTGGATTATTTACAACTCGACCCGGAACAAACGGTCTTTTTGGATGACAATTACGAAAATATCCTTGTTGCGGAAAAGCTGGGAATGAGGACGATACATGTGATGAGTTTCAAGCAGATGGTGAAGGAGCTTAACAAAATTGGGATTATGTAATCAGGATCAATTGGATATCACATACATTGGTACCTGTCAAACCGGTCTTGAATAAATACCCGCAAGCATCAAAAAAAGTATAAGAATCATTTCGGGAAAGATACTCATTCATCGGGAGATCCATCATCTTTGCTGTTTGTAAGATCTCATATGATGCGAATGCTCCTGCAGCATCTGTAGGTCCGTCATCTCCGTCCGTGCCGGCTGAAAGAAAATAGATCCCTTCAGATTGTGTTCCGAATTTTTTCATCTCATCCAGAAAAGCGAGTGCCAATTCCTGATTTCTTCCACCCTTTCCTTCTCCTCGAATTGTAACAGTCGTTTCCCCACCACAGATAATAAGAATTGGTTTATCAACCGACTTATCTTGCCTGATCTCTAAAGCTTTATGAAATAATCTCCGTCCGGCTTCTTGTGCTTCTCCTTTCACCCAATCTGCATTTCTTTCTACACCAAATCCAAGTATTTGAGCTCTTTTCTCAATAGCATTCAAGGCAACTGCATTATTTCCGATAATAACGTTCTCGGTTTTATCAAAAACAAGCTTCTTGGTTTTGGGTGTATCCAGAATTTTCTCATCCACTCCCCATTGAACAATTCTCATAACTTTTTCCGGAATTTTCTGAGCCAGATCATATTTTTCGATTATCCAGAGCATATCATCAAAAGAGGAATCATCGTAAGTGGTCAATCCTGAACCTATCACACCGATGCGGTCGAATTCATCATCAGAAAGAATAAAATTGAGCGCAGTTGCGGGATACATCCACATAGAGAGATACCCGCCCTTGATCATGGAAATGTGTTTGCGAACACAATTTATTTCGTCAATTGAAGCACTGCTTTGGATAAGGGCAGTATGAGTTGAAATAACATCTTCAAGTGTAAGCAAGATAGTAATCTCACCGACTTTATCGATACGGGGCACTTCGATCAGAGAAGATGCACCACCTGATATCAAAGAAATGAAAAGTGTCTTTTCCTTTGCCAGATGCGCCCTGGACCGCAGAGCAATACCACATTCGACACTCCATTTATCCGGCAAAGGATGACCGGCTTCCAGAACATGGATTTTGCCAATATGAGGATAATGTGTGGCTTTTGTAACAATCAGCCCACCGCTAATTCTATCACCCAAAATATCATATATGCCTTCTGCCATTCTCTCGCTGGCTTTTCCTGCTCCAATAACCAGTATTTCATCAAATTTTTCAAGATTGAACAAGATATAATCATTTTGTTTGCAGAGGATCAGAGTATTCTTTTCCAAGCTGAGATATTTTTGAATAAGGTAGTAAGGATCAACCGCCCGGATTCCTTCATAAAATAGGTCTTTCAAAATATCTAAGTAGTCATCCTGTTTCATAAAAATACATCGTAGCGAACTAATTCGCTGATCAATTGTTCCCGATCCTTGAACAAGATACTCTTTATACCGCAATGCTGCGCCATCTCTACATTTTCTTTCTTGTCATCTATAAAGAGACAGGAATCAGATGAAATATCCAGATCGGTTAGAAGCTTTCTAAAATTATGAATTTCACTCTTCAAATGACCTGTCTTGAAAGAATAAATTCTATGAGAAAAATATTTAAGAAACTCATGATATTCTTCAATATAATTTATCCATTCTTTTGCGTGATCGCTGAGGAGTATTAGTGAATATCTTTTTGAAAGTTCTGCGACAAGATCATCCATCTCTACAATTATATGATGAAAATTATTTCTGATTATCTGTTTAAGTTTATTTGGTGAGCAATTCCATTTTTCCTTTGTAATGATGTTCTTTAGATAATTATTTTCTGTGATCTCATTCCTGCAAAGTGCTCGCAGATTCTCTCCTCCGAATTTTTTAAGCAAATTATCAGATTGACTCCCAATCAGTTTCCCAACGTCATTATCGATTCCAACCAACCCTCTAATAAGGACTTCTGAAAGATCAAAAATGAGATGAGTAATGTGCATTATAAGAAAAAGAGAGGAATTTACATTCCTCTCTTATAATTTGTTTTTCTGAAATTTTAACTATGCAGTTTCGGTTTCAGGTTCGACTTCTTTGACTTCTTTAGAAAGAACGCTGTAAATATAAGCATCCACACCCATAGCAATTGCAATAATGGCGATAATACCAATAAATGTAAAGAGTCCACCAAGAAATCCCCAGATCTTAGAAAAGATCGCTACGACAATTACAAAGATAATACCAACAATAATCATAAGGATCAATTCGCCGAGGAAGATACTCCACTTCTTGCCATAGGTGATCTCATTGCTTTTTCTCAGTGCGCCGAGTGGTTTGATCCCTTTATCAAGGAAAAGAAAAAGTGACTGTCCCCACGCTACCTGCAGCACAATGCCGGGAATGATCAATAACATTGAGGCAATATAAATTCCTATCCACATGAAACCGCATAAAAGGAAAAATTCACCAAAATTCCTGCGATATTTCGCATCAAAGATGACTGTTGGTGAAAAGGATTCTCCTTTGCTCATGTGCACAATGAGTCCTACAAGACCGATCGTTGTTCCGATGTTGAGATAAGGTATCCAAATAGTTATGATCCAGAGGATAATTGCCCCAAAGAGATTGAGGATGTTTTTAAGCCCATAGGAAAAACCATTTGAGATGATGTTACCAATTGATAGTTGTTCGTTCATCGTTACTCCTTCATGTAATATTTCAGCAATAATTGCCGCTAACGATTTTATGTATTTAGAAAATATGATAAAATTATGTCAAGAATAAGTGAAATTTTTATCTAGCTTACTCCATAAATTTTTTATATTCATGACAATTCCAGATTATTAAATACTGGGAAAGGTGTGTGGAGAACGACAATTTTGAATTTTTAATGATTTTGATTCTAAACTTGAGGGGTCTCAAACTCATAAAGGTTATAAATATTAACTGGTAACTTTTTAACCTGTGAAATCCGTCAGTTGGCGGATATTTCACCGGGTTAGTTGCTTGCTTACAGTCCCAACCCCAAGCACTAACCGTTTTACCTGTCCCCGTATTTAATAATATGAACGCATGCAAAAAATACAGCACCAATTAGTAGTATTTCATTCTTTTTGACACATCGGAGATCTGTTTAAAAACCTTGCGAATGCTTGACGAATAAAACCTTCGCAATGGTTCGAATATTGGCGTCTCTGCTAAAATAATTGACAGGATAATCACGCATAAACACTTAATGTTATACAAATAATCAATAGTAATGAGGATAATTTATGCCGGATATCAAACCCTTTAAAGGGCTTCGACCAGACCAACAATATTCTGAGAAAGTTGCAGCTCCACCTTATGACGTATTGAATTCCGAAGAAGCTCGTGAGCTTGCAAAAGATAATCCATACAGCTTTTTGCACGTGTCCAAACCAGAAATTGATCTTCCTGTTGATATTGATGGTTATGATGAACGAGTGTATGAAAAAGGTGTAGAAAATCTTAATAAATTAATTGCCGAAAAAGTGCTCATTCAAGATAAAGAGCCCTGTTTTTATATCTATCGCCAGATCATGGGAGATCATGTGCAGAGTGGGATCGTTGCGGCAGCATCGGTTGAAGATTATGACAACGGCATTATTAAAATACATGAATACACACGCGAAGATAAAGAGAAGGACAGAGCAAAGCATGTGGATATGCTGAGCGCGAACACCGGTCCGGTTTTTCTGACCTATCATGCACAGAGCAGCATTAATGCACTGGTTGAAAAAATACAGAAAAATGTTCCTCTTTATGATTTTACGAGCAGCGACGGAATTCGACACACGGTTTGGAAAGTCGATGATGAGGCAATCATAAAAGCAATCATACAAGAATTTGATAAACTCGATAAACTCTATATTTCTGATGGACATCATCGTTCTGCAGCAGCTTCACGAGTGCAGAAAATCAGAAAAGAACAGAACCCAAATCATACAGGAAATGAAGAATATAATTACTTCCTTACAGTCATCTTTCCCGATGATCAGATGTATATCATGGATTATAACCGGGTAGTCAAAGACCTGAATGGGCTTTCAAAGGATGAGTTCCTGAAAAAAATATCTGAAAAGTTTGAAATTGAAAAACAATACTCACAATATAAGCCCGAAATGAAGCACACCTTCGGAATGTACATTGACAGGATATGGTACAAGTTGATTGCAAAATCGGGAATTTTCGATGAGGATGATCCGGTAGAATCCCTTGATGTGAGCATGTTACATAAAAATATTATGGAACCCCTTCTTGGTATTCTCAATCCAAGAAAGGATAAAAGAATAGATTTCGTAGGCGGTATTCGTGGTTTGGGAGAATTGGAAAAACTTGTGAACAGTGGTAAGTTCAAAGTTGCATTTGTTTTTTATCCAACCTCGATTGACGACTTGATGAAGGTTGCAGATTCCGATAATGTCATGCCGCCAAAATCTACATGGTTTGAACCAAAATTACGAAGCGGTCTTATCACGCATTTAATTTGAACTTAACAGGAAAACATCAAAGCCGAAGAGAGCATTGTAAAATACGATTTTACAAAGAAGGAGCTGTTTTCTCTACAGATTCTCGCAAAGACGCAAAGGTGCAAAGGAAAAATGAACTTTTAACCACCCGACTACGCTGCGCTCCGCCTTGGCAGGCGAGAAGCACAAAAGAAAATATAAATTATGAAAAAAGTAAATGAAAAAAATAGTTGTCATTCTGAATGGAACGAAGTGGAGTGAAGAATCTCAAATTATAGACATTCAAATAAGTTAATAGATTCTTCAACCTGATAAATCAGGTTTCGAGAATGACAAATTTTGGGTAGTGAAAAAATGTTATGAAAGAAATATGAAATGTAAGAAACGCAAGAATAGTTATTAATCAATTAGGAGAAGTGTATGAAGCATACGCTTAATCTCACAGGCAGAAATCTCTTTGACCTCGATGACTACTCGGTCGAAGAGATCGAGAAGATCTTTGAAACTGCCAAAGTGATGAAAGAGATCAATAGTCGGGAATATAAGAAGATCCCGACACTTCGCGGGAAAACTGTTGCAACGCTATTTTTCGAGGACAGCACACGTACCAGAATTTCCTTCGAATTAGCTACAACGCGCCTCAGCGCCGATGTTGTGAGCTTCACATCAACCGGATCTTCCTTAAAAAAAGGAGAGAGTATTCAGGATACGGTTTACACTCTTAATGCAATGGGCATCGACCTTTATGTTGTCCGTCATAGCTGCCCCGGTGTTCCGCAACTGGTAAATAAGTATTCCAATAAACCGGTGCTCAATGCCGGCGATGGTAGGCATGCTCATCCCACACAAGCGCTTCTCGATATGTTCAGCATCTGGGAAAAGAAGGGCTCGTTAAAGGGGTTGAAGGTGGCAATTGTCGGCGACATTCTTCATTCTCGTGTTGTACGTTCAAACCTGATAGGTATGAAGAAAATGGGCGCTGATGTCGTGGTGTGCGGACCACGAACTCTGATGCCTCCGAAGATAGAAGAGGTGTATGGTGCAACATGTGAATATGATCTTAAAACTGCAATAAAAGATGCAGATGTGGTCATGGCTTTGCGCATGCAGCTCGAACGGCAGACAGAAGGGCTTTTCCCGGGACTCGGAGAATATACGAGCAGATACGGACTTAGTAACAAAATGCTGGAATTCGCAAAGGATGATGTGCTTGTTATGCATCCCGGTCCAATGAACAGGGGAGTCGAGATCCTTCCAGAAGTCGCTGACAGCGAACACAGTATAATCATTGAACAGGTTACAAACGGCGTGGCAGTACGCATGGCGCTGCTGTTCCTGATTCTTGGTGGAAAACCGGGAAGGGAGGTCGCATGATACTTCTGAAAAACGGAATGGTCTATCTTTCTGATGAGAAGAAAATAGAAAAAGTTGATGTACTGATCGACAAAAAGATCATCAAAAAAATAGCTCCTGTAATTGAAGAGAAAAACGCAGAAGTGATCGACTGCGCAGGAAGGCATATTTTTCCCGGCTTTGTAGATCTGCATTGCCACCTGCGCGACCCGGGATACACATATAAGGAAGATATCGCTTCGGGTGCAGAATCCGCAGCAAAAGGCGGATTTACCAGTGTATGCTGTATGCCGAACACAAATCCTGCAATAGATAATATTTCGACGCTTAACTATATCATGAGAAAAGCCCGTGATGTTGGTAAAACAAAAATATTCGTTATTGGCGCGATGTCAAAAGGTCTGGAAGGTAAGGAGATCGCAAATATTGCATCCCTTGTAAAAGGCGGTGTCGTGGGCTTGAGCGATGACGGCAACTGTATTCAGGTTGCCAAACTGCAACTCAATGTCATGAGATATGCTTCCATTTATGATATTCCAATGATCTGTCATTCTGAAGACTACTCGCTGTCGGGAGATGGGCAGGTCAATTACGGACCTATGTCCACAAAACTCGGATTGTCGGGAATTCCTACGCTCGCAGAAGAGATCACAGTGAGCAGAGATATTATGCTGGCAGATGTAACCGGCTCACATGTACATATTGCCCATGCTTCCACAAAAAGAACTGTCGAGCTCATCCGCCAGGCAAAAAAAGATGGAATAAAAGTTACTGCAGAGGTTACTCCTCATCATTTGGTGTTGACCGAAAAGGCATGTGACGGCTTTGACACGAACACAAAAATGAAGCCACCTCTTCGCTCTGAACAGGATAGGGAAGCGCTTTTAGAAGGATTGATGGATGGTACGATCGATGTGATCGCAACAGATCATGCGCCCCATTCCGATTATGAAAAAGAACTGGAATTCGTGAAAGCGCCCTTTGGTGTGATCGGGCTTGAAAGTGCCTTTCCTGTACTATATACTACCTTTGTTCGAGATAATAAAATGAAACTCGAAGAACTGGTAGAACGGATCACCTCGAAACCCGCAGAAATAATAAAGAAAAATGTCGGCATACTGAAAGAAGGGGCACCTGCTGATCTCAATGTATTCGATCTCGAGGAATCTTTCACTTTTAATGAGAGTGAAATCCTATCCAAATCCAAGAACAGTCCGTTCCTCGGCATGAAGATGTGGGGTAAGATCCATTATACGATCTGTGATGGAAAGTTCACCTGGAAATTGTAGAAATGTATTTTAAGAAAATACCTGTTCTGAAAATTGAATTTATTAATGATGAGTATTTCGTGCTTAGATTTCGTGATAAGGAGCTTACTCAAAATATCAAGCCGGGACAGTTTTTTCAAATTAAAGATCCCGATCCTACATTTCCACTGCTTCCCCGACCTTTTAGTGTGTATGAAGTCGAAGATGACAGACTTTCATTTCTTATAAAAATAGTTGGTGAATCGACAAATAACTTATCCCTTTTGGAGGAAGGTCATATCATCCAATTGCTCGGACCACTTGGAAATGGATTTCCACTTGTTCAGAATAAGAAAGTACTCTTAGCGAGCGGTGGGATAGGGTATGCGCCTATGCCGTATCTTGAGCAAAAATTGAAAGAATCGCGGAATGAAGTCATCTTTTATCACGGCGGACGTAGCAGTAATGATTTATTTTGTTATAATGTGCTTAACTGTACTGAGGATGGCTCTTGCGGTCATGCCGGTTTAGTAACAGAGTACATTGAGAAATGCTTTGATTCAATAACTATTAATGTTGTGTATGCATGCGGTCCGGAACCAATGCTGAAAACTATTGTCCAAATGTGCTCAGAACGAAATATTCCGGTCTGTGTTTCTTTAGAAAGAGTCATGGCATGTGGCGTAGGAGTATGTTGCGGATGTGTTATAAAAATAAAAGAAAATGATAGTATTGTATATAAAAAAGTATGCAAAGACGGACCGGTTTTTGACGGCGCCAAGGTAGTCTGGGATGAATAAATGTGAAATCACTTTTGGAAAAATGAAGTGGGAAAATCCAGTGACGGTTGCATCCGGCACTTTCGGACTTGAATACGCCGAACTCTTTGATCTTTCACAGCTTGGTGCATTAACTACGAAAACCATTACTCCGGAACCAAAAGTAGGAAACGAGCCACAAAGAATAGTTGAGACCGAAGCCGGCTTGCTGAATTCAATTGGACTGCAGAATCCTGGTGTGGATGAATTTATAAAAACATACCTGCCTGAATATCGTAAATTTGATACGAATCTTATAGTGAGTGTATCTGCATCATCAGTAAATGAGTTTGCAAATTTGGTAAAAAAACTTGATACTCAACTCGGAATAGACGCTTATGAGATCAATATTTCATGTCCCAATGTGGAAAATGAAGGCATCGCATTCGGCACTGATCCTGAAATTGTATTTGATCTTACAAAAAAATTGAGAGCAGTAACTGAAAAAACACTTATCATCAAATTATCACCGAATGTAACTTCGATTACAGACATTGCAAAACATGCGGAAAGTGCTGGTGCAGACGGTCTTGCGCTTATTAATACTCTATACGGCATGGCTGTCGATGTGGAAATTAGAAAGCCAAAACTGCATAATATTATTGGCGGCTATTCTGGTCCTGCAATTAAGCCGGTTGCATTGCAGAATGTTTATAAAGTTGCGCAAGCTGTACATATCCCAATCCTCGCAATGGGTGGAATTTCTTCAGTAAATGATGCACTGGAATTTATCATTGCCGGAGCAACTGCTGTCGCAGTGGGCACTTATAATTTCGTGAATCCTCTCGGAACGCTCGATATCATTGAGGGTATAAATGAATATTGCATAAGTCATAATATTTCATACAAAAATTTAATCGGTTCAATACAAACTTAGGAAACAAAATGAGCACAAAAAAAAGAATATTAGATGAAAAAGAGATGGAGCGCATTCTTAAGCGTCTCGCAAATGAGGTTATCGAGAAAAATAAGGGATGTGAGGGTCTTTACATTGTTGGTATTCATACCCGCGGAGTACCACTCGCAAAACGTATAGCTCATTATATTGAGAAATTTGAAAATGAAAAAATCCATGTTGGTTCGCTTGATATCACCCTGTATCGGGATGATCTTGCATATATCGAGCATCAGCCGGTCATTCAGGATTCCATTCTCAATTTTGATATTGAGGGCAAGCATATTCTGCTAATTGATGACGTTCTCAATACCGGCAGAACTGCACGAGCTGCGCTGAACGCGATACTCGATTACGGCAGACCTGCCTTTATCCAGCTTCTTGTTATCATTGATAGGGGCAACAGAGAGCTTCCTATTCAGGCAGATTTTGTAGGCAAACACCTGCCAACCGCAAAGATCGAATCAGTGCAGGTTCATCTGAAGGAAGTTGACGAAGCAGATGAAGTTCTCATCATAAAAGACTAAAGGAAAAATGGTATGAATTTTAAAGAAAAATATTATAATATTGTAGAAAAGAATAATTCGCTGGTGTGTGGGGGGCTGGATTCCGATATTGAGAAAATTCCCGCGTTCTTAAAAAATGAATTTGAGTTTCCTCAATGGGAATTCAACAGAAGGATCATCGATATGACAAAGGATTCTGTAGCAGCATACAAGCCGAATTTTGCCTTTTATATCTCACAGGGAGTGTCGGGGATCGAGAGTTTACAGAAAACAATCTCTTATATTCCTGATGATATTCCAATTATTCTCGATGTGAAGATTGGGGATATCGGTAACACGATGAAGCATTATGCAAAGGCATATTTTGATACCTTCGAAGTTGATGCGCTTACAGTAAATCCGCTAATGGGTTATGATGTCATCGATCCATTTGAAGCATATCATGATAAATATCTTTTCCTTCTTGCGCTCACTTCCAATCCTTCAAACATAGATTTTCTGAATTCCGAATACAACCTGTATGAGATGATCTGCGAGAAAATACAGGAATGGGATAAGGATAAACTTGGAGCAGTTGTTGGAGCTACAAACGATGAAGAAATGAGGATGATCAGGGGAATGCTGCCAGATGCACTTTTTCTCGTTCCCGGAATTGGCGTTCAGGGTGGTAATTTGGGAAAAGTGATGAACTATACAACAGGTCGCATGCACCCGAATATTTTAATAAATTCCTCAAGAGGGATCATCTTTTCTTATTCAAAAGATAAAGAGAAGGATTTTGATGTTGCAGCTCGAAATGCGTGCAGACAGTTGCAAAATAAAATTAATAGCTATTTGTGATTCGAAATGACTGAATAGCACGCCAGTCTACTTCCGATCCCAGTTCACCATGTTAAATTCATTAAGGGAAAATCGAAAATTTATTTCACAGAGTGAAATCCCAGTTAAATAAATAAAGATTAGAGTTCACCCATGTGTAATAACAGATAAAAGAGATTACACCCAGATTAAATAAAGGAAAGAATTTAACAGGGTAAACACGGCAAACGGGATAAATAGAAAACAAAGTTTCCACCCGAATGAAATAATAGAAAAAAAATTTCACCCCGATTAAATAAAAGAAAGAATTTAATAGGGTAAACAGGGCAGGCGGGACAGATAAATCGGAATACACCTTAGCAGGCAGATCCACGCAGATCGAGCAGATTTCCGCAGATAACAACATTGAAAAATTAGAGCTTGTGATAAGTAATTTACCTGAGTAGTCAGGGACCATTCCCTGACTGTCGTGAATGGAGTGGTCCACGACACCTCGAAACATCGAGTACTTGCTTCGTGGCGAAGCATGAAGCGAGGATGACGAAGCCATTAAGTTTGTCAGTCCTCGAATCACACACGTTTCACTTGCTGCGATTCAAGTCCAAAATTACAGGTGGCTTTGCGAAAGTTGGATTCCTTTCGCAAAGTTAAAACAATCAGAAGAAAATCTACTGTGGATCAAGGGTAATCAACCACAAATTTCCAGAAATGTTTTAAAAAAAGAATTGTCATCAGCCAGCTGGCTGAACGAAGTGACCGAAGGATCTCCCTGAAAGATAGTTTAACGTTTTTGCGAGATTCTTCGTGGATGCATTCGCTACGCTCAGCACATGGTTTACACTGAGCAAAGCGAATGTGCTCCAGAATTTATCCCGTTAAATCTTTTTTTTTTAACTGGGATGACAATTCCCTTTCTTTGTTATTCCCACTCCCTACCTTCGCGAGGATAAGCTTTTCGGGAATGACAACCGTTTTTTTCGGGAGTCTTCTGAAATAAAGGCAATCAGCCCTATTATGACCTACCGCTCTGATCCGCAAGATCAACCCGCACAAGCAAGCTTTGACATACTGGCGAACGCCTGTTTTATAATTTATTTTAT
Source organism: Candidatus Cloacimonadota bacterium (assembly GCA_030611765.1). GTDB lineage: Bacteria > Cloacimonadota > Cloacimonadia > JGIOTU-2 > JGIOTU-2 > Celaenobacter. The sequence continues at coordinate 1,885 of JAUWPE010000040.1, read as the reverse complement.
AATAAGTTCGCATTCTGAAGATGAAGCTATCCAATAAGCAAGTGGTACTTCAATAATAAAAATATCAGGCAGTTCAATATAGGAAATATCGTAAGATTCTTCGTCATTTTTGAAGGTGACAGACTCTATCTCATCAATAACATTTCGGTTAATTGTCAAACGATACAGAGCAGTGGACATGAATGCAGCGCCCATCTGATCTCCACCACCGCTTTCTTCATCATTTTGAGGAAATTTGATATAGATCCCTTCATCATCCACGAGTGGGAAAAGTGCAGGGGCATTTGATCTTTTGAGTTTTTTGTAATCCTTGCTCTTGGTGTCAACACTCATATACATCTCATATCCGCATTCAACATCGTTGTCCGCTTTCACGAAACGTGCTTCGATATTTTCAGGAAAACCGCTAATAATATTTTCTTCATTATATTTGAATATATCTTCACAGGGATTGTCATCCGATTTATTGCCGCCCATGCTGCTGGCCATTTCAAACACGCTTTTGCTCACTGTAAATTTTACGAACACATTGAGTTCATTTCCTTCTTTGGAAATGTGCTGGGTGATGTTAAAGCAACCCGAAAGAAACAAGACCATTAAACTAAATACAATAATTCCAATCGCTTTTTTACTTTTGAGAGCCGGATAAAGCTTTTCTTTTTTGTTCATTTTTTCTCCTAAGTTTTTATAAAACTAGACCTTTGCTTCGAGTATTAGCTCATTTTTATAGGTAAATATCTTAAATGTCATTGCATCTCTCAATGTTATAACTCCATACGTTGCGATGCGCCCCTTATCTTCCTTTGCCCGCAGATGTCCCGGATTGAACCGAATACCAAACGGGCTATTCGAGCATTCCCAATTATGAGTATGTCCAAAGAGAAGAACATCAGCAGAATGGTTCAGGTCATCGGGAGAATGTGCAATGAGGAATTTCTTTCCTTCGATCTTAAATTCAAGCATATGTGGAAGTTTTCCATTTCGATATTCAGGATGAAAAATTCCGGGCACGCGATACACTTTTCTTCCTCTTCTGTTGTAAACACAGGAATCCAGATCATCATAATTATCTCCAAGATGGATTATCACACCAACATGAAGATTGCTGTCCATCACTTGCTGCAACATTTCATGGTTTCCGTGAGTGTCACTAACTACGAGTATTTCTTTCATAAGATACCTTTTGTATTTATATATTAATACTTAATCCGAAAAGAAAAACAGGAACAGAATACGATTTACAGCTCAAGGACATAGGTTCCGTTTCTTTCAATAAAAAATATCAATTCTAAAAATTTGCGTCAATATTTTGATAAGAATTAAGGATACATTTCATATTTCCAGATCAATAATAGAATACAAAGAGTGTCAGTCTGAGCTTGCCTGCTCGGGTGTAACGAAGTGGAGACCAGTCGAAGACTTAACAACCTAAAACTAAAGCAAGTATTACATGCTTCGAGAACCCCAGCATGACATTGAATAATTTTATTCATGGGCTTTTTAGAGAATCTATGCCAAAATTATTAGGGTATGTCTGTTTAATCAGCGAAAATCTGCCCATATCTGCATGCTATTATTATTTAATAAACTCGTATTGATCATTAATTACATCACACTTTCTCATCTTTAACAAAAAAACTGGATTCCCGTCCCCAATCCGCCAGCTGGCGGAGGACAAGCTTTCACGGGAATGACATGTCCTTTTGTTTTTTAAAAGATTTCTCCAAAAGATCGGGTAGTTATTTTCAGCATTAAATATATCGCTGTTCATTTATTGATGAACTTCTATAAATTAATTTTCTAATTTTTGGAGGTATGCCTGTTTGATAAGAATTAAATTCTAAAATGCCTGCCCCAGACTGAAGTAAAGCTTGCCTGATGGCTC
>JAUWPE010000134.1 GCA_030611765.1 Candidatus Cloacimonadota bacterium | reverse complement strand
GTTATTCGGATTGATAACAACCGGCGAGGTTCGAATATCTCCGGATAGTGTGTATTCATGCTGTACTGAGCCGTCAGCATTGAGGATATAAAGATGCCCATTCGAAACGCCGATCACGATCTTGTATTCTTCGCCGAATTTGACGATAGTTGCAGAACAGCGCGGAGTGCCGGAAAGAGTTGTTGACCAAACGGTCGAGCCGGAAGTATCTATACAATATAGAACGCCATTATTACAGGGCACGAGTATTTCTTTTGCCCCATCTCCATCAAGATCTTCCACTGCAACGCCTACCCCGCTATACATGAAGTTGGGAAGCATAACAGGGAAATTCGGATATATTGTTCCGGTTTGGTCAATGACATAGAGATTTTTTGTGATCGTCTGAACAATGATTTCCTGAACGCCATCACCGTTAAGGTCAGCAATGACAGGAGTACAGAGCAGATTGCTGTCAGTTGTATAATCAAAAACAATACTTCCGTCAGGATTAAGTGCAACAACTTTATTTGAGCGGGATGCGGCAACGATCTCAAGCTCTTCATCGCCATCGAGATTTGCAAGTGCGACCGAGCCGTAGATTTGATTAGCTGTGTTATAAGGGAAGCCGCTGAGTTCTGTACCGCTCATATTATAGAGATGAATATTACCATTCTTATCTCCGCATGCAAGCTCGAGATCATTGTCTGCATTGTCTATATCTGCGATAGCAGGAGAACCGGGCACACCGTTTGTTATCAATACGGGCCAGCCCGCAAGATTGAGTGTAACTTCGATGTCAAAATCAAGGTTTGCGTAATAGCCACCATTACTGGTTACATGCAAAGTGAAGGGAATTGTACACACGCCGATGCCGTCGCCGAATTCAACTTCGAAAGGATCGAACAGATTGATTTGGTATGATCCGGGTGGGATGTTGTTGTAGGTTCCTGTCGGATCAGTCACATTGGCACGTGGGTCGGTGCATTCAAGTGTTGCGACAACTGTTGTTGCAGTTGAAAAGCTCTGTCTGTTCGTAAGACGGATGCGTATCTGTGCAGTTTCGCCGGGATTAACCTGTCCGTCTCCATCACCAGAGATATCTACAGCGAATACTTCATCAATCTCAATGAATGGATAAATGCCGCCCTGAATGTTCATGACAGCATTAGACACAGAGGCAAATCCGGCAGGCATTCCACCAGGAAGCGTGTACCAACCATTATAGGATCCTCCCCATCCAAAGTTCAAATGGTAGGTATCTTCTCCGGTGTTATAGCCGTCCACATTGATCGCATGACCGCCTTGTCCGCTTTCATCAAAAATAGCGATCTCGCACGGAAGGGCTGCCATCATATCCTGCTGCATTTGAGAATAAAAGTTTGGATGAGATGAATAATAATGTGTCGCAGTGTCGTAATCAAATTTATACAGAAGCGCAGATCGAACATCGGAGCAATATGCGCCCGAGCCATTTGATGAATAATTCATTTCCACAGAAACGCCACATGCAAAGGAGACAACGGCTTTCATCTCATTATTTAATGGGGTATTGGTTACATAATAAGTAGTACGAAGTTCATCCAACAGAATATTCAGCTCGGGCCAAGATGGAAAGTTCAGTGTGTCATGATCATCATCAATGTAGATATAGGGGGCACTATAACCGGAACGATAATCGTCGGAGTCGTCAAAAAAGGCATCGCCGATATATCTGTGATAATCGATGATCATGCCCATTGCTGTGGCAACACATCCGACCACACATTTTTGCCCAGTCTGAGGATCGTTGGGACAATACATGTTATATGGATAACTTTGATGCCAAAGTTGTTCTATCCATCCGCCCGTTGTTGTAGAACCGGCAGGAGGATAAATGTCTCTATCCTTTGTTTGGGTGATGAAATAATTCAGATCTTTGCTTTCATACTTATCCCAGAGAAGATTGTTTTGAGCGATGACATCAGAGGATGTGTAGGGAATTGCTTCATTACGAAGCGTGAGGTCGAGCTGGACAAAATGATGACCGAGTGTCCATTCGCCCTCTTCAACTTCCTCGAAATTATTCAAAAATGAATATCCGAGAATCGGAATGATATCCGTATCTGTAGTTACAATAATAAAGCCCTGTGGATCGAGATGATACACATAGGCAAGGATCGAATTGTCATTTCCTTTTAGTTCGTAGAAATCCTTGATGATAAAGTCGTTTTTATCTTCGACCTGCAATTTCAGCTTTGCAGTTTGTTCTGCCTGTTGAAATGAAACCGGCGCCGCAGAAAGGGCAATTGCAAAAAGCACTAAAAAAATACTCAATAAAAAAATTTTCTTTTTCATTGTTGGCCTCCATTCTTTTTTTATAATTTAAGTTCACAGGGTTATTTGTGTCAAACTTTTTGATTTGGTTTGCTCAGGGTTTGTCAGGTTATTTGATTTTTCACAAGCAGCTTATAATAGTTCTGCAATTCTGATTTCCCAACATTTCCTTTGGGTATTTCTGTGATTTCACACTCCAGAATGAAACCATAGAGTGTGACTTTTATATTATCACCGGCATGTACTTTTTTAGATGGTTTTACTTCTGAGCCGTTGAGGAGCACGAGTCCTTTGTCGCATGCTTTTTTTGCGATCGAGCGGTGTTTTACTATACAGAGTTTGTCCAATAATACATCTATTCTCATGATTATTTTACAGTCAGTGTATCTGCAAGCTGGTAGCCGTTTGCGACCAGTCCGCCAAAGTGAAAGAGCGAGATATTATCAAATCCGGCAGCTTTGGCAATGCGTATTTTGGATTGGATATCTTCTGATCTGTAGCGTTTCTGCTCGTCCCATGCGCGCAGAGAGATGGCAATTTTAAGAGAATTCACCTTACTAAGATTTTTCTCCAGCATATCTTTGAATGAAGCATCGGATTTTGTGTACATCATCAGGTGAACATGATCGAGTTCTTTAAACTGAAGCCATTCTTCCCAGTTTTGATAAAAACGGTATTTAGCATCATGATTATCGGGCTTTGCAGTTACTGCAAAATCAACATCAGGTTTAAGAAATTTTATTTTTGCGCCTGTTTCCCGAATGAAATCCGAGATGACCTTTTGTTTCCATTCTGTATAATTATTCGTATAATTATTTTCTGAGACATCTTCGATAAAGTGCTCAAGGGCAAGTGAATTGTATGTATATTCACCGCCCGGATAGCGGACGTAATCAAGAATAATGCCGTCGATGCCATAGTTTGCAACCACATCAAGAATGACATCCTGTGTGTATCGTTGCACTTCAGGAATGCCCGGGTCGAGGTATGCTCCTTCACCTCCATTGTGGCTTATCATCGGCTCGTCGTTATTGGTTCTGCATATCCATTCGGGATGAGTAAAATAAACATGATCTTTCGGCAGTTTGTGTGTATAAATCGGAGTGACTACAAAGGTGGTCATCCACGCATATACTTTTATGTTAAAATTCTGTGCAGCTTGAAGAAGAAATGCGAGAGGGTCAAATCCGTCGATGGTTACAAAATAGGAGATCGGTTCTGGATTTGGAAAGGTTCTGTCATATCGGTTCGGTTTATACAGAGCATCTCCGCGGTAGCGTATCTCAGCAAAAATGGCATCAAAATCGTACTCGGCAGCAGTCTTCACGACTTTCACAATTTTCTGTGGAGTATTGATATCCCATGCAGTAGCCCACAGACTTCTTGTCTCTGCTTGCAGAAGGGCAGTTCCTGCAAAAATAAGCAATACTAAAATTATAAGAAATCTACTGAATTTCATTTTCTGTTTTTTTCTGAACCTCAGTTACTGTACTTTTGCATGTGCCATCATAGAAATGGATTTCCAAGCTGTCATCTACAGCCACATTTTTGATGGTATTTAGGATTCGCTCTCCTTTTTTCGTCAATGTATAGCCGCTTTTTAATATTTTTAAGGGATTGAGCTCCTCAAGTTTTGCGCTGAGATTAATAAATCTGTCGTGAGTTTTTGTGTAATTTTCACTCATTGCATACCGCATTTGAGCACTTAGATTATTCATGAGTTTGGTATTTTTGTCTATATATAAATTTTTCAGAGATTGAAGAAATTTTATCTTCATTTCCTCAAGATCGAAGCGAATGTCCACGAGATAGCCCAACGAATCTCTTAAACGCATGTGCAAGTCGTCGAGCTGCTGAGAATAGTTCATAAGCACATTTTCAGGATGTCTTCGCTCCAGGCGGAATGAAAGCTCTCTACATTGAACTGAATGCTCGTGAACTCTGTTGTTGAGAATATTCTGCATCCGATCCGCATAGGATTCGAGAGTACTCATGAGCGCAGTTCTTTCCGGAACAACAAGTTCTGCTGCAGCTGAGGGTGTGGGTGCACGCAGGTCTGCAACAAAATCTGCAATAGTGAAATCCGTCTCGTGACCGACTGCAGAAATAATGGGAATCTTTGATGCAAATATTTCACGTGCAACGATCTCTTCATTAAAGGGCCAAAGGTCTTCGATAGAACCGCCGCCGCGTCCCACGATTATCACATCAACATTTTTTCTTTTATTGAATTCTCTTATTCCGTCAACGATCTCTCGTGCTGCTTCATCTCCCTGAACACGGGCAGGATAGAGAAGAATTGTCACAGGAAATCTTCGCGACAGCATATTTTTCATGTCCTGAATTGCAGCGCCTGTCGGCGAGGTTATAATCCCGATCCGGGTTGGATATTCAGGAATTAATTTTTTATGAAATTCGTCAAACAATCCTTCTTCCTCAAGTTTCTCTTTCAATTTTCGGAATGCGATCTCAAGCTCCCCGATACCGAGAGGACGCATCTGGTTCACATATAGCTGATATTGTCCGCTCCGTTCATAAACCTTGATCTGTCCGTAACACATCACTTCCATTCCATTTTCCGGCTCGAAGCGCAGGTAATTATTGAACTGGCGGAAGAAGACGCATAACAAACTGCTGTTCTCGTCCTTCAATGTGAAATACATGTGCCCCGACGAGTGTTTTTTGTAATTTGAGATTTCTCCTTTGATCCACAAAGAAGAGATGTTTGCTTCGAGAATATTTTTGATATGAGCGGTGATTTCAGAGACAGTAAAGATGTTCTCGTCTGCGAGTTGCGATCTTTTCTTAGGTTGATCCGGGGTTTCATTACCGAATAAATTCATGTTTAGTAAAACGCAAGTGCCATGAAATTTTGTCAAATTTACCGAGAAGAACAGCTCTTACTTTCATAAACTTGACGTAAAAAGAACACATTATTAGCAGTGAAGCATGAAGAAAATCGCAGTGGCAATGAGCGGCGGATTGGACAGCAC
>JAUWPE010000109.1 GCA_030611765.1 Candidatus Cloacimonadota bacterium | reverse complement strand
AGCAATACTTTTCTTTTCAGCTTCATTATTTCAATAGTGTTTGGTGTATATTTGCAGACTAAGTTTTCTAGTTCTTCAAATTTTTCTCGTTTGCAATTGACCTGGGCAAATGCAAATTATCTGGCAAGTTATCTACTTGTTACAATTGGATTTATCGTGTTTTCATGGAAGAGATCGAGAGAGAAATGGATTCGTTATGTCGCACTCGCCAGCTTAGTCGTTGCTCTTATATTTATGCTGTGGACACAATCCAGAGGTGGTTTGCTCAGTTTGTTTCTTTTACTTCTCGGCATCTATTTCGTGTTTTCAATTAAAAAGCATAAAACCTTGCACATAGCCATTTCCTCAGTACTTTTAATAATTCTTATAATTAGTTCCATTTTTATATTTAAAACAATCAGACCTCAAACTGTAACATTCCGAACCAGGATCTATAAAGCAACTGCTGAATATATAAGGAATAACTGGTTAATTGGAAGCGGATTGGGAACCTTTGTGCGAGAATTTCCACAATATCGGCTTAGTGATTATAAACTGCTCGGTCAGGAGGATATAATATCTCATGCCCACAATGAATTTATTGAGGTCTGGACAGAAACAGGTATTTTGGGGCTTGGGCTACTTATCGTTTTTCTAATAGCACTTTTTAAACAATATAAACGAAACCAAAATTCCAATAATAAATTTTTCATTAATGCGATTGCATTTTCGCTGATACTTCTATTAATTCATAATCTATTCTCCATCACGATGCGGATTCCGCCTATCCTTATCTATTTCTTTATCCTTGCAGGTTTTTTATCAGCCAATTATTCGAATGATTCGGAAAAGAAATCAAAATCTGTAACCAAATATATATTAATATTATTCATACTCGTTTTACTAGTTTGCATATTCCAGCAGTATCTGAATGTAAAAGGTTTAGAGTATTTCTCAAAGTCTGAAGAATATTTTTCATTAAAAGACAGCAATTTACTTACAGTCGCAATTCTTGAAGCTGAAAAGGCATACAAATACATTCCCAACAATCCAGATCTGCTATACCATCAGGGATTGCTCTATACCCTTCATGATGAGCATGCAAAAGCACTTCAAACCTACAATAGACTGGAGCAGATTTCTCCTTACTATCCACAACTCCATTTCTGGAAAGGATATTTACTTTCCCTGAAGGGCGATTGGAATAGTGCTTTGGATGAATTCAAAACAGAGATAAAATATAACCAATATCCCAAAGTATATTTCAATATAGCAATTGCGTATCATTATCTGAATGAAGAGAATAATTCAATGATCTATTTCATGTATTTTGTTGAAAAGTTAAAAGATAAAATAGAAAGACATTTTATTAAAGATAAAGAAAGAATTCTGAAAGAAGAAGGTAGGAATCTGAAGTTCGCTTTGGATAATCTGGCTAATTTTTATAAAAAAAATCTTGCTTTGATGAAAAGAATCAATTATTTAAATCAATATTTTTTCTCTGAAAGTAACAAATAATCAAAAACACTTTAATTTTCTTTACTACCATTGAGGTGTCTTTTTTAAATAGCTTTTTTAAGGAACTTAGAGGTAGACATGAAAAAGCAATATGAAGATCTCGTAAAGAAGCTGATAGATAAATACCCTGAGCGGCAAAAAGAATTTATTACCGGCTCATCAGAGGAAGTTGAACGCTTATATACACCTGAAGATACTATTGACATTGATTATGATAAAGATATTGGATATCCTGGACTCTATCCTTATACACGCGGAGTTCAACCCACAATGTACAGGGGGCGTCTGTGGACAATGCGTCAGTATGCAGGATTCGGCACTGCCGAAGAATCAAACCGGCGTTATAAATATCTCTTATCTCAAGGGCAGACCGGTTTATCTATTGCCTTTGACCTCTGTACTCAAATAGGATATGATTCTGATGATCCAATGAGTGCAGGAGAAGTGGGGAAGGTCGGAGTTGCTATTGATTCTCTTGAGGATATGGAAATTCTTTTTGACGGCATTCCTCTTGATAAAGTATCAACATCGATGACCATCAATGCGCCTGCTGCGATCATTCTTGCGATGTACATTGCAGTTGCAGAAAAGCAGGGTGTTACGCCGGATAAACTTAAAGGTACGATCCAGAATGATATCCTCAAAGAATATATTGCACGAGGTACTTACATATTTCCTCCCAAACCTTCGATGAGACTCATCACTAATATATTTGAGTATTGTTCAAAGAATGTGCCTTACTGGAATACCATCTCTGTTTCCGGCTATCATATTAGAGAAGCCGGCTCAACTGCTGCAGAAGAAATTGCCTTTACACTTGCTGATGGCATTGCATACGTACAGGCAGCTATAGATACAGGGTTGGAAGTTGACAATTTTGCACCACGTATTTCCTTCTTTTTCAATGCCCATAATGATCTTTTTGAAGAGGTTGCTAAATTCCGTGCTGCACGACGATTATGGGCACGAATAATGAAAGATCGATTCGATGCAAAGAATCCAAAATCTCAAATGCTGCGTTTTCACATACAAACTGCTGGATCAACTCTTACTGCTCAACAACCGGACAATAATATATCCAGAGTAACAATTCAAGCTCTTGCCGCTGTTCTTGGCGGCACTCAATCCCTACATACAAATTCACGAGATGAAGCCCTTGCACTTCCTACAGAGGATTCTGTGAGAATAGCACTGCGTACGCAGCAAATACTTGGATATGAAAGCGGTGTCACAAATACAGCTGATCCTCTTGCCGGCTCTTATTTTGTTGAAAAAATGACTCGAGATATTGAAAAGCAGGCAGAGGAATACATTCAGCGAATTGATGAACTGGGCGGTATGGTAGAGGCAATTGAAAAAGGATATGTGCAAAAACAAATCCAGGATAGTGCTTATAAATATCAAAAACAGATTGAGAGAAATGAGCGTATTATTGTCGGACTAAATAAGTTCATAACAAAAGGGGAAAAACCGAAAAATCTACTGAAAGTTGACGAAAAAGTTGAGCTGCTTCAGGTGGAAAAATTACATAAAGTAAAAGCTGATCGAGATATGAAAAAAGTGCATGAAAGTCTTGAAAAAATTCGCGAGATATCACGTACAGAAGGGAACCTTTTGCCTGTATTTCTTGAAGCAGTAAAAACCTATGCAACACTCGGTGAAATTTGTAATGTGTTACGTGAAGAATTCGGTGAATATGAAGAACAACTTGTGCTGTAAAGGTGGTGAGTGGTAACTGGTAGAGTAGTAATTATGATTTGACTAAAAATCATAAAGTTTTTTAATACTTTTGTGAAATTTTGTGTGTTTTTGTGGCTAAAAAATCATTAGGAGACAGATGGAAAAGAAGATCAGAATTTTAATTGCAAAACCCGGTCTTGACGGGCATGACAGAGGAGCAAAATTCGTTGCCCGTGCTCTTCGAGATGCGGGTTATGAAATTATCTATACAGGCATTCGTCAAACACCTGAACAAATCGTTGCATCTGCCATACAAGAAGACGTGGATTTTCTCGGAATGAGCATTCTCTCAGGAGCTCATAATGTGCTTTTCAAAAAGGTAATGGATATCCTCAAAAAGGAAGATGCAGAAGATATAACTGTCTTTGGTGGCGGAGTTATTCCTGAGGATGATATTCCTTATCTTAAATCCCTCGGTATCAAAGAGATTTTCACGCCGGGTACTTCTTCAGAAAAGATCATTGAATTCATCGAGAACAACGCATCAAAAGAGTAATTTATAAAGGAAAATTCATGGCACATTACCCTGTCGAACCGTTCAAGATAAAGATGGTTGAACCTATCAAAATGCTGAGTAGAGAGCAAAGAATACATAAGATCAAGCAGGCAAAATACAATCTTTTCAATATCATAGCTGAAGATATCTTCATCGACCTTCTGACAGACAGCGGAACTTCTGCGATGAGTGATTCACAGTGGGCTGGGATTATGCGCGGTGATGAATCCTATGCAGGAAGCCGAAGCTATTTGCACTTTGAGGAATCAATAAAGAGCATCTTTGGATATGAAAATGTGATCCCAACACATCAGGGACGCGCAGCAGAAGCGCTACTTTTTTCAACGATCTTAAAGCCCGGCGATTATGTGCCGAGCAATATCCATTTTGATACAACGGAAGGCAATATCCGTAACAATGGCGGAATCCCTGTAAACTGCGTTATAGATGAAGGATTGGATACTGCAAGCACTTTTCCGTTCAAAGGTAATGTTGATATTGACAAACTTCAAAAACTGGTTGATGAAGTTGGATTGGATAACATTCCTGTTGCAATGATCACTATCACAAATAACAGCGGTGGCGGGCAGCCGGTTTCACTCGAGAATATCAAGCAGGTGTATAAATTCTGGAAAAATCATAATGTGCCACTCTTTATTGATGCATGCCGTTATGCTGAAAATGCCTATTTCATCAAACTGAGAGAAAAAGGTTATGAAAATGCATCTGTGAAAGATATCGCAAAAGAGGTCTTCGCTCATGCTGATGGTGCGACAATGTCCGCAAAAAAAGATGGGCTGGTCAATATCGGCGGATTCATCACAATGAAGGATAGCGAACTTGCTAAGCGAATGATAAGCAGATTGATCATAACAGAAGGTTTCAGAACCTATGGCGGAATGTCTGGGCGTGATCTTGAAGCTGTGGCGATAGGGCTTCAAGAGGGCTTGAACGAGGATTATCTGAAATATCGAATTGAGCAAACTGCATATCTGGGTGAAAGTCTCCTTGAACAAGGAATTCCAATTGTGCAACCTCCCGGCGGTCATGCGATCTATCTCGATGCTCGCTCGATCCTTCCGAATATATCTCAAGAATTTTTTCCAGGACAAGCTCTTTCTGTATCGTTGTATATCGAAGGTGGCATTCGCAGTGCAGAGATCGGCGGTCTTATGTTTGCATATATTGACGAAAAAACCAGTAAAACTATCTACCCCGAGCTCGAACTCGTACGGCTCGCAATTCCTCGTCGTGTGTATACAAGATCACACTTTGATTTTGTTGTTCAAACAGTGAAGAAAGTTATGGATAACAGGCATATGCTCAAGGGATTACGCATAACCTATCAACCAAAATTGCTCAGACATTTTACTGTCGAGCTTGAAGAAATTTCTTAGGATTAGTATGGGAAAAACAATTATTGAAAAAATAATTCAGCTCCATTCCGACGAAGAGGTATCGGCAGGAAAAATCGTGTGGATGAAGCTTGATTTCCGCACTGCTCGTGATTTTGGTGGACCAAATGTGGTTAAAAATATAGAAAAGCATTATCCCGATGCAGAACTACCTGATAAAGAAAATGTCTTTTTCACCTTTGATACTGTTGCTCCTGCCAAGACTATTCCTTATGCAAACAATCAGCAGATTTGCCGTGATTTTGCTCACAAAAATGGACTCAAAGTCTATGATGTGGATGCAGGTATTGGCACACACATTCTCATGGAAAAAGGATTTGCACGACCGGGCAGAACGCTTGTCGGAACTGACAGCCACTTCAACATTCTTGGAGCAGTGAATGCTTTTGGACAGGGAATGGGGGACCAGGACATAGCATTTGGATTTCGAACCGGAAAAACATGGTTTGAAGTTCCGGAAACTATAAAAGTCAATCTGAAAGGTACATTTTCATATCCTGCAACAGGTAAAGATCTTGTGCTCTTCATCCTAAAAAAAATCGGAAGTAAAGGAGCTCTCGGAAAGTGTATCGAGTATTATGGCGAATGCTTACAGTATCTGACCTTTACAGATTATATCACTTTATGCAGCATGATGACGGAAATGGGCGGCATTGTTGCATTCCCAGAGCAAAATGCTCAAGTAACTCAATGGCTGAAAGAGCGAACAGGCGAGGATCAGAAATTCATTGTTGCTGATGAAGATGCCCAATATTCAGAAAAAATCGAGATAGATGTATCTGGCTTACAACCTCAGATTGCCTGTCCACCAAAACCCGATAATGTCAAAAATGTATCTGAACTCAAAGGATTAAAAGTGGGATCAGTATTTGTGGGTTCTTGCACTAACGGCCGGATTGAAGATATTCGCTATCTTGCTGATATTCTGAAAGATAATTATGTTGCAGAAGGCGTAATGCTACGGGTTGTTCCTGCCACAAGAGAGACTTATGGTCAGATGCTTCACGAGGGCTTGATCGATATACTTTTCAAAGCCGGAGCTATTGTATCAAATCCCGGATGCGGTGGCTGTGCATCAGGACAGATCGGCATGACTGGCAAAGGTGAAGTACAAATTTCAACCTCAAACAGAAATTTCAAAGGGAAGCAGGGTGATGGAGATACCTATCTGGCAAGCCCTGTCACTGCTGCACTTGCTGCATTAAAAGGAGAACTATAAATAACTCATGTTTCGCAATAGATATTATTAAGGTTCAATATGATTATTTTAAACAATTTCCATCCTGTTAAATTTGAATATCTAATTTCAAATATCTAATTTCTAATGAAATTTCAAATGACAAATAAAAAGAGATTCGATTTAGAGGAAAGAACTGCAAAATTTGGTGAGGATATTATCGAATTTGCTATAAAGAGTATAATATTATGAACCACGAAATACCAGTCTCCTCCGCCAGTTGGCGGATACGCCGAGGCAGGCACGAAAGATGCAAAAAAATTAATATGAAGCTTTTCCCTCATTCCCAATCCCTTCAGTCTTCTCGTTCCCAAACCTTTCAGTCTTCTCGTTCCAAAACCATTCAGTGTTATCGTTCCAAAACATATAAGTAAAATAGCAAACAAACATATAAAATCATATTTAACCTTTTATAATATCTACTGCGAAACTTGAGTTATATCTATATTATTAATATATTATTGTTGC
>JAUWPE010000120.1 GCA_030611765.1 Candidatus Cloacimonadota bacterium | reverse complement strand
TGAATGACTCCGGAATATTCGTATATTTCTTTACCAAATACTGATTTTTTTATCATATTAAATTCCTGAATGTAATTCCAATGAGCAATTCTAATTGTCAACAATTTTGAGTCGGTTGGACTGTACTTCATCCGCCAGCTGGCGGAGAGTTCAGAATAAAGGAGAAGTTCAAGTTGAGAACAACCTTAGATTCGGGTTGTGTATCGTGCATTCTGAACTCCATCTGCTTCGCTATGAAGTCCAGTCTGCAAAAAAATATTAGGGCAGGTCGATCTTCTCTTTTCTTTCTTCTCTCTTCCACCCTCCATCTTCCTTTCCCCGTATTCCACTATCTGGAGTTGCCATGTCTATGAAATTTTTGGTGGTATGCATGATTTATTATGAAATAAGATTGACATTTTTTTTCCAATAGCTTCCAAGTAATTATGGCAGAGAAGAAGAAATTATTACAGAAAAAACTCAATTTTCTTGATGTTTTCAGTATTGCAACAGGTGCGATGATCAGCTCCGGGCTGTTCATACTGCCAGGACTCGCTTTTGCAAAAGCCGGTCCGGCAGTGATTGTAGCTTATATTCTGGCCGGGATCATCGTGATCCCAAGTATGCTTGCACAGATAGAGCTCGGAACTGCAATGCCCAAAGCAGGTGGAAGTTACTTTTATATTGAGAGGAGTATGGGACCTGCTGCCGGCACGTTAGGTGGTTTTGCAAGCTGGTTCAGTCTAGCGCTTAAAAGCGCATTTGCCCTTATTGGTGTCGGGGCATTTGCAAATTTGCTGTTCCCCGTGCTTTCGGAAACTCATATAAAAATAATCGCGATTGGCTTCTGTATATTCTTTGCCTTGCTGAATATAAAAAGCGTAAAGCATACAAGCAGATTCCAGATTTTCCTTGTATTGTCATTGCTTGCTATATTGTTGCTTTATTGCACTGTTGGTATTACAAAAGTCAATCTACACAATTTCATGCCTTTTTCTCCCAAAGGATTTGGTTCAGTGATCCCGGTCGTGGGTCTTGTTTTTGTGTCCTTCGGAGGTTTAACCAAAGTGGCAAGTGTTGCAGAAGAAATCAAAAAGCCCAAGAAGAATCTGAAAATGGGTATGTTGATCGCATTTATTGTAGTGATGTTTTTTTATGTTGCAACTATATTTGTTACAGTAGGAGTGGTCGATGCAAGTAAACTGGCAAATTCTCTTACACCAATTTCCCAGGGAGGTGAGATCGTACTTGGAAGGATTGGCATGATCGTCCTATCCATCGCAGCGCTGTTTGCGTTTTTTTCAACCGCAAATGCGGGCATCCTTTCTGCATCCCGATTTCCTCTTGCAATGAGCAGAGATAGATTGGTTCCTGGAATTTTCGGGAAAATGGGCAAAAAAAGTCAAACGCCCTTTAGCTCAATTATACTTACTGCGGCATTTATGATCGTAATGATCGCTTTCCTGAATTTCGAGAATCTGGTTAAAGCTGCCTCAACCATGAAGATCATTCTGTTCCTCTACACTAATGTAGCGCTGATCGTTATGAGGGAAAGCCGAATCGATACTTACCGGCCATCCTTCAGGTCGCCGCTCTATCCATGGTTACAGATAATTGCGATCATCATATATGCTTTTCTTATTTTTAAGATGGGCACGGTCCCGCTTATCATAACTGCATTTTTTATCATACTTTGTATAGTCTGGTATATTTTTTATGTGCGAATGAGAGTACAAAGAAAGTCTGCGCTGGTGCATATAGTTGAGCGAATAACGAATAAAAAGATTGCCAGCAGCACCCTTTCAGATGAACTCAAAGTTATCCTTATAAGGCGTGATAACATTATTGAGGACAGGTTTGATAAAATAGCGAAATCTGCAATTATTCTTGATCTTGAGCACTCATTGGAAGCAGAGGAGTTTTTCAATATTGTTTCCGAGCAACTCTCCTCGCGTTTGAATATTCCATCTCAGGAACTTCATGATCTCTTTATTGAAAGGGAGAAACAGTCATCGACAATTCTTGAACCCGGACTTGCGATTCCTCATATTATCGTAAAGGGAGAGAAAAAATTTGATATACTTATTGTGCGCTGCAAGGATGGTATTAATTTTGAAAAGGGTGAACCACCTGTTCATACAGTATTTGTTCTGATCGGTTCGATGGATGAACGCAATTTCCATTTACGTGCGCTTATGTCCATAGCTCAGATCGTGAAAGAGCATAATTTTAATAAGCGGTGGTTCAATGCAAAAAATAGTGAAGAATTAAGAAATGTAATTTATCTTTCGACAAGAAAGCGAGAGACTCATGAAGGCAAATAAGGTGTTATATCGTGACACCAGGAACGCAAAAATCGCGGGTGTGTGCAGCGGATTTTCCGAATATCTTAATGTAGATGTATCATTGATCCGTTTGATATGGGTCATCTTCACCATTTTTGGTGGTGCAGGAATTTTTCTCTATATTATTGCCGCTTTGATCATACCCCGCAAATTTGAAAATGAGGTTGATATCCTCATTGATGAAGATGATAATCGTCTCGCTAAAAATATGGGTAATGCAGTGCTATCAGGTGTGTGCGGGTATTGCAAAACATTTTAATATGGATGTGAGCATTGTTCGAATTGTCTTTCTGCTACTGGGATTATACTTTGCTGCCGGAGTATTCCTCTATATAGTATTAGCACTCATTTTACCAAAGAATTAGAGGTAATGCACTTTATTCGACCAATCTTTTTTTTGCTGATAATTTTCTGCCTGTGCAACACGCTTCATGCAGAAGAATTCTCAATTCTGGATAAGATCGGTATCATCACAATTGAACTTGAAAAAATACAATATGAGCTTGGATACGATCATATCATAACTGACTCCGAAGAGGTGAGTTATCAAGATTCCATCCTTAGTAAAGGAAAAGATTATTCCATTGATTATGTGCTGGGTGTTGTTTCATTCTTAAAAGTGCTCAAGCCAGAAGAAAAAGTTAAGATCGCCTACAAAGTCTTTCCCAAAAGTCTGCTCTACTCCTTTCAACAATATACGCCACAGGATAATATATTACAACCGGGATCAAAGGAAAAGCAATCCTCAAGCCAAAAACAAAAATATGATACTTCAACCAACCTGAATATTTCCGGAAGTAAGAGTTTTTCACTTTCATTGGGCAATAAGCAGGATATGGATCTTGATCAATCCTTGTATTTGCAGGTGGATGGAGAGCTGTCCAAAAATGTTTTCATCAAAGCACAACTATCAGATAATACCACTCCAATTTCCACAGAAGGTACGACGAAAAAGCTCAGTGAGTTTGATAAGATGTTCATAAAGGTATATTCCGGGAATTATAGCTTGCAGTTCGGTGATTTTTTTGCTCGTTTCGACGATACCTATTATGCAAATTATGATTACAAATTGGAAGGTGTGACCTTTCAATGGAATGGACCTCAAAAGGTAAATGGTTCCGCAGCAGTTTCGAACGGGGACTTCAAAAGCTATTCTTTTTACGGAACGGAAGGCATTCAGGGTCCCTATTATTTGCCCGGCAAGAACAGCTCAAATGTGCGTGTGCTTTCCGGAACAGAGAAAATATATCTAAACGGAACATTGCTTAATCGCGGTGAGGATTATTTTATTGATTATAATGAGGGTTCGATCACTTTTCAGAATAACAATATCATTACTGAGGAATCCTACATCATTGCTGATTATGAGTACACTGCGGAAGAGTATCGAAGTAATTTTTATCTCGGATCAGGCAATATCGCGTTATTAGATGAGGCAGTAAATATCTCTGTAAAAATTCTGAGTAATAATGATGATAAAGAAAATCCCTTGAATTTCAGTCTTACAGAGGAAGAGAAAGATATACTGAAAAATGCAGGAAACGATCCTGACAAAGCGCGCATCAGCGGTGTGGATTCTCTTGCGGTTGGGCAGGGAAACTACATTCTGGCAGATTCACATTATGTGTATGTGGGTTTTGATTCAACAGGAAATTATCTCGTGAGTTTTTCCTTTGTGGGAGCTGGAAATGGTTCATATAATAAATCAGGATATATTCAATATGAATGGGTTGGGGAAGGTAATGGAGAATATATTCCGGAGATACAGCTTCCTTTCCCGGAGAAGCGCACCAATGTTGATCTGAGAGCAAAAGTTGCTTTTGGCAAGTTTGAACTCATTTCTGAAGGGATGTTCACTGATTTTGATCAGAATAGTTTTTCTGCAATTGATGATGACTATAATAACGGCTTTTCTCATTACCATTCTTTAAATCTAAACGTGCCGATCTTCTACAATGGTAAGGTGAAGACATCAGCGTATTATCGAGCGCATGACAAATATTTCCATTCTCTGGCAAGAGTAAAATCTGCAAAGACACAGTATCAAGCATCTGATTTTACAGAAACAGATACAGTTGCAGTATCCGAATACGGTGGTTCTATTGAGTTCTCTCTTCCGAAATGGGTAACAAACAAAGTGCAGCTTTACAATAAAAAAATGCAGGATATCGTCCTACAGCAAACTTTTTCAAATACCTTTTCCTATTTGCAGAATTCCGCTCTCTTTTTCATGCCTTCGATCAATTACACATTTTCAAATATTCATGAAGAAAACGAATCTACTTCGGGTACTGCTGAAGAAGAACTCCTTCAAAGAATACATTCCTTGGATGGGAATTATAAGATCGGTTTCATGAAGGTGAATGCCGGATTTTCAGATAGGAAATTCACTAATGAAGGAGGGCTGGATTTCGGTTTCAGCAATGTAAAATATTTTTACGGACTCTCTGCCGCCATCTGGAATACAGACATCAATCTTGAGTATGAACAGGAGTTTGTTGACAGTCTGAAGATCGACTGGTTTGATTATAAAAAAGCACAACTATACAAAGCCGGATTTTCTTATCAAAAGGGAACGACAAATTTCAAAGCGGATTATTCTCATAGAACAAATCAATATTGTACCGGAGAGAGCAACAGCAATTTTGACCTTCTGAATTCGCAGCTTTCCTGTAATCTTATTAACAACAGTATTTCTAATCGTGTGAATTACAAGATCGGGAATATCGAGCTTTATCCAAAAGTGAAGGAACTCATCTATGTGGGGGATGGAAACGGTCTGTATGACAGTCTCGGTTTTTATCAGGAAGATGGTGACTATGACTATGAGATCACCATAGTTGGAACACCGCAGGCGATCACAGAGCTTCAAATGAACTGGAATGTGCAGGTTAATCCATCGAGAGGGATTACCCTGAAAGACAAAGGTATTAATGAGCTTTTAGATAAGCTTGTATTCAGCTCAGATATTGCGATTCAGGAAAAATCTACAACTCCGCATAAGCTGGATCTCTATTTTCTCAAACCAAGCGCTCTGATGAATAAACAATATACGGATTATGGTTATCAGCGGTATAAGGAGCAGCTTTGGTACAATATCGTGAAGAACAGGATCGTGATGCGTGTACTATATGAGAAAGTAAAAAAGATCGATAATCAATATGAAAATGAATTCGATGAACTGGATCAAGACACTTACAATGCTGCGCTGAATTTTTATAATGTGAAGCAATGGAATTTTGAGAATGAAATTTCCTATGTTGATATTATTTCAAATTATCAGACCAAAGATTTTCTGTATTCTAAAGTGTGGGGAATTTCTACGGATATTGCATACAAATTCAGTTATAATATGATCGTTTCTTCAGAACTTTCCTTGGATATTGAAAATGGTGCAAAGCTCGGTGGTACGGACGATTATAAGATAACTTCATATACGATCGAGCCGGAATTTGTCTATAATGCAGGTTCGAAATATCACCTGTCGGCTCAGCTTCATTTGCAGCAGAATGAGCGGGAAGGATCCGATTACTTTGCGAATATCCTCTACAGTAAGCGGGCCGGCTTGAACGCAAGAGTAACGCTGCAGTTTGATTATAAACTCAGTAAGTATGTGACTGGATTTCTAAAGTATTATTTAGAAAAATATCCCCAGTCTGATCCGCGATATCAGCTAAAGATGGAAGTGAGGGCAGATTTTTAAAATATATCAGGCATACCCCAAAAATTTTTCATATTCATTACACTTTATGGAAAACTTATTGAATATCATCCGTATAAATAGTAAAAGAAAGAAATAACCATAATAGTTAAAAGCACTGTCACACTGAGGTTCTTTATCACGGCGTAATGGAATGAAGTCGGATCGAAGTTGGACAGACCCTTCGACCAGTCTGCGCTCCGCTCCGCCTCGACAGGCAAGTTCAGGGTGACAACAGCAAGGATAAATACAAATTAACAGTTTTTCTAAAAGTAATTTTCCGCGAAGAATTCTCCGAAAACACTTTATTCATG
>JAUWPE010000050.1 GCA_030611765.1 Candidatus Cloacimonadota bacterium | reverse complement strand
CGATTCAGGTCCAATGGAACCGAACAAAGGTGCCTGGATGTACTTCAGCGGCTCCTGGAGTCTACTTACAGATCTGAATCCCGCCCTTGATTACAACTGGTGTATTCAGGGTGTATTAAGTCCTGGTTTAACTCCTTGGATTATTGTAGATCCGTTATCAGGAACAATTCCAGCCGGTGAAGACTCAACCCTCTCAGTATTCCTCAATACAGTGGACTACCCTCTTGGTACAATACTAAATGCGTTTATCGAAATAGTGTCTGATCCTGATGTCGGAGTTGTAACTGTACCAGTTACTGTGCTTGTTAGTGGAGTTGCTACTGGTGGTGACACACCTGTCACAGAAACCAAACTGTATGCTAACTTCCCGAATCCAATGCTCAACACCACAACTTTCAACTTCAGTCTGAAAGAGAGATCTCATGTAAAACTGACTATTTACAACATAAAAGGGCAGTTAGTCGAGACCTTGCTCGATAATGAGCTTGATCCTTCGGCTGATCATAAGGTTGTTTGGGATGGTACTGCGAACGGTAAACAGCTTGCTAATGGTATCTACTTCTACAAACTTGAGACTAACAGCAAGACTTTCCTAAAGAAGATGATCTTGATGAAGTAACTCGCGTTGAAACTCATATAAATCAAGGGAAGAAGGTTCGCCTTCTTCCCTTTCTTTTTTTGTATTTGTTTATATATATATGAGTCCACTCTAAAAAGTTCAATTTAAGAAATCGAGAAACCGTTCCCAGTGAAATAAAAAAGAAAAGCATTTCACGGGATAAATAAAACGGTTAATGCTTTTTTTGTTTCATTAACCACCAACTTTTACTCTCGTTACCAAGCCCCTGCTTGGTAACGGAATACGATAAGACATTGCGTTCCCAAAGTGGGCTTTGGGAACGAGAGGAGGATAGTAATGGTTTCCAAATGGTTGAAAAATTTCCAACATATTTCTAATAATAACCTTTTTAGAGTAAGCTCATATATATTATTATTAATAAGCTTTCCTTAATTTATAATGAGGTTTAAAAAACTTGACTCCGAGTCTCTTTGTTCCATGAAAGGAGCAAATACCTAAAATAATCAACGTCTAATAAATATTAAGATTTGAAAGGATAAAAGATGCAAAAGGTAATATCAGTTTTTGCTCTTCTCGTACTTGTGACCGGTATTGCTTTTGCAGAAGCCCCAAAGGTCAAATTACAACATATAAATAAGCAACCTGTCCTTTCTGGAACTGATTCACCAATGATACCAGTTCCAGACAAGAGCAGAGATTTGACTGAAGTTTACTTTGAAGATTTTGAATCAGGTGCTCTCGATTGGACAACATGGGATGCAACAGCAACCCCTCCAATGTGGCATATTGACACCTATAACGCCTATGGCGGTTCCGGTATGTCATGGTGGATGGGTGATCCTGATGTGGGAACTACAGGCGGCTATCTCGATCACTGGTATCAGGTTATGGATACACCACCAATTATGTTACCTCACGATGGTAGCTTTGTGCTATCATTCGAACAATTCCGTGCAATTGAAGATCCAGCAGGTGCAACAGCTCCATTTGATGGATGGGATGGTCTCAATGTAAGAATTCGCCTTGCTACTGAGGATTATGCCGATGCAGTTGTGCTTACAGATTGTACTCCTGCCTATAACTGTTCCAGTATGTACAGTTTCGGTTTTGAGCATGGTGAATGCCCTTCCGGTATTCCAGGTATTCCCGGCTGGGGCGGTTCAACTGGCGGATGGATTTCAACCTCTATTAATATTCCAGATAGCTACTCTAGCGAAAATGTAATTATCAGCTTTGCCTTTGCTTCTGATCCTGCTTATTGCACTCTTGATAATCCTGCATTGATCGGTGTTTTTGTTGATAATATTGCACTTGCTTCATTCTATAATACCGGTGACGATGCAACTGGTTTTGATGCTTTCTCAAATGTTCCTGAGGGTGGACAGCTCTGGCACATCTATGAAGATGCTGCAGCACATTCATCAACTCATGCAGCCGGTTGCTTTGATCCCAATACCGGAACCTATAATCCCAATATGAATAATTATTACATCACACCGGAATTTGATCTTCCAGAAGATGTAGACATAACCTGGGATATGTATGTACAAACAGAACTCGATGACGGCACATTCCCGGATTGTGATTATCTCTACGTTGAAGTCCGACACGATGATGGAACCGGATGGAGTAACTGGTGGTCTGTAAGTAATCCTACCGGTGATCCAAATGGTACAAACTATGTTTACACCGGTAGCATTGCAGATTGGACTCCCTTCTCTGAGGGATGGCCAGGATATTCTAATATGTCTGCACTTGGCGGGACAACCGTTCAGTTCCGGGTTGGACTGCATAGCAATTCTGATAATCCGACAACCTTTGGTTTCCATGTTGATAATTTTCAGGTCTTGGCAACTTTGGATGTCTTACCACCCACGAACCTGATTGCAGACTATAATGAACAAACTGGCTTTGTTGACCTCGATTGGGATGCTCCTGCAGGATTGGGTGGCGCAATGCAATGGGATGACGGATCCTTTGAAACTGCAATTTCTTTCACTTCAGGTTCAGGTTATATGGGTGCTTCTTTCCCTGTCGGCGGAGAATGCCAGATATTGGAATTCACTGTATTCAGCTCAGATCTAGCCGGTCCTACTACACTTGGCGTGTATGAAAAAGAAGGTGCTTCTTATTCTTCCACACCTACCTATACAATGCCTATAACCACAACCGCTGGCGCAGCTGCCACTTATGACGTTTCCGGTGATAACTGGATCGTACAGAACAGCTTCATTCTTGCTTTTGAATGCTCCAGTACTGTTGACTGTGCGCTTGATGAATCAACTGTCCCCAGTGAACATAGTTATGTTTTAACTGGCGGTGCATGGGCTACATGGGCGGACGTAGCAGCAGCAAATCAACTTCCTGATGGAGAATGGGGAATTCGATGTACTACAACCTGGGCGACAGTCACTCCTCCAAACAGCTATAAAGTATATCGTGGATTAGAGAGCGGAAACTATAATGATGATCCTATTGGAAATACCGCAGATACTTTATTCACTGATGAAACTGTAGAAGCTGGAAATACCTATTATTATGCAGTCACCGCAGTTTATGATGCAGGCGAAAGTGGCTATTCAAATGAAGCTTCAACATATGTTGAGATCGCTTCTGCTGTAGAATATGCATATGATGACGGCACAGCAGAAATGGGTTACCGCGCAGGTGCAGCAGGAAACTGTCTTGCAGTTCGAATAACTCCTGATCAATACCCTGTAAAACTTATCAGGATTAAGTACTACCTCACTGAAATAAATCAAGATTTGATCGTATTTGCCTGGGATGATGACAGTCCTGAGGGTCAACCTGGAACACCTCTTATTGATCCTGCATATATAATTCCTTCTGATGATCTTGTTGCCAATGATTGGAATATTATCACTTTGCCGGGAAGTAAAAATTACAATATTATCATTGAGAGTGGTGACTTCTATGTTGGTTTGGTCGAAGCTTCCAACAGCAGTCTAATCGGCGTAGATTATGATGTTTATTCTTATAATAGAAGCTGGCAGTATTCCGCAGGATCATGGTACGATTATTCCGCAGGTATACCACAAAACCTCATGATAAGAGCAATTGTCGATACTTTTCCTAAGCTTAAAGCCGAATTTACTGCTGATGATGTAACCGGCACGTTTCCGCACGAAGTACATTTCATTGATCAATCTGCAAACGTTTCTTCTCAAATAGTAAAATGGAACTGGAATTTTGGAGATGAACAAACATCCTCAGAGAAAAATCCTATCCATACGTACCAGAATCCTGGAAAATATTCAATATCTTTAACCGTCAGAGATGAAAATGATTCTACCTCTACAATAAATAAAGAGGATTATATTCATGTTTATCCGCAAATTTGGCCGGGAGATACAGATAATAACGGTATTGTGGATACACTTGACATTCTTCCCATTGGTATATATTTCCGTTCAACTGGAGATGCAAGAGAAAATATTTCCTATAATTGGATGGCTAACGAATTTCCTGCTTTATGGGAGGATGAGGCAGCAGCTCCAGCAGATTGTAATGGCGATGGAATTGTTGATATCAGCGATGTCCTTGCTATAGGATTGAATATGGGAAAAAGCCATTATGTTTCTTTAAATATTCAAAATCCGCAGGTAGATATTGACTCTTATAAAAGAAATTTTATTGAAATATATAATTCTCTCGGTGATAGTGAGTCTGATCTTATTATAAAAAATTTTATTGCAAGAAGAATCAAACTTCATACAATAGAACCAGAATTAGAAAATGTTCTCAATGGAACTTATCCAAATCCATTTTCTGCAACAACAACAATCAAATTTTCGCTGAAAGACAATGTCCAGTCGGGCTATATAAGTATTTATAATGTTAAAGGGCAATTAATAAAAAAATTAGATCTTTGCAGTAGAAATTCCGGTGAAAATATGATTAACTGGTATGGTCGAGATCTGAATAATAATCGAGTTGGGAACGGTATTTACTTATATGTATTAACATTGGATGACAAGATTATATCAATAAAACGAATGATACTAATGAAATAAAAGTAATGATGAAAAAGAAACAATTATTATTAATTATATCAATTATAACATGCGTTGTTTTATTCTCTTGTTCGAAATTAGAAAGTCCATCTGAGAATTTATCTGTTACGATTACTCCAGCAGAAAACACAATCAGTATTGGTGAAAGTGTTCAACTTTTTATTAATATTATTGATGTATCCGATCTATTCGGAATCACTGCGGAAATCGTATTTGATTCCGATATAATCGAAGTCCCTGAAGAATATTTCATTATTGGCAATTTTTGGGATGGTTTACAACCGATCACATACACAAAACAGGAAGCGGAATGCTTGAATATTGGAATTGTTTTGGTTAATAATTTAAATAATCAACCAGTGAATGGAAGTGGTGTTTTGTTTTCCGTATCTTTCAAAGGTATTGCAGAAGGCGAAGTGAGTATTTCTATTGAAAATTTAAAATTGGTAAATAGAGACGGTAATCCTGTTGAGGGCTTCAAGATTGTGATAATAAAAAATGCAACAATAGTAGTCAGCTCACCAGCTGATTTAATAAATTAAAATTGTATATTGCTTGACATAACATCAGGTAAATAAATCAAAGAAGATAAATTTCATTATTTATTAATATGAAAAAAGAAAGGAGATACAATGAAAAGAAATCTTACGATTAGTTTGCTAATACTCTTTGTTTTTCTATCAACCTCTGTTGTTATTGCACGCCCTGAAGTTCCAACTCAATATGTACAAATTACTAATTCTAATGAATTGGGGAAGTCTGGTAGAGATTATGGCTGGATAGAACAAGCATCGGGTTTTACAGAGCCTTCAAGAGGGATACACTATATGTGTGCTGTTGATTCAAATATTGTTTGGGCTTCTGCTTATGATGGAACCCCAGCTGGTGCAGCTGTTCATGAATTTACAAAAACCGTAAATGGTGGTGAACTCTGGACACCAGGAGAAGTTACTGTTACCGACCCTAACCTTGAAACTGCTATGGTTTTTGCATTAGATGAGAATAAGGCATGGTGCCCAATGCATTCAGGAAATCCTCAAGGTATTTATTATACTTCTGACGGTGGTGCTTACTGGACTCGTCAGGGTGATGCAGGCATGTATACAGACGCTGCAAGCTTTCCGAATGTCGCTCATTTCTGGGATGAGAATATTGGTTTTGCTCAAGGAGACCCTGTAGATGGATATTATGAACTGTACACAACTACTAACGGTGGCACAACATGGACTCGTGTTCCTTCCAGAAATATTCCAGATCCATTAACAGGCGAGTTTGGCATTGTCGGCTACTACGATGTAGTTGGAGATACAATCTGGTGTGGAACAAATAAAGGTCGTGTATTTAAATCTACTAACAAAGGTTATAACTGGACTGTTTGCAGTCCTGTAGGTTCTCTTACTTATGTGAACATATGGTTCAAAGACTCAATGAACGGTTTATTACAGGATAAAGGTCAATACAGTACTGGCACACTCTATGAAACTTCTGATGGTGGCGAGATTTGGACATTAGTTAGTCTAACAGGAACAGTTTATACTAACGATATGTCTTATGTGCCGGGAACTGACAATATGTATGTAAGTACAGGTGCAGCTCCCGGAGTTTCAGGTGCTTCATATAGTACTGACGGTGGACATACCTGGGAGATATATGCTGGAACAGACGGAACACAATTCCTGGCAACAGACTGGGCTAATGTTGAATGTGGATATGCCGGTGCATTTAACTTGGATCAGTTTACAGGTGGTATGTTTAAATACACTTATGTTCCTGCTCCTTTGATTCCTCCAATAAACCTCCAAGCTGTATATGATGGCATTGAATGTTGTGTGGACCTAACCTGGGAAGAACCTCCAAGTGGGGATCCAGAAGATCTTGTTTACAATACAGGCAGCTGGACTTCATATATTAGTGATTGTCAACCATATGCTGTCCGTGTAACAAATCCTTATGATTATGCAGTTCCTTTAAAAAGTGTAAACTTTATACTTTATAGTGCAGCTACACCAAATCAGATTACGGGAACAGTTGATGTTCTTGTTTGGGAAGATGAAGACGAACTTCCGGGCGCTATTCTCTATACTGTTGAAGACGTTGGGGATATTCCTCATAATGTATATATGAATGTTGACGTAATTTCCAGTGGTATAAATTTAGAACCGTATGGAAGTGTTTTTGTAGGAATACAAGGTTTTGATACAGTTAATCAGGGTTTGCTTGCAGAAAATGCTACTGATCAAGGGCGAAGCTTTTGTTTTGCCTCAGGTGAATGGACACAAATTTGTGAAGCTTATACTAGTTTAACTAATATCGCAATAACCGCCACAATTCTTGCAGAAGGAGGTGGAAGTTCACCGCTTAGTTACAATGTATACCACAGTGTTACAAGTGGTGATTATGATGATCCTATTGCAAATGTTGATACTACATATTATGCAGATTATGAACCATGCTTTGGAACAGAAAACTATTATGTCGTCACAGCCGTTTATGATGAAGGCGAAAGTGGCTATTCAAATGAAGCTTCTGCATATGTAGAAATTGCTACAGCTGTAGAATTAGTATATGATGATGGTACTGCAGAAAGCGGTTACTATTCCGGTAATGCTATGGATAACCTTGCAGTAAGAATGACTCCACCTTCATATCCTGTTAAATTAATTAGGATAAAATATTATATGACTAATGTAGCTCAGCAAATGATTGTTCGTGCTTGGGACGATAATGGACCTAACGGTGAGCCCGGCACACAACTTATAGATCCGATTCTCCTTATACACACATCTGCCTTAGTTGCAAACGATTGGAATATAATTACTCTTTCCGATACCTATTCAATAGTAATATCCAGTGGTGATTTTTATGTTGGTTGGATGGAAGCAGGTGGAGAAAACCTGATCGGTCTTGATTCAAATGGACCTTCATTTGATAGAAGCTGGCAATATACGGGTGGAACATGGTTCGATTACAGCCTGTTCGTCCCTCAGAATATGATGATGCGCGCTGTTGTCGATACTAATGTTATTGTTTCCAATGATGACGAACCTGTTGTCGGAACCTATCTGCTTCAGAATTATCCAAATCCTGTAAACGGTTCAACCCAGATCAAGTATGGAATTCAAAATCATAATGGACCTGTTGAGATAAATATCTACAACATACTCGGTCAAAAAGTTGATTCCATACAAGGTGAAGAAGGTATCGCAATATGGAATCCAGGCGAACTTCCAAGCGGAATTTACTTCTATAAACTTGAAACAGCCAACTTCACTCAGACACGAAAGATGTTATTTATCAAATAATAATCCTGTAACAGATATAACAAAGTCCCAATCGTTCATTCGGTTGGGACTTTTTTTATAATATGATAAGAATTTATTCTTCTATCTTATCTTCGATAAATATTCGATGCAGGTTTGCAATTAGTTTGGAGGGAGTGATCGCTGCTTCTTCATATTCTTCAAGCAGAATATCAGCAACCTCGCCGTGAATGAATGCGCCGACTCGAGCTGCATCATAAGGAAAAAAGCCCTGTCCGAGCAAAGATACAATAATACCGCTGAGCACATCACCGCTTCCACCGGTTGCCATACCCGGGTTGCCTGTTAGGTTAAAGGTAATATTTCCTTCCGGATCAGCGATTATTGAAGTGCTTCCCTTAAGCAAAATGGTTACTTTGTAATTTTTTGTGAACTCTTTCACGTATTTGAGCGTATCGCTCTTGATCTCTTCAATAGTAAAACCACTCAAACGGGAAAATTCCATTATGTGAGGAGTGAATATATAGGGCTTTCCTGCAAGCTGTTTTAACGCATCTTTATCTCTCTCAAAGGCATTGATCGCATCAGCATCTATAATTGTCGGCTTATTGTTCCGTGTAAGGAATTCCCGTACAAATTCTGCAGTTTCCTCATTTCGGGAAATGCCCGGTCCGATGGCTACAGCATCACAGAATTCCACAAAATCAAGTACTTCATCAAGTGCATCCAGAGAAAAGGTGTGCTGCTTTGTTTCTGTCACTCCTCTTGTCATAACTTCGAGCAGACTAACCTCAAAGATAGTCTCCAAGCTCTTTGGATGCAGAAGTGTTATCAAACCCGAACCCATTTCCAGCGCAGCTTCAGACGCCATAACTCCTGCGCCTGTCAAGCCGGGAGAACCCGCGATGATTGCGATCTTTCCATAATCACCTTTGTGTGAATTATTCCTTCTAAGAGGAAAATAGTGCAGTACATCAGACAGAATTTCTGCTTGTGGTGGATTCTCCTCATAAGC
Organism: Candidatus Cloacimonadota bacterium; assembly: GCA_030611765.1. Taxonomy (GTDB): domain Bacteria; phylum Cloacimonadota; class Cloacimonadia; order JGIOTU-2; family JGIOTU-2; genus Celaenobacter. The sequence continues at coordinate 4,648 of JAUWPE010000050.1, read as the reverse complement.
AAGTTCAGGTATGCCAATATCAACGATATACATTTCTCCGCAAAGGTCGCGTCCCGGATATAATAAATGTCCGTATTTCATATTTGCCATTGTGATAGTTACATCGGCATGAATTGCAACATTCGCGACAGTTCCCTTCTCAGCATCCAGACCGGAGGGTATATCAATCGCTACAATGATCTCGTCTAGTTCGTTAATGATTTCTATGAGATTTTTTCTGTAGCCCTTTACCTCTCCTTTTAGTCCAACACCGAAAAGTGCATCGATGATCACATCAAAATCATAGAACTGGTCGATTATCTTATCGAGATCCTCTTTGCATGAAATGTATTGAATTTCACAGTGCATTTTCTGGAGAATTGAATGATTCTTGTTTGCAAGTGGAGAAAATTTCTCTTTATCACCAACGACATAACAGCACACGTCAAATCCGTGATTATGAAGCCATCGAGCAATGGCCATACCGTCTCCGCCGTTATTGCCTGTACCGCAGATAACAGCCACAGAGTCAGTATCTTCCAGCACTTCCATTTCTATGATCTCAGCACTTTTTTTTCCTGCATTTTCCATTAGAATAATTGGTTCTACGCCGAATTGCTCCTGCGAAGTCTTATCAAAATATCTCATTTCTTCAGGACTTAAAATATACATATGTACCTCATTTATTCTTTTTTGGGAGCATTATCTCTATTGTAGTGCCCTCATTCGGTTCGCTTTTTGTTATATATATCTTACCATTATGAAACTCTTCAATGATCCTTTTCGTCAAAGCAAGCCCCAAACCCCAGCCGCGATTTTTTGTAGTGTAGCCGGTATCAAATATCTGTTTCTGGGCTTTTTTTGGAATGCCGCAACCTTCGTCCTTGATCTGAATGTAGAATTTATCTTCTTTATCATAGGTGATGATAAAAATATTTCCGGATTTATCCTTCATTGCATCGATAGCATTCTTGATCAGATTTTCCAGCGCCCACTTGATGAGATCCGGATCAAAGCAGATGACTTTGTCTTCAGCACGATGGATGTAGTTAAGATTTACCTGCTTGTTCGAACTGGGGATGCGGTCACGGAAATATTCAAGGGTTTCATAAATGGTCATTTCAATATTCGCTTCTTTTATCTTAATATCCGAGCCGACTTTTCCAAAGCGGGATGCGATCTTCTCAAGATGATGCACATCTACTTTCATGTTCTGAACAATATCTTCCATCTGTTGGATATCTTTGTACTCCGCCGTCTTTGATTTCAACAATTCTATCCATCCCAGAAGTGAAGTAATAGGTGTGCCAAACTGATGTGCGGTTTCCTTCGCTAATGCAACCCAGAGATGCTCCCGTTCTCTCTTTTTCATCAAGATTATGCCAAATGTACCAATTGCAATAAACAATATAAGAGTAATAAACTCAAGATACGGTAAGAATTTTAATCTTTTAATAGTTGGAGACTCGCTGTAGAAAATTTTAGAAATTATCTCACCTGTATTTGGTTCTTGTAATAATATATGTGATTCTCTCTTTTCCATCTTCTGGATAATTTGCTTAATATGTTCCTGCTCAGGTCTGGAAAGGGAATCTATATCTTTGGAAGGCAGAGCAATATTCTTCCAGCATTTGGGAACATTTTTATCATCTGTAACAATTATTGGGTAGTTAACTTTTTGAACAACTTCTGTTAGAATTATTTTAAGCAAATCACTTTCAATATCTTCTTTAGTAGAAACTTCTGCAAATCTGGCATATATTTTTGGAAAAACTTCTAATTCTTGCCTGACTTTAAAAAGCAAAGCATTTGTATAAAGCACAAAGAAAAGAATTATTACAACACTTCCAATGATAAAATAATATCTTATAAAAAGAGAATTAGTTCTACTTTTTTTCATCAGAAATTTCCTTTGATTTTTGCCAGTAATATTCCATTTCATCGAGGTCCGCAGAAAAAATCTTGTCCTTGAGCTTGTCCTCAATGAAGTTGAAACGTTTTATAAATTTTTTTATTGTCCTGTCAAGAGCAAATTCAGGATCGATCTCAAGCCGTCGAGCCAGGTTGACCAGTGCAAAAAGAATATCGCCAAGCTCATCTTTCATTTTTTCATGATCCTTTGATCGGTATTCCTCTTCAAATTCTTGAATTTCTTCCTTAAGCTTATCAAAGATCCGGTCTATTTTATCCCAGTCAAAGCCCACCGTAGCTGCTTTTGCTTGAATCCTTTTTGCTTTTATGAGCGATGGAAGTGATTTCGGGAGTCCTTCCAGAATGGACTTTCTGCTTTTTTTCTCTTTTTTCTTTATTTTTTCCCAGTTGTGTTCAACTTCTTTATGATCTTTAACAGAAATATCTCCAAAGATATGAGGGTGACGCCTTTTCATTTTTTCATTTATGGAAGTTAGTATATCCTGCAACGTAAAACGACCTTCATCTTCAGCGATCTTTGCCTGAAACACGATATGAAGCAGCAGGTCACCAAGTTCTTCTTTCATGTGCATATCATCTTTATGATCAATTGCTTCAGAAAGCTCATATACTTCTTCTATCATATGAGGACGCAGACTCTCAGGTGTTTGCAGTTTATCCCAGGGACAGCCATTTTTGGGATCCCGTAATATTTTCATTATCTGTACGAGTTTATCGAATTCTTTCATCATACACCCCAGATTCCAAAATACCATTTAATAAGAGTATCGATGAGCCACGAAAACACACCCTGATACAGTCGTTCCTCCTTACAGGGCAGGCGAAAAAAATATGAAAAATAACAAAAATAATTTTTGTGTCCCTTTTGTGTGATTTTGTGGCTAATATATTCATCTGTTGCCGGTCATTATGCTCACGAACATAGCAATAACGATGAATGATCCAAAGGGAATAAGCATTGTGCGCCGAAATTTTGAAAAAGCATAGATGATCATTCCGATCACTGAACTGAGAAATATTGTTAAAAAAGTGAGTTTGAATCCCAAGGAAAATCCGATCATACAGATGAGTTTGATGTCTCCACCGCCTAAACCTTCACGTTTTGTGATGAGACGAAATATAATTGCGATCAGCAGAAAGATCCCGGCACAAAAAGCACCTCCTCGAAGCGTTGCCCAAAAACCGAGATCGTTGAAAAACGAGAAGATTAATGCAACTAATATTATGGACAATGTGATCAAATCGGGTATGATCCTGTGATAAAGATCGAGGAAAAATATCAGTATGCCAGCAATGATCAAAAGGGAATATTGAAAAAAGGAAAGGGAAAAATGAAACTTTACAAAGAGCAATATGAGCAACAATGGAGTGATAATCGGTATAACAAAAACGAATGAAGGCAATTTTGCACCGCATTTGGAGCATTTACCTTGGGAAAGAAAATATCCAATGATAGGAAGCTGTTGAAAAGGTTTGATCGGTGTATCGCAGTTATTACACTTTGTTGAGTGAAAAATATGCTGTCTTTTTGGAAATTGCGAGATGATTTTAGTGCAAAGCCATCCTATAAAAATTCCTATGATCGCGATTAAACCTATCCGGAGGATCCACATTCAAATCCTTTATCGAAAGGAATGATAATGGGTTGGAAAACTATTGAATTCGATATGAAGTCTAAGATTTTGCGTGGGAGCATAATCAAGACTGAAGTTGGGTAAAACCTTAGTATTTTCGTTTGAGATCAAGGGACTGCTGACGCCGAATTTTCCATAATTTACAAAGTTTAGATCCAATGCTAGATTCAGCTTCTCAGAAAGTGGAAGTTTGAAACTGCTGCAGAAATTACTGAGATAATAAGCACTTTTCGTTCCGCTGTTATAGGTTGTTGAAAAACTGATGGACTGGCTCATCTTCAGATTGTTGATTGGCAAAGTTGAGGGAAAAGAAAAGAGAGATGATGGGGCATTTTGCTGCGGAGTGAGCTCCTGAGCAAGAATGATGCTCGAGCTCAAAAGTAAAAATGCTGCACATAAAGAAATATATTTCATGTTAACTCCTTAAAATTTTTAACCATCCGACTACGCTGCGCTTCGACGTGACAGGCGAAAGGCACGAAAAAGGATTTAATAATTTCATTCTGTACTTCATTAATTATACTGTTAATTAACTCAAATTTATCAAATATTAATACAAAAATCATAATCTTCAATGTATTCTCAAGTAGTTCATAGTTACCTAAGCCCATGCCATTTTTTTTGTTTCCTGAAAACCACACTCTCTATCTCGTTCTCCAAGCACATACCTTTTATCTCATTCCTAAAGCCCACACTCTCTATCTCGTTCCTAAAGCACACACCTCTTATCTCGTTCCCAAAGCCCCCTTTGGGAATGCCAAAAAGAGTTTCAATAACAACGCATTCCCAATCAGGGGATTGGGAATGAGAATCCATGAAATTTCGATCAAAAGTTAAAATTTTTATTTCGTTATTTTCGTGTATTTTGTGGTTCATCATGCCTTTCATCTCATTCCTAAAGCACACACCTCTTATCTCGTTACCAAAGCACACACCTCTTATCTCGTTCCCAAAGCCCCCTTTGGGAATGCCAAAAAGAGTTTCAATAACAACGCATTCCCAATCAGGGTATTGGGAATCCATGAAATTTCGATCAAAAGTTAAAATTTTTATTTCGTTATTTTCGTGTATTTTGTGGTTCATCATGCCTTTCATCTCATTCC
>JAUWPE010000115.1 GCA_030611765.1 Candidatus Cloacimonadota bacterium | reverse complement strand
TATATCTTTATGAGCATAAGTTCCACCATATCTCCCAGCTTTTGCTTTTAGGCCAATTGCATTAGTTTTAGCAGTCCATTCTTTTACGCTGATTTTGTAACTGTTCAATCCTGCCTGATTTCTAATTGTGGCATATTCGCCCTAATTAAAATTTGGATTATAGATACGCTCCCAAATACCAAGAAATTCAACAGTATTTCTATTTCTAAGCCAATCAGAAATAAAAAAGTCACCATCTTTAGCTTTTAACATATCTGTCAGCGAAATATAATCTTCGTTATTTATTGAAGTTATTGTGATTTCTGTATCTTGAACATTTATCTTTTTACTTTTCATTACTTAATCCTCTCATATTCATTTTTCAAACTTCTTAACAGAACCTTGAGAACCAACTTTATGTCAAATAAAAGTAATCCACGACATTCTTTCAACTTCTGCCTTTTTTTAATTGCCCGTAATGTTCTGCGTGTGCGGCGGAATCGGAACGATTCAGCCCGGACAGACTGCTAAACCCTGAATCGGAACGATTCAGGCAAAGAACACCGACCAGCCTACCCGCTGACACGCTTGTTATGCCTATTTCTTCGTAAAAATATTATCATTATAAACTACATCTCAGTTCATACAAATTACTTATTCAACATTTGGTTATGAGAAGTTCACGAAGCGAATTTGGGTGGAGAAGTCTGCAAGTCTTTGTAACCTCATAATCCTTGTTATATTCTCCGCAGGGCTGAAATTTAGTGCAACGTCCCGAAGGGAAATTTCAGAGTATTTTTCTGGGGCGTTATTTTTTCTGAGCTATTAATTTAACTAAGAAATGCCTATGCTTTGGTTCTCCATGAGTTTCCCAATCACCTAATTTTTCTTCGTAAAAAAGAATTTTCCAATCTTTGTATAATTCTCTTAATTCTCCTTCATCAAAAAAATATCTGTCTTTTGACAAAACTACTTTCTTTTGTCTGGGATTTTCTGCAACAAAAGAAGCAATTACATTCAACCCATTTGGATTTGTCTTTGATTGGATTTTTTCAATTACAGTGAAGATATTTTTTGGGCCTATAAATTGGAGAACATTCATTGCAAAGATTGCATCAAATTTCTCACAGTCTTGCAAATAAGATTTTACATCTGAAACATCTGCCTTAATTTTTAAATTTTCTTTTTTGGCAAATTCGTTAAGTTTTTTAATTCCTTCTTCTGAAAAATCAATTGCTGTAACATCAAAATTATTTTTTGCTAAAAAAAAAGAAGCTTTACCTTCGCCACAACCTAAGTCTAAAACTTTTGCATTTGAAGGCAGATGTTGGATTGAATCAACAACAAGATTGTGAGGTTTTAATCCCCAATAAAATTCCTTTTTTGAATATCTTGAATCGTATTCCATTTTTACTTTTTCCTCCAATCGTATTTCTATATTTTAAGTCAAGATGATAAACTTCTTATTACTACAAATAGGCATAACGACTGTATCCCCGTCATTTGTCGCGTATACCCACAAATTGGATGTGTATACGACAATTGTCGTGGATTTTTGTTATCTCTTCCTTCATACGATTTCCCGATCAGACCTTTAGAAATTAGACATTTGGAATTAGACATTTATACGATCGTTTCCTCTGTTTCCTTATCAAAGAAATGAACCTTCTTTATATCAAAGACAAGGGTCATGGTTTCACCCATTTTCGGTTCTTCTTTTGGCTCAAGGCGTCCGGTAAAGGTCATATCTCCGGTCAGGAAGTTCACTACAAATTCAGAACCGAGTGGCTCGACAACTTCCACCATCGCATCCATTTCAGCAGGAATTTCTGCATTGGATGAATATTTCTTATGATAGATATCCTCGGGACGCACTCCCATTGTGATGTCCTTGTCCACATAATCCTTCAAGGAGTCGTCATAATTATCGGGAATATCAACGGAAAAGGTGTCGAAATCAAAATGAAGCTGGCTGCCTTTTTTGCCGATTGTGCCGTCAAAGAAGTTGATGGCAGGACTTCCAATGAAACCTGCGACAAATTTATTGTTTGGGTGATTATACACATTGATTGGCGAATCTATCTGCAAGATCAGTCCGTCTTTCATGACAACGATCTTATCTCCCATTGTCATTGCCTCGGTCTGGTCGTGGGTCACATATATGATCGTGGTTTCTAATTTTTTATGCAATTTGATGATCTCAGCCCTCATCTGTACACGGAGTTTTGCATCAAGGTTTGAGAGTGGCTCATCAAAGAGGAACACTTTTGGCTGGCGTACAATTGCTCTACCGAGCGCAACACGCTGTCGCTGTCCACCGGAAAGTTGCTTGGGTTTTCTGTCCAATAATTGCTCAATACCGAGTAGTCCCGCAGCAGTTTTTACGCGATTGTCTATCTCCGCTTTCGGTGTCTTGCGTAATTTAAGCGAGAATTCCATGTTCTGATACACGGTCATATGCGGATAAAGAGCATAATTCTGGAACACCATTGCGATATCCCTGTCTTTGGGAAGTACATTATTAACAATTTTATCGCCGATGAAAATTTTTCCGGATGTAACGTCTTCCAGTCCGGCGATCATACGCAGTGTAGTAGTTTTTCCGCAGCCGGATGGACCGACCAGTACGACAAATTCCTTGTCTTCAGCAATAATATCCGCTTCTTTTACCGCAGTGAAGGTATTCTCGTATATTTTCGTGATTTTATCTAATTGCACTTTTGCCATGTGTTGTTCCTGAGATTTTTGTAATTCTATACACTCATCCAATTTGTAGTGTCAAGTTTTATAGCGGCGATTGTTATAAGCAATCAAAAAGCGGAACTCCGAAGAGCTCCGCTTTGTATATGTAAGGATGCTAAATTTCTATTTATCAGTATTCATCTGTTCGGACTGCTGATTGATCTTCTCGAGAATATCTTCCTCGCCTGTGAGAGCTTTCAGCATATAGCGTGCTGAGGGATGAAGGGTGGTATCGGTTCTGACACCTTCTCTCGGATAGGCGAGCACCTCTTTAAACATCTCGATAGCTTTTCCGTCATTCTTCAGGTATTCAGAGTAAATAAAACCCTTCATGAATTTTGCCTTATAATCATCCTGTCCGTTCTGATATTCTTCGATAACTTTGTCATAGTAATAGATAGCACGAGCATAGTTTTTCTGCGTCATTGATCCTTCTGCAAGAGTGAAGAGCGAATCAACAGTAAGCTTTTCTTCAAGACGATCTGCATAAACAATGAGATTATACTTCTGCTTTATCTCAGTTTTAAGATTTTCAAACAGGTCTTTTTGAGCTTTTCGCATAAGGTTGGTCTCTATCTCGGTGCGGACATCATCGATGTTACGATAGGATTTAGGGGTAAATTCTACAACTTTGAAGAACACCCAATTTCCTTTTACATCTTCAAACACATCGCTGAAAGAACCTTCCGGCACTGAGAATATTTTTTCAAGGTACCGATCGTCTTTGCCGACGCCGGGTATGATACCACCTTCATAAATGGGACCGATCACGCCGTCATTTGTTGTTTTGATACAGTATTCCTGCACCAGCCCATTGAGTTCGTTATCGGTTTGTGCTTCCTTGGCTTTGAAGAGTACGAAATCACCAGTAACCTGATTTTCGCAAACGAATTCCTGCACTTTGACATGGGGCTCGTTCACATAGCGTTGTTCTTTATCAGCTTCATACGCTTTAACAATATCTTCTTCCGGAACCACGGCTGCGTCCACCACAAATTGTTTATAATATTCTCGAAGAGCGCCGATCATCTTAGCTCTGCGAAGTTCGTCAGCGATCTCGGGATGATTTTCATACCCCTTCTTGATCGCATCATGATACAGTAAATTATTGTTGGCTTTTTCATTGACGAAACCAACCTTTGCATTGCCTTCATGAAGGAGTTGTTTTCGTTCCATTGGGAACATGCTGACTTCATGGGCAAAATCCTTTGCAGTATAAACAAGTTCGGGATCAGAGGATGCAATGAGTACAATACTACCGTCTGTAGCAGAGGTGTCCGCTTCTTCAAAATTTATTTCTTCAATCGCAAGTGTATCTATGGAGATATTGTACTTCTTAAATAATTTATTCAGGATTTCTTTTCGGAGTACCTGCTCTTTTTCGCTTGCATAGCGGCTGCTTACATCTTTTTCCACCTCTTCGTAAGGACGGATAGTGCGCATATCTACTTCTTCAATTTTTACAATATGAAAGGCATCGTTAAGCTCAACCGGTGGGATAATGTCATCGACATCTGCTGCAAAGATAAGCGAATCCAGTTCTTCCGATCTACCAATATTTGGGATATATCCACCTTTTCTAATGTTTGTGATCCTACCGCCCTTTTTCTTGAGGTTCTCATTGGTGGAATATTCATTCATTACTTCAACAAAATCCTTGCCTGCAACAAGTTCATGGTATGCTTTGTCTGCATTGTCTTTTGTTTTGGTTTCTATGTACAGAAGAGTTGCAGTTGGTGATTTCTTGTAAAAATCATCCTTATGTGCTTCATAGAACGCCATAAGCTCGGCATTGGTGGGCTTGATCTTGTCTTTGATCTGCTCCTGATAATATTTATCAAGGATAACCCTCTCGGCATTCTGACGATAGAATTCCTGAGCGCTTTGTGTGTTTTCCATTCCTTTGCTCAATGCCTCAATATAGAAAATCTCTTCGATTGCATAGTCATCGAGATATTTTTGCTTTTGCTCGATAGTGAAACCACCGCGAGGGCGATAAAATTGCGGGATGAGGTCTAGGCGTTCATTTAAGACCTTTACCGTGATCATGCCGCCATCCCATTGTGCGAGGACTTGAGTTTTATCCTTTTCTTTTTCACCTAATTCGCACCCGGCTAATACCAAAATTGATAAAACCGAGGCGATAACCAGAGAACGAGTTAATCGAACCATATTAGAAACTCCTTATACTTACGTGTTTTGAACACAGATATTTAATTTTATAATTTTGTGTCAAATTATTAATGCACCTAACTTGGCATACCCCCAAAATTTTTCATATTCATGACACTTTAAGGAAAACTTATTGAATATTATCCGTATAAATAGTAAAAGAAAGAAATAACCATAATAGTCAAAAACACTGGAGAGAGGAGAGAGGAGTGAAGAGCGATCCGGCTTCATTACTTTACGCCTTGCGGATCGAAGTGGGACAGACCCTTCGACCAGTCTGCGCTCCGCCTCGACAGGCAAGCTCAGAGTGACAACAGCAGGGATAGATATAAATTGTGTGATGATTTTAATATGAATTATGGGTTACCAAGCTGGGGCTTGGTAACCAGAATTTAAGAATTGTCCTCAAACACTTTATTCATGCACTATCCAGAGAATCTTCATCGAATTTTTGGGGGTATCCCTGATATAAGAATTATTTGAAAAGCGGGAGTTTCTCCATAATTGCCATGATCTCGCGGTTCTTTTTTTGAATTTTTATCAGGGCAACTATCTCATTGCTTCTAGATTTTTTATTCCAGTAATCCTTAAGATTTTCCTCTGAAGTTTTTGGAATGAATCTCTGGCAATCTCCCAATACTTTTGATTCAGCTTTGTAGAATTTACTCAACCGTTTCAAATGCTCTTTTGATTCTACAAAGATACGAATAATATCAGAAAACAATTCGGAAGCCATCTGGAAGTTGTAGCTATATCTGTCAAAAAGCTGGCAGTTTATTTTGCAAACTCTGTCATATTCATCATCAGAAAGATTTTCATAGAAAACATGATTGTCCAACGCTTCCTGCCATTTCTGGAGTGCCTGATTTCCGAGATAATAACCGTTTATTTCATCGGTGTTCAGCAGTTCCTCAGCCACGTGTAGCGCTGCAATGATCTGCTCCTGAAGATCCTTGATGTCACCAGAATCGCATGGCAATGAAGGGGAATCCTTAAAAATTATTACTGTGGAAGGATCATTGGGGGCAATGGAATAATCAAGTGTTTTATCGCTGAAACTTCGGCAAAAAAGTTCATCACCATTATTTTGATAGCCGGTAATGATTCCCCATTCATCTTTTCCATACAGATTTCTTGCAAGAATAGGAATGCCATTATCAATACTTTTGAAAATGATTTTTTTTATTGATTTCTCTGTTTTATTCTTATGGATTTCCCATTTGAGACCGAGATTTTTGAACAGAAATGATGCACAGTTATATCCTTCGGTGGGATCGAAGATATCCATTGAAAAATCTTCACGGAACTGCAAACGGTAAGGATATCCGGAAAGACATAGAAGTACATAATAATCAATATCGATCTCGAAATGATCGAAAATTTTCTTTACTGATGTAAAAAAAGTATTCTCCAGTCCAGTTTTCTTTTCCAGACGTTTTACACTTTCAATGCGAACTGCGTCTTTTTTTATTTCCGGGCTTTTCTCAACCTCGGCAAGATATACACCAAGCTCTCCTGGCCATATCTGGAAGTATTCGTCAGTATCATCGCGTTTGATTTTTATGATGATGTTTGT
>JAUWPE010000189.1 GCA_030611765.1 Candidatus Cloacimonadota bacterium | reverse complement strand
AAAAAATGAGTTTTGAAAAAGATCACTTCCCAAGTGGGGAATTTTATAGATATTTCTTTTTATAAACAGTAGTAGATTGTTTTAAAAAATATTCTTCATTTTTTCTTTGCGTTCTTTGTGTCTTTGCGTCTTTGCGAGAATCTTTATTTTCAGGATAACTTGCTGGTAATTTTGGAATCCTAAGCGACTAATAATACAATTTTTGCCCCGGGTAGATAAGAACAATATTCTGTCCGTTACTTTGCTTAACTTTAAGACTGTTTGTCTGTATCAATTTTTGAGACGATATTCCCAGCTTTGATGAAATTGACGAAAGCGTATCCCCTTTTTTCACTTCATAATATTTCTTTGGATTGGTTTTTAAAGAAATAAGGTTCAATTTTTGCCCTGGATAAATCGTCGCAGACGTAAGCCCATTTATACCCATAAGGTGCGATACAGATGTATTATAGCAGGATGCAATGACCCAGAGATTCTCGCCACTCTTAACTACATGCTCGGTAAAATATCCGTTATTCTCTTCCATGAACTGCCACTCAATGCGTGCAACTTCATCCACATTCAGGATTGAATTATTAGGAACAAGAACAGTAAATTTCCCGGGGCTTATGACCACATCATTTACAGGTGAATGGGTGTAATTATTTCTTTTATAAATTTTCAGCCAGGGATTTAATTCCCACACTTCGCGAATAACAGTACCCTGCGCCTGTGCCCAGTCATCGAGTTTATAATGACCTTCCAAAACTAATGGGACTATTCGGCAGGATTCATAAATACTCGGTTCTTTCTCAAAGGGCTTGGTGAATATTTTACTCTCATTCTCTATGATATACTTCACTGCAAGAGTGCGCCATACATAGTCATCGGTTTCTGCTTTTCTCTGTATCAAACTGAAGAAATCTTTACCACCCTGTTCATCTATCGCTTTGGTGATATTGCTCAAACCCGAGTTAAAGGCACAGATTGCAAGCAGGATATCCGGTACTCCCCTATTTGTAAGCGCTTTAAAACTCCAGCTCAAATATTCGCATGCTGCTTTGGTCGATGCAAAAATATCTCTACGCTGGTCAACAAATTGGTTCATCTCAATGTCATAATATTTTGCAGTGGATTTCATAAACTGCCAGAATCCGGTTGCACCAGCCGAAGAATGTGCCAAAGGACTCAGATAACTTTCTGCAACTGCAAGATATTTTAAGTCATCATTCAGTTCATATTCAGCAAGAATTTTTTCGATAACGGGAAAATATTTTGTGGTGCGTGGGATGTATTTGTAGGCAAATTTGAGCTCTGCCTGATACCAGTAATGAAATTTCTGAAAGATTCGATCGTTCGTGAGATCAAACTCATATCCTGCGTAATAGAGCGTATCAGGGAAATCAGTTTGCTTTTTTATGCGTGTGGCGCTGCCCAGAAAGGCAACTGAATCCTTAAGTGTTAATATCTCTTCATACAGGGAATTGACCTGTATTTGATAGTCATAATTCTGCTGTCTTAAACTATCGATCTTGTCCTCATAATGGTTGGTCTCGTAGGGTTGATCAACTGCTATTTGCGGCTCGGGTGCAGTTGCACAGCTAACAGCAGTAATGATAATAGCGAAAATTAATATATATTTCATCATATTATAAAAGAAGCCATCCGTGTTGAGCGAATGGCTCATATTAAATATTTTGGTTACTTATTCTGAAATTGCTTCGGTTGGGCATTCCGGAATACAGACACCGCAATCAACGCATTTATCTGCATCGCATACTGCAATGTCGTCTTCGATAGAAAGGGCTTCTGTAGGGCAAACATCAACGCATACACCACAACCAACACACTTTTCTTTATCGATCTTTACTGCCATGGCTTCCTCCACGAATTATTACATTTCATTTCTATATTTTGTTCGAAATATTTTAACCTCAATATTCTAATCAAGTTTTTTATGCAATGAAAAAAAGTTTTCTGCATTTTCAGTAGTTTGCTGGGCGATCTCATTGGGACTTTTCATCTTGATCTCTGCAATGTGCTGAAGAATATATTCAACATATTCCGGTCTGTTTCTCTTTCCGCGATAGGGATATGGGGTCAAAAATGGTGCATCTGTTTCCACAAAATATCGATCATCGGGAACATCCCGGATGATGCCATAGTAATGCCCCCTATCAAATGTGACCGATCCTGTGAACGAGATATACCATCCCTGCTTTAGAACCTCCAGAGCAAAATTATAATCTCCGGAAAAACAATGAAACACAACACGTTCCGGCTTGTGCTTTTTCAGAATTGCAAAGGTGTCCTCATGAGCATTTCTGTCATGAACAATGATAGGTAATTTTCTTTCAATGCCGATTTCGAGCTGTGCCTCAAATACTTTTTTTTGTACTTCTTTCGGACTCAGATTCCGATAATAATCCAGCCCGATCTCGCCAAGAGCTACGATTGTTTTGTCTTCTAACAATGAACGCAATTTTTCTTCATCATAAGATGTTGCGTCATGTGGATGCCAGCCGGCTGTTGCAAAGAGATTTGTATATTTCCTCGCCAGTTCTATCGCCTTTTTTGAAGTGGCTTCATCGGTTCCTACATTGATGATCGCTTTGACATCTTTTTGAAATGCATGCTGTATAACTTCATCCC
>JAUWPE010000126.1 GCA_030611765.1 Candidatus Cloacimonadota bacterium | reverse complement strand
ATTTTTTCAAGCTGTTGTATAGAATCGAAAATTCCAATCTTAACATCTTCTTGTGGACGCTCAACAGTAGTGCCGACATTCTTTAATGCAATGAGTTTGTAGGAATCAGAATCCTTTTGAAAAAGAACCGCTTTTGTGGTTGTGCTTCCAATATCTGTAATAAGAATATTTTTGTGAGTAACCATGTATTTAATTTTTTTTAGAAGGAAAGGTTTGTAAAGTTTTTAACCTTTCAAACCGCTTGAGATGAAGCTGGATATGATCTGTTTTTGTGCAAAAAGGAACATAATAAGTAGAGGAGCTATCGAGAAAGTAGATGCAGACATGAGAAGAGCAGTGCTTGAAGATGCCTCCTGTGCGAAGTAGGAGAGCCCAACCTGCAGCACGCGGAGGTTATCGCTGCTGGTCATTACGAGGGGCCACATAAAGCTGTTCCAGCTACCGATAAGAGAGAAAATTGCAGTTGTCGCAAGAATTGGTTTCGAGATTGGCAAGACAATCCTCCAGAGAATCGCAAACTGAGAACATCCGTCTATGACCGCTGCATCAAAGAGGTCTTGTGGAATTGTCTTAAACTGCTGACGTAATAAGAAGATACTGAATATATTTGCGATCCAGGGTATAATGAGTGCCTGGTAAGTGTTTATCCATCCGAGTTTTGTAAGCAGAAAATATGATGGAATAAGATATATCGGCTGAGGAACCATCATCATACTAATGAATAGATAGAAAATGAAATCCCTGCCCTTGAACCGCATACGGGCAAAAGCATATGCAGCAAGACATGACGTGATGAGCACACCGATTAGAACAGAGAAAGATACAAATAGAGTGTTGAGAAAATATCTGCCGAAGGGAACTTTTGTAAATGCTTCCTTAAAATTTTCCCAATGGAATTTCAGATGTTTTGAAGATTTAATATTTTCGCTTGGAACTTTTACATATGATTCTTTGAAGGTTTTTCTATCCTTGTCATAGATGTTTATTACAGTTAGATATCCCTCTTGATCTACGATTTCACAAAGCTCTTTTTTCCCATCATGAGCATAATAGTTCACAAACTCAATAGGGATAAAGCCCACACTTCCTTTGTTGATCGCAGTTTGGGATTTCATGGAAGTGGAAACCATCCAGATAAAAGGCACAACCATGATCAACCCGCAGAAAATGAGCATAAAATAAGAGAAACCTTTGCCGAAATATCTTTTGAGCATTAGTATTGTACCTTTTTTTCAAGTCTTTTTTGGAGCATGGTCAGTCCAAGGATAATGAAAAATAGCACTAAAGCAATTGCGCTTGCATAGCTGAGATTTTGAGATTCTCCAAAACCTATATCAAAGATATAGTAAACAATGACCTTTGTTGTTCCAAGTGGACCTCCTATTGGCGGTCCTGTCATTAAATAGACCTGTGAGAAGACCTGAAAAGTTGTGATGGTTGTCATGAGAAGAACATAAAAAGTCGTAGGAGAAATAAGTGGGACGGTAATATTAAAAAATTGTTTCCATTTACTTGCACCATCGATCTCTGCAGCTTCGTAATATACTTCCGGAATATTCTGGAGTCCTGCAAGATAGATGATCGTATTGTACCCGAGACTCCTCCAGATGCTGACAATGATTATTGCAAAAAGAGCGAGTGAAGGTCCACCAAATGCATTGGGTATATTGATGCCCATTGCGCCAAAGAGAAGTGTGAAAATTCCTTGAGGTTCAGAAAGCCAGTTCAAACCATGTATGCTGAAGAAACCGAGCACGTGATTCATCAGTCCGCCATGAGGAGAAAAGATCAGTTTCCAGACAATTGATATAGCAACAAGGGAAGTAACCGTGGGTACGAAATAAGTTGTTCTGAAAAGTCCTGATAGTTTTTTTGTTCTATTAAGTAGATTTGCAAAGAAAAGAGACAAGATAAGAGTTATCGGTACGACAAAAACCACAAGGTAGAAGGTATTAAGCAGGGATTGCCAGAATACGGGATCCTGGAAAAGTTTAATATAGTTTCGGAGTCCAATAAATTCTTCAGGACCGTGAATTGTCCATTTAAAGAAGCTGATGATGAAGGAGAGTATTATTGGTATGAGACGGAAAGCGAATACTATAAGAAAGGCAGGCAAGATATACCCGAAGGGGAAATAGTTTTTTTTTGTTATCATCAGCTCCTGAAATAAGAGAAAATGGCTGGGGTGCAGGGATTCGAACCCCAATAGGCAGATCCAGAGTCTGCTGTCTTGCCATTAGACGACACCCCAAGATTAAAAAAATGGCGGGGTCGGGAGGATTCGAACCTCCGAATGCAGGGACCAAAACCCTGTGCCTTGCCACTTGGCGACGACCCACATTTCTATAAATGGCGGAGAGGCAGGGATTCGAACCCTGGGTAAGATGTTACTCCTACACACGCTTAGCAGGCGCGCACCTTAAGCCAACTCGGTCACCTCTCCAAAAAGAACAAAATGGCGGAGGATGAGGGACTCGAACCCCCAAGGGCAGAGCCCGGCGGTTTTCAAGACCGCTGCCTTACCAATTAGGACTAATCCTCCATTTATAATTATCATATTTTGAAATTTAGGTTGATATATTCCGAAATGCTCGTTTGAGCTGTCAATCTTTTAACAAAAAATTCTAATTAGCTACAAAATAACACAAACGGACACAAAAATTATTTTTATTACTTTTCATATTAATAGGTAGTATTTTTTTCGCCTGCCCTGCTTGACCCGTGAAGTGCTGTACCTACTTCACTGGGGTAAGGAGGTTTACCCTGTGAAATGCTTGCCCTATGTAATCCACGAAGTGGTGCAAAGCAATTACACAGGGCGGGCAATATTTAACAGGGAACGACTGTATCAGGGTGTGCCTTTGTGCCTGCCACGGCGTCCTGTCTGGGCGTAGCGTAGCGAAGACTGAAACGTAGTGAAGACTGGTGTTTTCGTGGCTCATCTATGATTCCTTTTAGCCACAAAATTCCATTTTTGTTGACATATCTTGGCAAAAATTACTTTTTCTCCCTCTATGAAAAGAATTGGAATCTTCTATAATCCAAAGTTATTTAAAAGTATTCAAAAGCTGAAAGAACGCGTGGAATTTATTCAGAAAAATGGATATATTATTTCACTTTTGGAAAGTCAAAAAAGAAAAGGATTACAGGGAATTTCCTATGTGAAAGATTTTACCAAAGAGAACATTGAGCTGCTTATTGTACTTGGTGGTGACGGTACAATTCTTCTTGCTTCAAAATTAGTTCTAAAAGAGAATATTCCACTTCTTGGGTTCAATCATGGTAAGCTCGGTTTTCTTTCTGAATGTGAGAAGCATGAGTTCGAACCGGTTTTTTCAGAAATTCAAAAAGGCGCGTATGAGATTGAAGAAAAAATGGTCATTGAATGCATCACAGTATCAAATCCTGGGAAAAAGAATTTTGCTTTGAATGATTGCGTTCTCTACAAGGGTAAATATCCTAAAATGCTCACCTTTAAAATTTTAGATGACAATGAATACCTCTTTGATATTGAAGCTGACGGGATTATCGTTTCTACTCCGACAGGATCAACGGGTTACAATATCTCTGCCGGTGGCTCGATCGTTTTCCCTCATACAAATGTGCTATTGCTCACACCGATCAATCCACATAATCAATTTGTAAAACCCTTTATTTTTTCTGCAGAGAAAAAGCTATCAATTCAATATATCAAAGGTAATGAAAAAATCTATGTTGCTATTGATGGTGAAAATGTTGAAACTATGAAGAAATATGAGCAAATTGCAATTGAGAGATCATCGTATACTTCCAAATTTATTAAGCTTCCAGACAAAACCTTTGCCAAAATCGTAAGGGAAAAATTCATAGACTGATGTACACAAAAAAAGACGGCTTTGCAAGAGCGGATTTCGATCCAAAAACCGTGATTACAATTCCAAATATTGTAACTTTAATTCGACTGCTGATTTTACCTTTTGTGCTCATATCACTTAATAATGGTCAAAATATTCAGGCATTTATCTTGATTTTGGTTGCAGGTTTCACCGACACTCTAGATGGTTTTCTTGCAAAAGTTTTACACCAATCCACTACTGTAGGGAAAATACTTGATCCTATTGTAGATAAGATATTCACAGTCTCAATCCTGATACATCTTTATGTGTATCGTGATTTTCCTTCTTGGGCATTTTACAGCATTATCGGGCTGGAATTAGCAATTTTGATTGGCGGATACCTGCTTATAATGAAACATCATAAAATACCAAGTTCAAATATTCCCGGTAAGATTGCAGTTATTTTTGTCAGTTTATCTATTTATCTTTATGTTATTGATCTGGATTCTATAAATAACTTTTTTATTATAGGAATAAATATAAAAATTTTGACAGTATTATTGGGAGTAATTCTACTGATCGTAGCAACGGTTACGTATGGATTCATATCCAAAAGAGAAACAAAAAAAACAAAAAAAACAATATAACAAAGGAGAATTAATGGTAGCTCTTTCTATTTCCCGAAGAATAAAAAATTTTATTATGTTAGGTATTATCGTACTATCTTTCATAATCGCTTTTAACAAATCAGAAATCGTTGATAAATTTCTTAAGCCCTCGGATAAAATGGTACAGACGCCTAAAGAAGCTAGTGAATTATTTGAGAATTCAAAATACAACACAAAACTTGAATTACAGTATATTTCTTCTGAAAAGAAAAAGGTAACAAAGGTAACATCAGAAATAGCAAGTATTATTTCAGAGAATGATTTAGAAGAAACCTATTTCATATCTACTGATACTGATAATAATTGCACTTGGTTGATTGAAATACCA
Organism: Candidatus Cloacimonadota bacterium; assembly: GCA_030611765.1. Classification (GTDB taxonomy): domain Bacteria; phylum Cloacimonadota; class Cloacimonadia; order JGIOTU-2; family JGIOTU-2; genus Celaenobacter. Next base: position 1,170 of record JAUWPE010000126.1, on the reverse strand, counting down.
CGAGATAAGTATAAGGAACTTATTGGAAAATTGCGAAATTATCAAGAACTAAATCAAGAAAAATTAGTGCAAATAGATGACCAGCTATTATCTGAATCTGTTGAAGAAAGAATAAAGGATAATGAGAAAAGAAAAGAAATTCTGAATGAAGGTTTCAAAAATGCTCGAACAGCTTATGATCAGGAAAATTACAATCAGAATATAATAAAAATCGAAAGAATAATTGATTCGCTGGAAACGGTGTTGCGGGATCAGGAGAAGTTTTCCAAGAATATTTACGCTAAAATAGACATCTCCCATTTCGTTTCTCGCGCAGATGCCACAGAACGCGCATTCAAGTCCTTTCTCACAACATTTGTGATTTCTTTACTCTTCATCTCTGCAGCACTTTTTGTGATTTATTTTATCATAATCCTATTCACTAAACTTTTTTCAGTACTTGGGATAAAAACTTCGCATGGTCAGTCATCTCGTTATGGATCTGGTTCAAGCTATGGATATGGATATGATTATGGTTCAAAAAAGAAAATTAAAAGAAAATATATAAGAAAACCGAGAAGCGAAGAAGACGAAAGTGCTGAAGAGCATAAAGATAAAGAAGAGAAATAATTCTTGATATGGCAATTTGGCTGTGTTTGATAATCGCCGGACTATTGCTCATCTTTCTTGAAATATTCTTTCATAATTTCACCTTGATGAGTTTTGGAGTAGCAGCTCTCTTTACTGGGATGATAAACATTCTTGGAATGAGAAATATTCTAATCTTAATATTGTTCTTCTGCGTAATTGCATTGCTCAATTTATTTGTGATGAAAAAGTTACTTGCAAGGCTAATAAGGAAGAGATAATTTGGTGTCGCAAAGTTTGACAAATAAATATATCAGGTAATTTTCTTGCTCAAAATTAGAAATTTTAGGAGATTCAATGCCAAGTCATAAATCTTGTGAAAAAAGATTGCGTTCGGATGAAAAAAAGAGGGAACGAAATCACTATGTGAAAAAGAGTATCAGCACGATCATAAAGAAGATCAAGAAGTCCACCGATAAAGCAGAAATGGATACATTACTGGTTCAAGCTCATTCTCTTATTGATAAGGCAGCTAAAAAGGGAGTTATACACAGAAATAATGCAGATAGAAAAAAATCAAGGTTAAGTAAATTTGTAAAAAAT
>JAUWPE010000069.1 GCA_030611765.1 Candidatus Cloacimonadota bacterium | reverse complement strand
TTTTCAGAGGAGGAACGCAGCACAATCATTGAAATCCTCAATAATGAATTCTCCCTATCCGAAGATGAAGTTCATGCACTTATAGAAAAGTCCGAACACACTCTCGACGAAAGCATTGATCTATGGCAGTTCACCAATCTGATCAATCAAAATTTTTCCAATGAGGAAAAGACAAAGGTCCTTGAGAATCTCTGGAAGATCATCTATGCTGATGAAAAGCTGGATGCCCATGAAGATTATCTTGCGCATAAGATCGCAAACCTTCTTCGATTACCACATAAAACATTAATAGAAACCAAATTAAAGGTAAATAAACATGAAAAAAGAGATTAAAGAACTCTGGCCCGAGCTAGATTGGATTGAAAATGAAGACCTTCGCGAAAAGGTCGCAGCAACTTGGGAACTGGCATTCAAAAAAAGTGTGCTAACACCCGAAGACCTCCAAAGGATTCCTTTCACCCTTCTTGTTGAAGACTGCAAAGTAAGCTTCATAGCACACAAACGCGCAGTGGTTCATGTTGCTTATGAGTCAGCAAAAATTATGCAGAAATTCTTCGGCGATAAGCTTCCCATTGACCTCGATGTCGTTGTTGCAGGTGCGATACTTGCTGATGTTGGCAAACTCCTTGAATATGAAAAAGATGGCGATACGATCAAGTTCAGCAAATCCGGTCAGCTTCTTCGTCATGCCTTTACCGGCGTATCCCTTGCCCAGGCATGTGATGTACCTGATGAAGTATGCCATGTGATCGCAGTTCATTCCAAAGAAGGAGATTCCTTCACTCGAACCACAGAAGGGCTCATCATTCATCATGCTGATTTTATGACCTATTTACCTTTTAAAAACCTTAAGAAATAAACAGCCAGAGAGGTACCTATGAAAAAAATAGTTGTGCCAGTTGATTTTTCCGAAAATACAGAATGTGCATGTAATTATGCGATTCATTTTGCCGAAAAGGAAGAAACAGAGATCATGCTGTTCCACGCCTATATGTATCCCATTGCAACGACAGATATGACTGATGATGTGGTGGACAGCTCGGCGCTTATTAATCCTGAGATAATGGATAGCATTGAAAAAGCCGCGAAAGTCGGCATGAAACGCTTGAAGGATAAACTTGATAAAATGCTCAAACATGAGGAGATAAAAAACATACACCTCAAAACAAAAGTTATTAATGGTATGGTAGAATATGAGATATTGAATATCTGTAATACATATCATCCCAATATGGTCATCATGAGCTCTTCGGGGCAAGGGCATAAATCAGACAGAATACTTGGAAGTATTGCACTCAAAATCCTTGATAATGCCACAATTCCCGTGCTCTCAATCCCTGACAATACTGAGTATGCAAATATCCGTAATGTGCTCTATATCACCAATTTTGACGAGTTGGATATATCTGCTGTTGAAAATCTTGTAGACATACTCGATCCCTTAAAGGTGAAAATACACTGCCTGCATGTGGAGCATTCAAACAAAGATCTTATCGATAATATGCTTATGGATTACCTGAAGGAACATTTTGAAGAAGAATTCAAAAATGGTATAATGTTCTTTGATGTTGTTCAGGATAAGGATGTACTCAAAGCAGTCGAGGAATATATCAAAGATAAAGAGATCAATCTGGTTACGCTGCTTCATCACAAGCGTAGATTGCTCTCCAAATTATTCCATCCGAGTATGACGAAAAAGGTGTTCTATCACACAGCATTACCTCTCCTCACATTTCATGACACCCGCCAGCTTGAGGATAATGAAATAGAAGATTAGATCATAACTGCAAAGTTCTTGGATCGATCGGGTCCACGAACACCGTTTTGTTATTTTTATATACAACAAACCCGGGAGCGCTTTTCCTGGGTTTTGTTACATACCGCACTAATGTAAAATCCACAGGCACTTTTGTGGAGTGCTTTGCTTTGCTGTAATATGCTGCGATGCCTGCTGCAATTTCTCTGAGCCGTTCCGGAAGGTGCTCGAGTTTGTTTGGATTTTTTATAATTATATGTGACCCGTGATAGATTCTCGTATGAAAAAACCAGTCATTTGGTTTAGCAAAATGAAGTGTCAGTTCATCATTCTCTTTGCCGGAACGTCCCACAAAAATATCCCACTGCCTACCTTCAACGGAGCAAGAAAATTTTCTAAAAGGAGCAGCTTTCTTCTGCTTTTCCGAGCCCGGTTCCTTTTCATTCAGCATGGGCTCAAGAGCTTTTATACTTTCGCACGCATTGATTTCCGCAATTTGATCTTCAAGCTTCTCCAGTTTCTTTTCATTAGCAGCAATATTCTTGATGAGCTTCTTTTTGCCGGATTGTGTTTTTTTATACTTCTTAAAATAGTGTGCCATGTTTTGCTGTGGCGTCCAGTCTGTTCTTAAGGGGATCAAAATTTCGGGATTCCCATCCTCAAAATAATCCGTAACCACTATTTCTTTCATCCTACCCTTGATCTTATGAAGATTGATCTTGAGGAGTTCCCCCATTTTCTGCCAGTATTCGGCATCCTTCAATTCCTCGAGATCTTTTTTCTGCTGCGTGAGAGTTCTAAGCAGTTTCTTCTTTTCGCGCATGTGATAATGTATGGTACTTTCTTTTATTTGTTGGAATCTATTTTGCACGATCTCATGCTCATACATATAGGCAAAGGCATCATTCACAGTCTTCATTTCAAGACAGTTATCATCCTCTTTAAAGAGAGTAAGATATTTATTCTTTGTATTGTAAAAAATCCTGCATTTATCTGACCAATGTTCAAGTTTGGCATGGACAATACTGATGAATTCCCACATCTCATTTGCCGGCATATCTGCACGAAAAAAGTGCTTTAAAAACTTTGGAGCATTACTGAAACGTATAACAAATTCCTTCCACGAATCAGGAAGCACCCCGGGAAATAAAGCTTCGAATTGGGATTTACTCGCAGAAAAAATGTAAGGTTTTTCAATTGTCGGTGGAGAATTGTATGGAATTCCCGGATACAATTGCCGAAACGCACTATCTGAAATATGTATCCTTCGATGGCAGTCCAGAATTATATCCCTATTTTTTCCCACACGTGCGAGGATCAGGTTCTCATATCTCGGGATCAGCTCAATGATAAGTTTGTAGTATAATGTTTCTCCATAAAAGGATTCTTTTTCACAAGTTATTATGAGCACTCTGTCGTTTTCTCTCATCTCTGCATTTTTTATTGAGCTTTTAATTAGATGCTGTTTGAGCAAAAGCGTAAGAGGATTATCCTTATTCTCGACCTGTTTTACTTCCTTTGAAATAAAGCATAGCGGATTTTGCCCATTGATAGAAACAACAAATTGTATTGAAGAAAGATCAAAAATGTAGGTTGAATTATTATAATACACACCCCTCACCGTCCTGCCGATCAGGTGTTTTTTGTTTTCATGAAACCATAATTTGAGAAAAGTGTATTCCATATTTCTTTATAATTTAACCATTGACGGGATAAACCCGTCTCTACCCCCAGCTAACGGGTAGGTGCAGGTTCATCCTGCACAAATATTATTTTCAACCAATGCTCTTTGTTTGAAGTCATGAAGGAAATTGAAGTATTTTCTGGCAAGATATATTTCACATCTTAACCCACTTTTCGACTCCGCCAGCTGGAGGATCGCAATGACGAGGAGTCGAGAAGCAAACTATACCTGGAATCCTCATTCCTTAGGATTCCAAATTTATACTGCCCACTGGCTGGCAGGTAAAGGTTCATCCTGTTAAGATATTTTACAATCAACAACTATGCACACTATATTATCAGCTCAAACTACTTGACAGCTTTCATCCCATATCAAAGAAGCACATTTTAGTCGGTTTATTATGAAAGTAATAATAAAATACATATTTTATTACGTTGCAGGAAAGGTTGCAGAATGCAATTAATCTATAATCCGGTATTTTTGGAACATGATACGGGCATGCACCCTGAAAATAAAAAGCGGTTGACATCACTTGGCGATTTACCGGAGACGGAGCTCGAGAGCGGCGAAAAATATCTCACACTGGTACATACTCCCGAATACATTCAACGCGTCGAAAAAGCATGTATGATCGGCGGTCATATTGATAATGACACCATCGTATCACCAGGTAGCTTTGAAGCTGCGATCTATGCAGTGGGTGCTACGATAATGGCATCCGAAACCAGCGATTTTGCATTGACCCGTCCTCCAGGACATCATGCGAATATAGATAAATCAAGTGGATTCTGCCTGTTCAATAATATCGCAATCGCTGCACAGTATCATGCAAACAAAGGCAAGCGTGTGCTGATTTTTGACTTTGATGGACACCTTGGAGATGGGACTGTGAAATTTTTCAACACTTCCGATCGTGTATTATACTGGTCTCTCCATCAATATCCTGCTTTCCCGGGTGGAGGATATGCAAACGAGATCGGTGCTGGAAAGGGTGAAGGATACACAATAAATGTTCCCCTACCTCCGGGCAGTGGAGATGAAATTTTTATGGACGCAGTTGAAACATTCATGCCGACCGCCAGGGAATTTGATCCTGATATCGTAGCTGTCTCAGCCGGGTTTGACTCCCATCAATATGATCTACTGCTGGATCTGCGTTTTACAGTAAATGCTTATTATAAGATTGGAAAATTACTTTCTGAAAACTTCGATAATGTATTTGCCACACTTGAAGGCGGCTACAATATCGAGATGTTCCCAAAGTGCCTGTATAACTTTTTGGATGGCATTAATAATGATAAAATGCAGTTTAAAGAAAGGGAAACCGACTCAATGATACAAATCTATTATGAGTATGAGGGCAGGAAAGCAATGGCGTTGCAATCGCTTTCAAAACATTGGAAATCAATATAATAAAGGATATAGTAATGTTTACAAAGAAATTAGACAAACTTTTTAATCCAAAAGTGGTCGCGATCATCGGCGCTTCCGCAAGAGAGGGAACAGTTGGTCATTCCCTGATGAAAAACATTATTGGGTCAGGATTTGACGGCATTGTGTATCCGATCAACCCAAAGCGTACCAATGTGTTGGGAGTGAAAGCTTACGCAAACATACATGATGTTCCGGACAAAGTTGACCTTGCAATAATTGCCACTCCTGCAAAAACAGTTCCTGCAATTGTTGAGGCATGCGGATATTCCGGTGTATCCAGCATTGTTCTTATCTCAGCAGGTTTTACAGAGATAGGTGAAGAAGGCAAGATGCTCACTAAACACATCTGTGCAACTTTGAGAAAATATGGAATGAGATTGATCGGTCCCAACTGTCTTGGATTCATCAAACCTTCGATACATCTTAATGCGACCTTTGCCAATAAGATGGCTTTGCCGGGAAAGATTGCTTTCATCTCACAGAGTGGCGCACTTTGCACTGCAATTCTGGACTGGTCGGTCAAACAGAATGTGGGATTCAGCAATTTCGTTTCTATCGGCTCAATGATAGATGTTAGCTTTCATGATCTGATCGACTACTTTGGCACCGACCCGCTCACGACAAGTATTGTCATTTACATGGAATCATTGACCGATGCCAGAAGTTTCATGAGTGCAGCAAGAGCATTTGCACGTAACAAACCGATCATTGTCCTCAAAGCAGGAAAAAGCACGGAAGGTGCACAGGCAGCAATGTCACACACTGGAAGCTTAGCTGGTAATGATTTTGTGTTCGATGCTGCTTTCAAACGAGCAGGTGTTATCAAAGTCAATACAATTGATGAGCTGTTCAATATCGCTAAATCACTCGCTATGCAGGAAAAACCTGCAGGTAATAAGCTCGCGATCATAACAAATGCCGGTGGTCCTGGTGTTATTGCGACTGATACTCTCATCGAAAAAGGTGGTAAGATAGCTAAACTTTCTGATAAAACTATCAATGAACTGAATAAGTGCCTTTCGCCAAACTGGAGCAAAGGTAATCCTGTTGACGTAATTGGAGACGCTGGACCGGAACAATATGAGAAAGCGGTCGAGATATGCGCAAAAGATAAGAACGTCGACGGTATATTGGTTATTCTCACACCACAAGCAATGACCAATCCAACTGGTGTAGCAAAGAAAATTTCCGGTATTGGCAAAAAATGCAGAAAAACTTTGCTGGCATCCTGGATGGGCGCAGACGATGTTGAAGCAGGTCGGGAAATATTAGAAAGCAATAAAATTCCAGTATATCCGACTCCGGAAGATGCAGTAAAATGCTTTATGTATATGTATGACTACTCGCGAAATCTGGAAATACTGCATGAAACCCCAACCCAAATACCAAGTGAATTCAAGCCGAAAAAAGCTGAAAGTAAAAAACTTATAGAGAAAGTCCTTGCCGACAACAGAACTGTTATGACGGAATTTGAGGCAAAGCAGTTGATGAACAATTATGATATACCTGTAATAAAGAATGGACTTGCGGAAACAGAGGAAGAAGCAGTAAAATTAGCCAAAAAGATCGGCTATCCACTTGTTATGAAGATCGCATCTCCGGATATTCTGCATAAAACCGATGTCGGTGGAGTTATACTGAACATTGTGAATAAAGAAGAAGCACGAAAGGCATTTACCAAAATTATGGAATCTTCCAGAGCAAAGATGCCCGATGCCGATATTAGGGGTGTTTTTGTCGAGCAGATGATCAAAAGAAAATACGAGCTGATCATTGGGTGTAAAAAAGATCCTATCTTCGGTCCCACCATTGTCTTTGGCATGGGTGGTGTAGCAGTTGAAGTATTCAAGGATACTACTATTGGTTTACCGCCGCTGAATATGGCGCTTGCTATGAGGATCATTGAGGACACAAAGATATATAAGCTGATAAAAGGATACAGAGGTATGCCAGGTGCCGATATAACTTCCATTCAGTTCCTGCTTTATAAATTTGCATACCTGATTATGGACTTCCCGCAGATCAATGAAATAGATATCAATCCCTTTGGTGTCGATGAGCGCGGAGGAGTTGTGCTCGATGCTAAAGTTATTCTAGATGATTCTATACAAATTGCAGAAGAATATCCGAAAAAGCATCTTGTTATCTCTCCCTATCCTTCGGAATACATAACTGAATTCACAATGAAAAACGGCGAAAAGGCAATTTTGAGACCGATCAAGCCCGAAGATGAGCTTATGGAGAAAGAGATGTTTTCCAATTTTTCCGAGAGGACACAGAAATTCCGATTCTTCCAGCTTATTAAGGATATTTCACACGAACAACTTATCCGTTATACACAAATAGATTATGACCGCGAAATTGCTATTATTGCAGAGGTTACAGAAAACGGTAAAAAAATGATTGCCGGAGCAGTCAGGTTGATCGCAGATCAATACAATGAGACCGCTGAGTTCGCCATTGTTATTGCTGATCCATGGCATAATCTGGGTCTTGGCAACAAGTTCACGGACTATATTTGTGAGATCGCCAAGGCAAGAGGAATTCAGAAGATCTATGCAAATGTCTTAGCTAACAATCATATCATGCTGCACATGTTCAAAGTGCGTGGATTCAGCATGACCAAGGTTGAAGACGGCTTTTATGCGGAACTGATCATAAACGAACCCAAATAAGAAATCATCAAATAAAATTGATAATATGTTTTGGGGAGTTTGGTTCTATGCCAGCTCCCCATTTTTATATTATACCTTCATTTGAAAACCGACTCAGCTTGCAAAGATGAATCGGGTTGAAATTATAGCACGCAGACCCACACAGATTGAACTGATCCTCGCAGATAAATATTTATTATTTTTCTTCCTTTTTTATTTTGATCAGTGTAAATAAGTGTTCTATTCTTTTTAATTGGCTTGCATGCCCCGACTGCCAAAGCTTGGCGGGCAGGGGTGAATGGATCGGGATGACTTAAGATTGAACTGGACAATAAACTTAACTCATACCGATTTGTCGGGCTAAGTCAAGTTCAGAGGGGGACTACATGCAAAAGAAAGAGGAAGGTTACAAAAGCCGATGAATTGCTTATTTATTTTATCAAAGGTAAAATGAGAGGTGACATTTATAAAAAATAGACGGAAATCTGATAAAAAATTTGACATAATTTTTAATTAAAGACAAGTTGGGTTTGAGATGAATAGAAAAATAAACAAGGATTTGGAAACAATTAATTCCAAATTCGTAATTAAAAGGTTTGTTTTTCTATTCAGAAAGGAATAAAATTATGCTTACTTTACATACAACTCAAACTAAAACAAAAATTATACTTTTAAAAGATGAATTCTTTCAATTGATTAAAAAATTTAAGAAAATAGAACCTGTTGAAATTATAGATGAAGATCCAGATTACTTAACTGAAGAAGAGATGAAAGCCCGTACTGAAGCCTTAAAAGATTTGGAACGAGGTGAAACAATTTCAGCAGACGAATATTTTAAGAAACGATTTCCAAAAGAAACTGTAAATGTATAAAGTAGAGTATTCTCACAAGGTAGAGAAGTTTCTAGATAAGCAATCGGACCGTCTTATAAAGCGATTTGAAAAAAGCAGGAAGAAATTGCAAAGTAATCCGTATCGCAAAGAGCTGGATATAAAAAAGCTTAAAGGCTTTAAAAATGATTATCGTTTGAGAATTGGGAAATATCGTTTTCTCTATACAATTATTGAAGATCGTAATTTGATCTATTTTTATCATGCTAATTCAAGAGGTGATACTTATAAAAAATAGACAAAAATCTGATAAAAGATTTGACATAATTTTTAATTAAAGACAAGCTTAACTTAAGATGAATAGAAAAATAAACAGGAATTTGGAAAGAGTTAATTCCAAATTCGTAATTACAATAAGGAAGACATAATATGACTTAGCTAATTTATAAATTTGATAATTTTGATATTATTTTATTGGAGTAAAAAGATGCAAAATTTAGAAAAGAAAATATATGATGATTTAAAAAATCTATCTAACATTGCAAAAATTGAGGTGTTAGATTATATTAGATTTCTCAAATACAAACGGGATGATATATCCTTATCATCAGAAGAATGGGCAGAAATAAAAAATATTGAAGCAGAAAATGATTGGGTAGATGCTGACGATTTTTGGAAAGAATTGGAAAATGATGAAATAGGCATTGAAAGTGTTTAGGGGGTGGAATAGAGTCCCAATGTATTAGAACAGGTAACAATTATAATTTATAGTTATTCAATATTAGAGATATAAGGGATATAAATGTATAGTTAGTTTTATTCCACCCCCTGAAAGTTAAATTTTCAAAACAAGTAAGAAATTTTCTAAAAAAACTTACTGCAAAAGAAAGAGGAAGATTCAAAAGGGCAATTGATAATATTAGAAAAGATCCATATAATTCACTGCAAGATGTTAAAAAACTGACAGGCAAAAAAGATTATTGGAGATTACGAGTTGGTCCTTATAGAATCATCTATAAAATTGAAGCCAGTGAGCTGCTTATTTATTTTATCAAAGGTAAAATGAGAGGTGACATTTATAAAAAATAGACGGAAATTTAATAAAAGATTTGACATAATTTTTAATTAAAGACAAATTTGTTTCAAGATGAATAGAAAAATAAACAGGAATTTGTAAAAAATAATTTTAGACTTATAATTATTCAAAGATGAAGCATAATCAAAATATTATACAGGAGAATGTTATGACAAAATTAAGTGCAACTGTAGCAAAACGAGATTTCTATAATATTATCAGGAGTGCAATAAAAAAACATCAATTATATCATATCCATCATGCAGATGGAGATGTTGTAGTTATGTCTGAAGAAGAATACGAAAGCTTAATTGAAACATTAGAACTTCTTTCAATACCGGGATTTAGGGAAAGTATAAAGAAATCGGTAGAACAAATAAAGAAAGGAGAAACTATATCTTTTGATGAAGTTTTTGGAGATAAATGATGTCGTATAAAATACGGTTCACAAAAGAAGCTGTAAAAGATATAAAAAAGCTATCCCCAAAATTAAAGAATAAATTGAAAGAAATAATTCTAAACAAAATTTCTTTAGAGCCGTATACAGGAAAGAAATTAATCGGAGATTTAAGTGGATTTTATTCTGTCCGTTTGAGTTACAAAGATAGAATTGTCTACTCTATTGACGAAAACAAACAAATTGTTTTTGTCCATAGAACAAGAACTCATTATGGATAATAGATAATTTTCAAAAGATTATATTTTTATTTCATCCGCCGGTCCCGATTTATCCCCGATACATTCCCGATATATCGGGAGAGCTGGCGGACTACTCCGTGATGATAAGAATAGCAGCATAGTAATTATGGAATGGTTCATGAATGCTAAAAAATGTAACGCAAGCGTCCTCGCTTGTGGAAATCTGATAAAAGATTTGACATAATTTATAATTAAAAAAAAGTTTAGCTTAAGATGAATAGAAAAATAAACAGGAATTTGGAAAAAATTAAATCCGAATTCGTAATTATAATAAGGAAGACGAAATTATGACTACAAATAAGCAATATAAAAAGCAACTATCAATAATATTTGATAATTTACCTATTAAAAAAGTAATTGAGTTATTTGATTTTGCCCAATTCTTGAATGAACAGTATCTAAA
>JAUWPE010000112.1 GCA_030611765.1 Candidatus Cloacimonadota bacterium | reverse complement strand
GGAAAATTGCATACCTCCAAAACGTGCACTGTCTGTCATTTTCAAGAAATCAATAATTCCATCAATATCCTTTTTTGGAAGTTCGTTTTTATGAAGTTCTGAAGTAACAACCTGAATTGTTGAGGCACCTGCAGAGATATTACATTTATTTGCAATGAAATTTTTCAATGCATTATCGGAAGCTACAAAAAATCTGGAAATATCATCACTCTTCAATGCTGTTTGCACCTCACCCAGATCCTTCTGAAGATGTTTATTGGAAATTCGGGCTCTGTAATATCCTTTATCCTGCAGCAATTTTTCACGTTCCTTCTTTATGATCATTGCAGCTACAATACTAAAAATAGATAATACAACGAGAATCAAGTACCACACTTGTGTAATAAGCAGTTTGTAATCAGTTATCGTGTTTTCGGTGATGATAAAATGAATATCCAAGCCCTGAATATCAATATCCTGAGGACGAATATACGACAGCGAACCCGGTGTTACCTTTCCCTTTTCAACAGTGAACGTCATAGGTTTTGTATAGATGGTTTTATAGGTTTCAGAACGGGGTTCAAAATAAATGAAGGAAATTTCAGGAAGATCGTATGTACCCGGCTCTTCAGGAATGAGAATATATTTGATCACTTTTTTCCCTGAGATATTGTCTGGATGATACAGATCATCACTCTCTTCGGGCGGAAATGTATCAATATTTGGAATGATAGGCAAAGTGGGTGGCTCAAACATGCGGATATTGCCGGAACCTGATATGGTTAGAGTAAGCGTCACAGATTCACCTGTTTTAAGCAGTTTGGAGCTCAAATCCGATTTAATATCATACTGTCCTACTGCTCCCGAAAAATTCTGTGGCTGCCCGGTAAGAGGAAGCGGCTTAACCCTGATAACAGAAGTATTCGATTGGATATACACTCGCTTCGTTGTACCGAAATCAAAGAAACTCTTTGCAGGAACTTCATAGGCGCAGAGCAGTTCCATTTTATCCAGTGTGAAAGTACTTGAATAAGTTGGGAAAAGCGTATAATTGCTTATACGATATGCATAATAACGTATGCCGTTTATAACTTCGAGAGTATGTGTTATATTCTTTGCCTGAAAGGTCTCCTCTTTTACGAAGCCGGCAAATTCCGGCATTTTTTCTGCATTGAGTCCGACTAATCCTTTATTGCTGTAAAGGACATAACGCATCGTAAAGGGTTCTCCGACAAAAACTTCAGATTTACTTGGCGTTGCCTGAAGGAAAATCTGAACGTTATTTGAAGAACTATTATTTTGCTTTTGTGAATTCTGCCTTGGCTGCTGATAATTACTACTCGCATCAACCACAGTTACATTTATTGTTTTTGAGCGATAGGTTTTGTTCTTAAACTTCGTATAAATTGGGGGAATCGTAAAGCTTCCGGTTTTCAGGGGACGCAAAGAATACGTAAAGCTCTGTTTGACTGTTCTCGACATTTCATTATTGATTATTTCGATTGAAGTGGAACTTGACGAAGATTGCCCAACTATCTGGAAACCTGTAAGTTGCGGAATCTCCGGCTCGGCACCGATCTGCTCGTCGGATTTTATTTCAATTGTTAAATTTAGTAACTCATTTATATAAAGTGTATTCTTATCAACATAGGAAGTAACAGTAATATTGCTTGCAGAACATACTGAAAATATCATCGAAAAGAGAAGTGCGAATAAGATTATTTTTTTAAACATTTTACCAATTTTTATCCACTTTTTTGCCCTGATCCTGTTGAAGTAATTTCTTCATTCTTTCTTTTTGATTTTCATCTTCAGCGCGCTGCATTGCGTCAAGAATTCTCTGTGCCTGTTTTTTCTGTTCTTCGGTTGGTTGCGGTTGATTCTGCTGATCCTGCTCGTCCTGCTGCTGTTCCTGATTTTCCTGTTCCTGTTGCTGCTCCTGCTCTTGTTGTTCTTCTTGATCCTCTTTTTGTTGATCCTGATTTTGCTGCTGTTTATCCTGCTGCTCTTGTTCCTGATCCTGCTCGTCCTGATCTTGATCTTGCTGTTGTTGCTGTTGTTCCTGCTGCTGTTGAAGATACTGTCGTGTCAGTTCATAATTATATTTAGTATCAGCATCTTTTGGATTTTCAATAAGCGAATCCCGATAATATTCAATCGCTTTCTGGTATTCCTGCTTCTGAAAAAATGAGTCACCAATATTATAGAGTACTTTCGCTTTATTGACATCTTCATTCTTCAAGCTGGCTTTATATTCCGCAATTGCTTCATCGTATTTTTCGTTTTTGTAATGCGCATTTCCAAGATTATAATGTATTCTTCCCTCTTCAGGATATTCAATACTGCTCTGTTTGAAAAGCTCCTCAGCTTTCTTGTAGTCCTCTTTATGATACGCTTTCTGTGCATTGCTGTTTTTAAGCACCTTTTCATAGTTCAATGCAAAGCAATTGTGCATAAAAAGGATCATTATCAATCCAAAAATTAAAAGAAATTTACTCATGATCTTATTTTCCTTTCCCATAATATAAACTCGATCAGCAATAAAAACAAGGCAAATAAGACGAAAAATTGATATTGCTCTTTATATTGTGAGTAACGCCGTTCTGCGATCTTCTCTTTTTCCAGCAAACTGATATCATTAAGAATATCCCTTATCTCCTGTTGTCCTGCAGAAACCTGAAAGAAAAGCCCGTCTGTTTCTTTTGCGATCCAGCTCAAATTTGAGAAATCCAGTTTTGTGAGCACGATATTCCCATCTTTATCTTTAAGATATTCTTTTTCTCCGGTTTGCGGATTGATAAGCGGGATGGGAGCTCCTTTTTGTGTGCCGATTCCCAGTGTATAAATGATAATATGATTTTCCTTTGCTTCTTTTACTGCTTTTTTGAAATCGCCCTGCAGATTTTCTCCATCAGTGATCAGAACCATTATGCGATTCTGCGTATCCTTAGTAAAAAGAGTACTTGCTTTTGAAATCGCATTAGCCATATCAGTTCCATCTTCCGGAACAAGTCCCACATCCACAATTGAAGCGAACATCTTCAATGCTGAATAATCAGAAGTAATAGGACACTGAACAAAAGCATCGCCGGCAAATATTACAAGTCCTACCCTATCGCCCGTCAGCATATCGAGGAATGTCATGAAGGAATTCTTCGCTCTCTGAATACGGTTTGGCGCCAGGTCTTCTGCAAGCATGCTTGTGGATACATCTATCGCAACGACAATATCCAGCCCCTTTTCTTCGAGAATTTGCAATTTCTTACCCCACTGCGGACTTGCTGCAGCAATGATAAGCAATACAATTATGCAAATCCATAGAATGCTTTTCAGGGTTCTTGAAACGTGTGATAGATTTGTGATAAGCTTCTTTTGAAGTTCTGGACTGCTGAATTCGGAAAAAACCTTCTTTCTTCTTTTTTTCGAGAAGTACATAAGCAGTATAAGAATAGGCACGAGAAGTAATAATAACAAAATTTCAGGATTTCCAAATCGCATTTATGGTATCCTCTTTACAATAAAACGGGAGTACAGAATTTCAAGCACAAGCAAGAGCAGTGCTGCATATAGAAAATAATAAAACAGGTCATAATAGCGATAATGCACTTTTTCTGTGATCTCGGTTTTTTCCATTTTATCAATTTGCTGCATGATCTCTTTCAACTGTTCGGGATTCTTTGCACGATACGCTTTCTCAGTTCCGCATATCTCGGCGATCTTGTTCAATGTGGTCATATCAATATCAAGCTGTTGTGAAACATATTGCCTGCCATAGATCGGATGATCAACCGGAATTTGCGAAACACCTTCTTTGCCCACGCCGATGGGATATATTTTTATATCAAGGTCTTTTGCGAGAGTTGCAGCAGTGACAGGATCGATCTCACCCGAATTATTTCTGCCGTCAGTGAGCAGGATTATGACTTTGCTTTTTGCGGCAGAGTCACGCAATCGGTTGATGGATGTGGCAATTCCCATTCCAATCGCAGTTCCGTCCTCGATCATGCCTGTTTTGATCTGTTCAAGCAGCTCGATCAATATTTTATGATCAATTGTAAGAGGGCATTGAGTATAGCTCTTACCTCCAAAAATGACGAGTCCGATTCTGTCTGTCGGGCGGGATTCTATGAATTGCTTTGCTTCTTCCTTTGCAACGAATAGTCGATTATTTGGTTGAAAGTCAATAGCTCTCATACTGGTTGATACATCCATTGCAAGTATAATGTCCACGCCTTTGCCCTTCACACGCGTAAAACGCTCCGGTATAACCGGTCTGGCAAGTGCAATAACACAGGCAATAAATATTAAAAGATGAAAGATATAGCGGAGATAGTAAAGAATTTGCGATTTTGTTGAGATAAAGGGCTTTAGAAGCTGTATATTCGAATAGAGAACGGTCGGTTTCTTCTTGCTTTTTATGAAAATTTCATATAAAATCAGAAACGGTATCATAAGTAGCAACCAGAAAAAGGCAGGTTTAAGAAACTCAATCCTCATTTTTTTCCTCTTCTATCTCTTTCTCTTTTGTTGCATGAATAACTTCAATTAGTTCATCAAGAATTTTCTCTGCATCTTTAATTGGAGGGATATATTTTGCGAATTTCACACGATCACATTCCTGAAGAATTGTATTAGTTTCCATTCTTTTTTCAACATTCAAATCTTTAAGAGATTGGCGTATTTCATATCCTGTCATTTCAAGGAATGGCTTATGATACCTATTTTCAAGATACTCTCTGCATATCCATGAAACCTCTACATAGTAGCGCTTTATATCCCCTTTTGTAATGTAATCCTGCAACTTTAACTGCTCTATCTTTTTCAGTGCGATCACATGTGCAGGTAGAATTTTCTTTTTCTTTTCAGGTAGGAGAACAAAACCTTTTTTTCTTCGTGTAATAAGAACAATTACAAAAATGATCACCGCAATAATGAATAGCGGAAAGGCAATGTCCCAGAAACCAAGATAAAGTGAAACGGGTGGTTTGATATCTTTCAGTGCCACGCTATCCGCAGGTAAAACTGAGTGAACCATCACTTGAATTGAATCGGAATACACGCTCAAAGAGTCCTCAGATGAAGTAATAATAAATTCTTGTGGAGGAATTGTCTGTAATCCGGTATCAAAAAGAGCTGAGATAAAATGGAAATCAGTTTTCGATCCATCATCAATCAGCTTAATATCAGTTGAATACGATATGATCACAAATATCTCAGAAGGTTTCTGCTGAACATAATGAACGCTGCTCTCATTTTCATGTACAACGGACACATCAAAATAAATTCTATCCCCCACCTGAAGGTATTCGAGATCGGTTCTGAATGTATCAATTTTTGTATCAACAGCAAAACCAAAGGCAAAACTATTTAATAATAGCGCTAATCCAATAAGTACTGCTATTTTCTTCATCGATACCTTTTTGCCCTCGCTTTGAAAAATTTCACAATATCTTCAATATAATCTGTGTCTGTGCGGATGTCTATCAGGTCGATCTTTAACTTTTTCAAAAGTTGTGGAAAGGACTGGATGGTTCGTTCAATATGCTCTTCGTATCTCTTTCGAAGCTGGTTATCATTTGTGTTAATGATCATTTCTTTGCCTGTTTCCGCATCCTGAAAAGTTATGAATCCTACTTCGGGAATTGTGTATTCTTTCGGATCGAGAATTCGGATCGCAACGACATCATGCTTTTGTGCAACTATCTGCAATGTCTTTTGATAGTCAACATCAAAGAAATCTGAAATGAGGAAAATAATGCTTCGTTTCTTGGACATTTTGTAGTAATATTCGAGTGCATTCTTCAAACTTGTTTTCTGATGAACCGGTTTGTAATACAATATTTCACGAACAATTCTCAAAACTGAATTTTTTCCCTTTTTGGGAGGAATGTATTTCTCCACTTCATCAGAGAAAAGTAGCAAACCTACTTTATCGTTGTTTTTAGTTGCTGAGAATGCAAGAATAGCGCCTACTTCTGCAGCGATTTCCCTTTTCAGTTTGTGGAATGTGCCAAATGAACCCGATCCGCTCACATCTATCATAAGCATTACTGTAAGTTCGCGGGTTTCCTCGAACTTTTTTATATAGGGATGTCCCATACGTGCAGACACATTCCAGTCAATGAGTCTGACATTGTCTCCGGGCTGGTATGCACGCACCTCGGAAAATTCGAGTCCCTGTCCTTTGAACACGCTGTGATACTCACCGGAAAACATGTCATTTACAATGCTTCTGGTGGATATCTCGATGCGTTTTATCTGCTGGAGAATCTCTTTTGGGATCATAAACTACATATTAATTTAACTGAAGTTTCGCAGGAGTGGAAATTACTTAAATAAATCATATTTAACCTTAATAATATATTTTTCGAAAGACGAGTAAGATTTAAATTTATTTCTTCCCGACAAGTCGGGACTAATTACAAATAAAATGTCAAAACTTAAATGTCAAATTAATTTTTTTTTCATCATCTTAATTTTTTCGATTGCCCCACTTTGCCGTCTCATTCCCAATCCCCAGATTGGGAATGCATAATATCATCATCTTTTGATAAATCTCTAATACATTCATTTTGAGAAAGTTAGAATGTAGTTTCATAGGAGAATAGTGCTGATCAGCTATCTTCATAAA
>JAUWPE010000092.1 GCA_030611765.1 Candidatus Cloacimonadota bacterium | reverse complement strand
TCCTCTGTTTCACTCATTGAAAAGTGAGAGGAAAGCCCCTCGATTTCAAGATTCCGCAGCGCCTTGAACGAGTTTGCAATGATCTCAGCTTCTTCCCATAAAAATCCTGCGCGTCCCATGCCGGTATCAAACAGTATGTGTATTGGGAGGTTCTTATGATGTTTTTTTGCATAAGCATCGAGTGCTTGAGCAAAGTGCATGTCCGAAATTGATGGAGTAAGGTCATAGGAAATCAATGTTTCTATTTCTGTATCAAAGGAAGGGCTGAGAATGAGTATTCGCTTGTCTATATTTTCCAGTCGGAGCAAAACACCTTCATCTGTGTTCGCCACTCCAAGCCATTGGATGCCCAGTTTGTCGGCTTCCCGTGCGATTTCGACTGAGCCATGTCCATAGGCATCAGCTTTCACGATCTGCATATATTGCGTGTCTGCAGACAGATAATTTCTGAGCTGTTTTACATTATGACGGAAATTATCGAGGTCAATAATGGTCCAGCTACGGAAGAGTTCTTTATCCTTCTTCATAAAGATAGAAAAATCCCTTCATTCTGAACTAAGAATGTTGGGATTATAATAGTATGGTGAACTGTCTATTTAACTTTTGCTAACCAATAATCATTGATCGATGGGAATTTTGCCTTAAGCTGTTTTCCCAATTCATTAGCATCGGGCGCCGAGTACAAATCCTTGAGACGAAGACGATAAAACAATTTTCCGTTTTTCTTAGTAGTCGTGATCTTGGTCTCGTATCCGTACTGTGCAAGCTTGTTCTTCTCTGTGATGATGTTTGCATAACTCGGGCTGGCAGCAACCTGAAGCTCATAAACTTTTGCTTCCTGAGGTGGCACCTTCTTGGGTTCTACAACTTGCTGTGCCGATTGAGTTGTGTCCGCTGTCTGTTCTCCTGGTTTGGTAACTTCAGTTTTTTTAGGTGGTTTGGGTTCACCGGTTTTCTTCTTGCCACATCCCTGAATACTTGCTAGAGAAACAAGAAGAACAATTAACAAAATGGCGATCACAAAAACTTTTCTTTTCATGTAAGCCTCCATGTTATTTTAAATAAAACATTCTTTTTCAAAAAAACGCGTCAAGTAATTACTTTTATTCATTGATTTTTGGATAAGTTATCTTGACAGTAAAATTCCGTCAAGTTTCTGTTTCTCATATGAAAAAAATTCTGACTGCATCGGTAATGTGCCTTATTATTTTTACTTTTATTTCTTGCGGCAAAGACAAGCCACCTACAGGAGGTCCCAAGGATACGACACCTCCAGATATCATAGATTTTGAACCTGTAAATTTAACTAAGAATTTTCAAAATAATGAGATCAATATCACCTTTTCGGAAACTATTGATGAGCGTTCTTTTGAAGATGCACTGCATATTTATCCTCCAGTGATGAAGAAAAAAATCACCTCTGGTAAGCAAAGTGTAACGATCACATTCAAGGAAGAGCTCAAGCAGGGTCAGACTTATCTAATCACTATTGACACCAGGTGCAAAGACCTTCGAGATAATTCACTTGAGAGAGCACACTCTCTTATTTTTTCTACTTCCGACAGCATTTCTCCATGCAAATTGGACGTTAATCTAGAATTGGATGAACGAGCTTCTGAACGCCAGGGGATGTATTTCGTGCAGCTCTATAATACTCAGGATACAATATTCATTACATCGCAAAATGCTGAAAAACTTCAGAATTTTACTTTTGATAATATTCCTTCGGAAGAAATATCGGTTATTGCGTTTTTGGATGAAAATAAAAATTCAGATGTCGACAGAAAACGTGAACTATTCGATGAGAAAATTGTAAAATTGGATGATCCAGAGAACGAGATAACACTTACCCTTGCCCTTCAGGATACGACCAAGCCGGTTCTGAAGAAAATAGTGACCGAAAGCGCACAACATCTCACACTCCTTTTCAGCGAGGACATAAAAAATATTCGTTCAATAAGGGTTATTGATAAGGTAACGAATCGTGTACTTCCTCTCTATGAAACTATTATTATCGGTTCAAATATCGAATGTATGACTGGAGTGCCTGATACGAATTCTTGTCTGCTTGAGCTAAAGGATATTCAAGATTTCAGAGATAATATAACCGGGTTGGATACGATCAGTTTTGTCAACAGGCAATTGCCGGATACCACTTTGTTGGAATTGGATTCCCTCTCTCATGAAGATGGTCAGACAGTCATCACCTTATCACCGGAGTTACTTATTAGATTCAGCAAGATCATTCCTTTAGATAATATTTCAATTTCGCTTATCAATTCTGAAGATAATAAAGAGGTCGAACTCACGATTAAAAAGGAGCAAGGATATACCTTTGTAGTGAAACCGAAAAAACTGTTGAAAAATTATGTACCATATTCTTTGATTATCTCTGAAGAAACAACTGATTATGAAGGTAATAATTTAAAGGAAGGGATCAGAATCTCGATTTTGCCTTTACTTTACAAATAGCTACTTCCAATATTTCAATTCAACTTTATCATCCACAATTTCGAGATAACTGTAGTGTCTTATCCAATCACCAAGATTAATATAGGTTCCTTTATCGAGATGAAGCATCCGCGGATTGTGAATATGGCCCATTATAGTGTAATCAAATCCTTCTTCAAGCAGCTTCTTTGAGAATTCGATCAATCCCTTTTCCTGCTTTCTCAGAGTTTTTTGGGATTTGTTGAAATTACTGCTGGAACGCGACATGAGTTTGCCGGTATTTAATCCGACATCTGGGTGAACCCAACTGAAAAGTCTATGAACAAGAGGATTTCGCATAATGCTTTTCAACACATGATATTGCAGGTCATTAGAGGTATATTCATCACCGTGTGATACATAAAACTTTTTTCCTGCACAATTAAAAACATAGTCACTTTTATAAACCTCAGCTTGCAGGTTTAATTGAAAGAAATCCTTGAACACAAAGTCATGATTTCCTGCAACATATATAACCTGCGTGCCTTGCTCGATAAGAGTTTTCAGTTTATGAAGAGTTTCAAAGAGTGCCTTTGGAATGACCATTGAGTACTCAAACCAGACATCAAAAAGGTCGCCGGCAATAATGAGTTTGTCCGGCGGGGCAGCAATAAGTGTATCAAGAAAGGAATAAAAAGTATCCAGTTTTTCCTGCTCCTCTTTATCAATAAAGAAACGCTGGTGTAAGTCCGAAATGCAGATTATTTTCATGATTATTCTTTAGTAAGTAAGCACATAATAAACGATGTTGATTCCCATTTTAAATGCCTGTTCACGTATATGTGGAGGGTCTTTATGAACTTCCGGGGAAGCCCATCCGTCACTGATATTTGTTTCATAGGTATATAAGACCATCATTCTACCATGCTCATCAAATAAAGCAAATGCCTGGGGTCTTTTTCCGTCATGTTCATGTATTTTTGGAAGTCCGTTTGAGAAGGTGTAGTAACAATCAAAAAGTGGAAAAGTAGCCGGCAATTCCTGAAGCTCTTTTTCAGGAAATACCTTTGTAAATTCCCTGCGAAAGTATTCATCCAGACCGTAATCATCATCGACATAAAGGAATCCGCCTTTTTCAAGGTAATTCCGTAGATTTGTGCACTCTTCCTCAGAAAAACTGATGTTACCATGTCCGGTCAAATACAGAAAGGGATAGTTCAGAACAGAGTTATTTTTGAGGGAAACGATTGCTTGTTCGGATGATGCTTTGATCAATGTTCGTGAATTGATCTCATCACAGAGATTCGGAATAACTGAGGTGTCATTATACCAATCCCCGCCGCCGTCATATTGCACACGGGCAATCGTCAATTCCATTTCTCCTGAAAGGTAGAGAGGAATGAGCAAGATAAGAATAAACAGAAAGATTTTTACTTTATTCATGAGATTTGCATGAAATGAAAGGTTATTTTTGATGTCAATATTCTTGACGTTTGAAGAACAATCTTTACATTTTGTCCCACGTGGGTGATTAACTCAGAGGCTAGAGTGCTTCCCTTACAAGGAAGAAGTCGTAGGTTCGAATCCTACATCGCCCACCATTTATTTTATTGCCCTTTTTTAAGTGGCTCGATATACTTAAAGTCTGAATATCCAATAACCAACAAGGAATGTCCAATATCCATTTATCTTTAAATCTAGTCGGAGCGTATCCTCCATTTGAAGGATGAGTTTTGAAATCAATTCGCCTTCTTGGCATTTGAGAAGAGAGGTGAATACCTGATTTTATTTTAGGACAAGAATGTAACCGTATGAACAATAAGACGTTCCCGTAAATCAAACTTCTTTTTTAATTTTGTTACTTCATACCTGAATATTCCGTGCCTGCCCTGTGTAAGCTTCTATTTTTATTACACTGGGGTTGGACATTGGATATTATTTCCAACTTAAGCACTTAATTCTTCAAAGAGTCAATTATTATTACGATTTTATTCCGGTGGCAGTGCACGAGGGTTTGTGTCAATTTTCTGGGTTTCTTGAAGTTTTTTCTTAGTCTGCTGCACTCCGAGCTCTTCCAGTTTGCGAACACTGGGCACAATTCTGCTCGTGAATGAACCGACCGCTTTATTATAATGTTTCACAGACGTATCCAGGCTTGATCCAACTCTATCAAGATGTTCCTGAAAAGTGCAGATACGTTCGTATAATTCGGTGCCGGTTTCTGCGATCTGTTTAGCATTCTCAGTTAATTTTTGCTGTTGCCAACTCATCGCAACTGTGCGAAGAAGAGCGATGAAGGTCGTAGGTGTTGCAATTATGACTTTATTCTGAATTCCGTCTTCGATGAGTTTGTTATCGAGCTCTAATGCTGCTGAGAAAAAGGACTCGCCGGGCAGAAAAAGAACTACAAAGTCGGGTGCATCCTCAAACTGTTTCCAGTAATTCTTTTTGGAGAGTTCATTCATATGATGCCTAACAGCGCGTGAATAAGCTATCTTAGCAGCTTCTCTTTTTTCTTCAGTTTCAGCTTCATAGGCTTCCATAAAATATTTCGTAGGAGCTTTGGAATCAACCACAATATTCCTGTGACCCGGAAGATATACTATGAGGTCAGGCCGAAGCAGTCCGTTCTCTGTTTGCACACTGACCTGTTCTGAAAAATCACAATATTCGGACATGCCCACTAGCTCGACAACTCGCCTAAGCTGTAGCTCTCCCCATTTGCCGCGTACTTCAGGTCGTTTGAGCGCATTTTTCAGACCTGCAGTTTCCTTCTTAAGATTTTCACTGGAATTGGCAAGTTGAGTGATCTGCTCCTTCAAACTGCCGAGATCCTCTTTTCTAAGATTCTCAATGGTTTTTATTTCCCGATTATAGCGTTCAAGAGAAATTTTCAAAGGTTCCAACGTTTCCTCGATCGCCTGTTTGCCGAATTCACTTTTTGTCTTTTCCAGCATTGTTTCCAGGTTTTGCTTCGCTAGTTTCAAAAAGGTTTCATTATTGCTTTTCAGTGCATCAGATGAAAGCGCATTAAAAGTATCTCTAAGACTCTCAGTTGCCTGCTTGAGCAATTCCTTTTGTTCCTGAATATTTTTTTCTGTTTCCTGAACCTTCGTTTCCAGGCGTGCCCCTTCTTCCTTTTGTTTTTCAACTTGCTGTCGTAATAAGGATATTATGTCTTCTAGTTTTACTTTTTCCAGTTTGATCTCTTCGATGTATTGAACATTTTGAAGGAGTTTTGTTTCTGCTATCACTTTCTCATTTTGCAGCCCATCTGTCTGCCGGATTTTTTTCTCTATCGAAGAAGTTCTCTTCTGCATAAAGAAATAGGTGATCAATATTCCTATGATCAAGCCAATAACGAGTAGAATTACCGTATTTATCATACTCACATCCCGAAATTTATTTTTCATATGAATTATCTCAAAGTGCAATTATTATGTCAAAATTTATGTAAATATTGATACGCTGAATCTGATATCCAAATGAAAAAAACCACTTCGGAGGTGTTTATGTCAGAAAAAAAAGAATGCAAATTTGATTTTGACGGGGGTCTTCAATCCGGAAGATTATATGTATTATTATGGTGACGAACTCACTGATGAGCAGAACCTTGACGTGCTGAAAAACATCTCCGGATCATTGGATAAGAATGGACTGTTCTGTTTTGATACCTTTAACAGAGATGCCTTTCTCAAAGATTTCCATCCTTATTTTGTGCACGAAAAGAATGAGGACCTTATGATAGACCGCAACGCATTTGATCCTAAAACCAGACGCTTGATTAACAATCGAATTATCGTGCGTGATGGTAAGCGAAAAGATACACCTTTTGTCATTAGATTGTATGATTATAACGAAATTGAAAGATTGCTTGGCGTGGCGGGAATGCAGATTGAGAGAATTTTTGGTGATTGGAATAAATCACCCTTTATGAAGGATTTTAGAGGAATGAAGATTATCGCAAAAAAGATATAAGATTTTCTGTGTATAATATAAAAAACCTCGGACTGAAAGATCCGAGGTTTTTTTTTATATATGTGAATGGCTATTTCACGAGTATCATCTTTTTCACTTCATCAAAATTCTGATTTTCAAGTTTGTAGAAGTAAATTCCTGTTGCCATATCTGAGATATCGATCTGCGCCGCGCCGCCGGTACCCTGCACTGTTTTGACGAATTTACCTTGAATGTTGTATATCTTAATTGTTGCGTCTTGGTTCATGGCGCTACCCTTAAGATGATACTTTATCACAGTCGAACCTTTGGCAGGATTCGGGAAGTTTCCTATTATTGCTGTATGATCATAGTATGTGTTGTCATCGGCACTAACTTGCGGAATACCTGTGCCGAACACATCAAGATATTTTGCAGTAAAGGGATTAATTGCGATAAGCACTTCTCCGTCATAGCTCTGTGCGTTCTGCGGAGCAAAAGTCAGATCGTAGGTCATACTTTCGCCCATATAAATTGAATAATCCAGAACATTTCTGAGTGGAGTAGTGCCGGATTCCGCAACGGAGTAACAATCAGGAGTAGTAATGGAACCAGTTAATGTTCCACTACCAAGATTATGGATGGTGAATTGCTTTGTGGAATCATGTCCAACTTGGACCAGTCCGAAATCAAGAGAGGTGGGTGATAAGTAGAATACCGGGAATGGCGAAAGAACCGGCGGGAAGGTTATATAATCGATCCATGCACAATCCTGTCCGCCAGTCTGGGAGTTGTCCTTATCATAGATCCATTTGAATGTATGAGTATCTGTATCTACGGAGAATGATACTTCACCCCAGTTTACCGCACCAGCCCATTGATCTTGCTGTACGCCGTCAATATAGAATTGTAGATAATCATAGTTATTTTCTGAGGAAACTTTTCTCCAGAATGAGATATCGCCTGCATTAGTGTCTATAGTAAGAGAAAGCTCGGTAGTTGAGTTGTTTCCAATAGCGCCGGATTTTGCACAATAGGTACCTTCATATGGGTTTATCGTATCGTTAGTCCAATATGCACTTCCACCCATGACCCAGTTATAAGCTGTGAAATCACCGGTTTCAAAATCTTCAATTGAAAGTCCGATATATTCATAGAACATTTCTGTGGCACTATAGTTACCCCCGGTTACATTGAACTCAAGAGGAATATTCGCACCGTTCGGAGCATTATTTGCAACAGTAATATTGAACACGGCTGACTTGGTCTGACCTGTATCAAAACTACCAAAGTCATAAGAACCAGTATTGATAGTAATAAAGCTATTATTGCACGTGAGGGTTCCGGTTGCATCAGGAGAAGTGGCGTGTCCATCATTGGTCGCGTCCACTATAATGTTAACAGTTTCTCCGGGGTCGAGACAACCATTGTTATTGCCTGTTGCGTCATTGATCGTGAGTGTTCCAACAGAGAAATGAGGAGCATTGATGATGACTCCAAAAGAGGTATCCCATGTTTCTTTTAATCCCGGATCACCCTCTACATTCACGTCGATAAGCACATAATGCTGGTCTTCAACATTGTTTGAAACACTAAATTCATATGCGTCATTTATTGTAGAAGATTGATCAGCTCCGATTGTGCCAAAATTCTCTGTATTATCTGAGAAAGAGATATGTGTAT
>JAUWPE010000145.1 GCA_030611765.1 Candidatus Cloacimonadota bacterium | reverse complement strand
CCTGATAAAACTATTCTGGCTTTTGTGCATCGTGGTAAGTTTGAACTTCTTAATGCCTTGCAGGATATTAATCTTGTTATTTCAAAAAGGAAATTCTTTTATAGCTTTATAGATACAAATGAAATCTCACTAATGAATTTAGTCAGAACTTGCTATGACTTTCCTACAGAGGATAATGTGTTGATTTTGTACATTGGTATTGATTATAGAGTGGGAATTGTAATGAAAGGTGGCAGCTATGTAAAAACCTTTCCAATTATTGTTACGCAAACTGATTTAGAGAGAATTAAGAAAGCAATTTATTCAAAAGTTATATTGGAACAGGATGTATCGGGCATTCCAATAACTCAGCATTTAGTAATGGCTGGGAAAAACATACTTGATGAAGATGTTGAATATTTTAAGAAAAATCTAAAACCTAAATCAACAGTTTGCCGTTTAGATTTAAAGAATATTGATATTTCGGAAATCAAGAGTGATGAGCAACTATCAAAAAAAATTTCAAGATTTGCTATACCAATTGCACTTGCATGGAAGACATTAGAACCAAGAAATAAAGATTTTTTCCTAAGCAATCTTCTTCCATCAAAGATAATTGAAAGGCAAAAGCATCTTAAAATTTCCTGGCACGGTTTCATTATCATGGCAGCGATCTTCTATGTCGCCCTTTCATTAACTTCTAAAAATTTAAATATAAAAAAAGATATTATTGATATTAATCGTAAAAACAGTCAGGTTGAGATCGAGTTGAGAAAAAATCGTGCAATCGTAGTAAAATTAAAGCAAGTTAAAACTGAGATCGCAGCCCTTCAGTCAAATCTTAAAAAGGTCGATAATTTAGTTGAGGATAAGAATCAGTGGTACTATATATTGAATGTCATCTCCAATTCCCTTAAAGAGCATAAGATCAGCTGGCTCACTTCTCTGAACAGCCAGGAAGAGACCTTTAAGGTGAGTGGCTTTACTACAAGAAAAAGAAATGTGATCCCCTTCTCAAATTTGTTTCCTAATGGAAATATTGTGAAAGTAACCGAAAACACTATACAAAATGTAAGTATCTGGCAATATGACATCATTTTTGGCTATCCCGATCCTCTTGAAGTTGCAAAGCAGAAAAAGGAAGATGAGCCGGGTATTGAATTCATAAAAGATAAAGAACAGCTAAGATCACCTCAGGTTCAAATAGAAAAGATCAAACCAATCGAAGAAAAGCAAGAAAAGCCGGTGACAAAAACTCAGACCATTTCAAAAAATGATAAAACTCGTTATCATCAAATCACTGATCTCTACTTTTCCGGGTCTTACCAGCAGGCATATGATGAATATAGTGAATTCCTTACCGACTTCCCTGATAGCAAGTACACTCATAATGCAAGCTACTTGATGGGTGAATGTCTTTATCAAATGGATGATATTAATCAGGCAATTCTTATTTTTAAAAAACTAATCGAACAGAAAGGTCTGAAAACCCCTGATGCCCTTATGATGCTCGGTAATGCCTATGCCAAAAATCAAAATATTTCTCAGGCAAAGATTTATTGGAATAGAGTTATCGCTGAATATCCTAATGATAGATTAGCACCCATTGCAAAAAATAAGATCGAATATAATACTCAAATTACTCCTCAACCTCAACAAGTTGAAGAGATACAAACTCAGGAAAATAAAACCGAGATGCTCTACGAGCTCCAACTTTATGCAGACAGCAATTATGATAATGTTCTCAACGAACAAAATAAACTCAATGTTTTAGGATATAACACCAAAATAATACCCGTGTCCACGAGTAACGGAATTATCTATAGGTTACGTATTGATGACAAGCTATCTCGAGACGATGCTCTTGCTCTTGGTGAAAAGATAAGTACTCAGCAGAATGCGTATCATGATTTCTGGATCACCGAAGCAATGCGTGCACAAGAACCTGTTGATAAAAGCGTAGATATCCAAAATATAAATGATAACGATAAGATCCAAAAAGAATACTCGGTTATGCTTGATAAGTATTTTTCAAATGATTTTCAGGGCGCTTATGATGATTTCTATTCCTTCATAAAGAAATATCCTGAAAGTGAGCTCGCTGCAAATGCCCAGTATTTCATGGGAGAAGCACAGTATCAGATGAATAATATTCCCGAGGCAATTACTATTTTTGAGGTTGTTGTTGGTCAAAATTCAGTCAAAACGCCTGATGCCCTGATGATGCTTGGCAATTCTCATGCTCAGCTCGAAGAAAATAATAAAGCTCTTTATTATTGGAATGAGTTGATATCACGTTATCCGCAACATCGGCTTTCGGATATCGCCCAACTCAAAGCAATTGAGATAAAGGATTGATGCCATGCCCTATGCTATAAGAAACTCGATCTTTCTTGGCGTGCTGATGGTCCTCGTCTTTGTGGGCGGTGTGCTTTCAAATTCTCAGTCCGTAACGCGGCTTGAAAAAAATGGAAAGACATTTCTGGAAAACCAGAAAACACTTGCACAGCTAAAAAAAACCAACCCCGACCTTGGTAAGACAGATGAGATCACTGCATCTCTTGATGAAATGAAGATAAGTGCGATGGGAAACAACAAAATAATTCTTAGAGATGACAATCCCAGCCAAACCTATCAATACCTCATTGACATAACTGAAACCTTCACTCCTGATCTAAATTTTGATTTTAAGACAGCTCAGAGTGGTCAAAAAGGTGATCTTCCATTTAATTCTTATACGTTGAATGGTTCCGCAAATATCGAGTCACTGCATTTCTTTTTATATCAGGTTGAATATCAAGCGCCTCTCTATGTGATCGAATCCATGCAACTTTCAGAAACCTCTGTTGCCCTCAAAGATACGGTTGATTTCTCAATGAAAATAAGTGTTTTTTATGACAAGAAAACAGGCACTTCAATTTCTGAAATACCTTTCAGGAGTTTCAGTTATTCAAATCTTACCTATAATCCCTTCTATTCACAAATCCATGCACCTATGGATCGATCTGAGGAAGATAATTATATCAACATAAACACCGCTCTCATAATTGGTCTTACTCCTGATAAGATTTTTCTTCGGGACATTAATGGTATGATCGTAACCATTGTCCCGGGTTCGAGAGTGGCGTATGGATATCTTAACTATATTAACTGGAAACAGCAATGTGCTGTATTTAATATTAATCGAATTGGTATTACACAGGAAATCAAAATGTATTTACAAGGAAATGAATTATGAAAAAAATAATTCTATTACTTTTAATTGCTCTGTTTTCTTCAATTTCATTATGTGCACAATGGGTTGATCATGAATTCTCATATCGGGAACTTGTTTCAATTACTCGCGACACACCTTTTCCGGAAGCGGTAAGGGCACTTGAGATAATGTCCGCTCAGTTTGAAGGAAAAAAAATCATCAATATGAGCACGTTTTCCGGAGAGATCGGCATCCCAATTAAAGAACTATACTGGAAGAATGCTCTTTTTCTTA
Organism: Candidatus Cloacimonadota bacterium; assembly: GCA_030611765.1. Lineage (GTDB taxonomy): Bacteria > Cloacimonadota > Cloacimonadia > JGIOTU-2 > JGIOTU-2 > Celaenobacter. The sequence goes on along the minus strand of JAUWPE010000145.1, from coordinate 1,319 downwards.
TCATAAATTTCAATGATCTTGTGCTCGAAGACCTTCCCGGCTCATATGTCATTAGCGATGCTGCGGAAGCTATCGAAGAAGAAATAGAAACGGTTGCCGAGATAACGCCGGATACAAAACAAGTTAAAATATCTTCAATCTTTTTTAAAGCGGACAAATCTGTACTGAAGAGCATTGGCATTGACTGGTCCACTCTTATCAATGGTAAGGTCATTGCATCTATTAACTTTAAAGGAAGCGGTGTTGGCGCGGATATTTTCAATGCAACCGCAGCCACAAAGCTTGAGTCAGGAGATGTCTCAATTGATATTAATACTCTCTTCAGCATTCTGGAATCTCATCAGAAAGGTACTATCATCGCACGGCCATCCATTGTTGTTATTTCCGGTAAAACAGGACAGATCCAGGTTGGTCAGGATTTCTCTGTGAAAAAGAAAGATGATGCTGGTAATGTAACTGATGAATTCTTCCAAACGGGTGTCATCATGAAAGTAACTCCTACGGTTGTCGAAAATGAAGCTTTTGAAGCAATTCATCTTGAAGTAAGCGTACAAAAAAGTTCTGCTACTCCCGGCGAGCTCAGCACCATAATTAATAAAAGCGAATCTGTCACAGAGGTTTTACTTTATGATTGCGAAGAAACTGTTATGGGTGGTTTATATGATACTGACGAAACTGTTACCCGCGTTGGTATTCCCATTCTCAAGGATCTTCCGTGGTGGGTTTTGGGCATACGTTATCTTACGGGTTCAAACAGGCATGAAACTAACGTAAGAGAAATGATAGTCATTATTAAAGCAGAAATATCCAAATCTATCGGCGAACGCAAAAAAGAAGCGCTCTCCACACAACAGCAATTAGAAGATAATCGTCTTAAGAACCAAAATGCCATAGACCTTTTTAAAAAAAATGAGGAAAACAATGATACAAAAAATAAATAGATACAGTTTTCTTCTCTTGCTTCTCTGCTGTGCGGGATTGTTCTTGTTCTTTGTGAGCTGTGATTTTAAACTCACAGATCCTGATCTTACTAATGCTCCTTCAAACCTCAAATTAATAAAATTGGATGAAAGCAGGATCGAGATAACATGGAACTATCATATCCCAGATCATGCTGATTCTGATACACTCTATTTTGTTGTCGGCAAAAAAGTTGGCACCGGCAGTTGGAACGATAATTATCAGAATATCTCAACTTTAACCAATGCTTTTCCCGACAATATTCCTACGAATGACAGTCTTGTGTATGCATATAAGATAAAGTTTTACAATAAATCAACCGATGAATCCTCTCCTTATTCAGAAGTAATTGCTTTTAT
>JAUWPE010000173.1 GCA_030611765.1 Candidatus Cloacimonadota bacterium | reverse complement strand
ACCAAACGTCATTAGAGAAACTTCCGGACTAATGATACGTGAAGCACGAAAGATCGCTCAGGAATATCCTGAAATTGAACTGTGGGAAACCAATGTCGATGCTATGGCAATGTGGCTGGTCAAAAATCCTCAAAATTACGGTGTGCTTGTTTCCAGTAATATGTTTGGAGACATCATTTCCGACCTCTGTGCTCAATTAGTTGGTGGACTTGGTTTTGCAGCAAGCGGAAATATTGGAGATAAGCTCGCAGTCTTCGAGCCAACTCACGGCAGTGCACCAAAATATGCCGGACAATATAAAGTAAATCCCATTGCAATGCTTATCTCAACAAAACTTATGCTTGACTATTTAGGCGAGACCGAAAAAGCTAACCGTCTAATGAATGCCATTGCAAAAGTTATTGAAGAAGGACAGGTTCGCACCTATGATATGGGCGGCACTTCCTCAACACTTGACATGGCTAATGCCATTGCAAAAAATTTATAGAAAAGGAAACACATGAAGAAATCATCAAAAGGCAAAGAACTGCAGGATAAGTTATCATACAAGAAGAAGAATTTCTGGAAAATTGTTTCGGAAAAAGAACGGGAAGATGCATTTGTATTTGCTGATGAATATTGTGCATTCCTCGATGAAGCAAAAACAGAACGGCTCTCAGTCGAACTTGCTGAGCAAATATTGAAAACGCGTAAGTTCGTACACCTTGATGCTGATGCTCCCAAAAATGCGCCTGGTTATTATAGAATTAACCGTGATAAGAACATTACAATTTTCCGAACCGGCAAAAAAGATATTTCAAACGGCTGCAACCTAATTGTTGCACACATCGATGCGCCGCGAGTTGATCTGAAGCAGGTTCCGCTTTCCGAGGATGAGACCACACAGCTCGGGATCATGCTGACCCATTACTACGGTAGCATAAGAAAATATCAATGGATGTCTATCCCACTTGCGTTGTATGGTGTTGTTATAAAAGAAGATGGCACTCGCATCGATATTTCTATTGGCGATAATGACGGCGATCCGGTTTTCACTTTTGCCGATCTGCTTCCTCATCTTGCAAAGGACTATAACAATAAAAAAATCTCAGAAGCTATTGATGCAGACAAACTCCAGCTCCTTTTTGGTTCAATACCTTTCCCTGATGATGACATAAAAGATAATGTAAAACTAAACTGCCTGAACATCCTTTATGAAAAATATGGTATTACTGAAGAAGATCTTATCAGTGCAGAGATTGAAATCGTACCGGCATTTTCGAGCAAAGATGTAGGCATCGATGCCAGCATGGTAGGTGCTTACGGACAGGATGACAGAGTCTGTTCCTATACTGCTCTTCGTGCATTGCTGGACGGCGAAGAACCAATTCTTCCATCGATCGTATTTCTTGCTGATAAAGAGGAGATCGGCAGTGAGGGTAATACAGGCGCTCGTTCGGATTTCATACTTGATTTTATTGCTGATATCATTGATTTTCAGGGATATGACAGCTCTAAAATTTTGAGAAAAGTATTAACAAAAACTAATATTCTCTCTGGTGATGTAACCGCAGCAATAAATCCATCTTTCAAAGATGTTCACGAGAAACAGAACGCACCTCTCCTCGGTTATGGAGTATGCCTGACAAAATTTACCGGCTCAAAAGGAAAAAGCGGTTCAAACGATGCACATCCCGAGTTCATTGCAAAATTGCGTGCACTTTTTAATTCGCACAATATAAACTGGCAGGTCGGAGAACTTGGAAAAGTTGATGTTGGCGGAGGTGGTACCATCGCAAAATTTATGGCTGAACATAATGCAGAAGTCATTGATTGCGGAACGCCTCTTCTTGCAATGCACTCTCCTTTCGAAATTTCCAGCAAGGGAGATATTTACTCAACCTATAAAGCTTATAAAATTTTCTTCGAACACTATGGGGGTTAACGGTGAAAAAATTATATGTATTCGGTTTATTGCTTTTACTTATTCTGGCTCATTGTGCACAACAAAAGCCATATACTGAAATTCATCAGCTCGTAAGCCAAAATGAGCAACAGATCCAGTATCTCGCCGAAGTTATAAAAATGAATTCCGATGCAATAGACCAGCAGGAAAAGCAAGTTTCCAGTGATCTTCAAATGCTTAACAGCAAACTTGATCAGATCATTATGCTCCAGTCAAAAGTATCAAATTTAGAAGTGAAAGCAAACACTCTCGAATCCAAAATTGAGGCTCAAAACCAGATCATGGCTCAGCTTAAATCAAATCCCGCTGTTGCAGACCAAACTCAGACTAATCCCAAAACAGAATCGAACGAGATCACACTGGAGAAACTCTATCAAACAGGACGACAGTATTATGTAGATCAGGATTTCAGAAAATCGATCTCCACTTTTTCCAAATTTATCAGGGAATATCCTCAACATGATCTCGCAGCAAATGCACAGTACTGGATCGGTGAGTGTTATTATTTTCTTGATCAGTTTGAAACTGCTATCTTCAACTTTGATAAAGTGGTAATTAATTATCCGGAATCCAATAAAGTCGTTGACGCAAAACTTAAAATTGCACTCTGCCTGATCGGAATGGAACAATATACCGGCGCTCTTACTCAGCTCAAAGAAATCCAAAAACAGTATCCTGATTATGAACGCATAGATATCGTAAGGGAAAGAATAGTTATGCTGGAGAACAGATAATATGAAAAAATATGTGCTACGCATTCTGTTATTGCTAATCTTTACTTCACTAATTTTTATGAATCTGCTATATGCGCAACCACCTTCAACCATGAATTGGGATGAAGACGAAGAAAATGTTACCATTGAACGTCCTTTTGAACTTCCGAAAGATGATTTCAATCCTCATGAAAAAATGATAGAAGCTGATGGTTTGTATCAAAGAAGAAAGTTCAATAAAGCTCGAGATATTTACGAGATCATTACCTATATGAGCAAAGGGGACACTCTGGTCAAACGAGCTCAGTACCAACTTGCAAACTGTTATTACAAAATACACTTGTATGAAGACTCGATCTTCGAATATGAACAGCTTATGCGAATGTTCCCTTACTCTCAATACAATGAAGATGCGAATTACAAGATTGGTACTGCCTGGTTTAAATTGTCTTATCCACCTGCGTATGACCAGCAGGAAACGGTAAATGCACTTCAGCAATTCAATCATTTTATTGCTCAGTATCCAAAATCTGAACTCATCGATATAGTTGAACACATGAGAACCACCTGCACTAATAAGCTGCTGGAAAAAAAATATCTCAATGCTCATATTTATTATATGATGGG
>JAUWPE010000025.1 GCA_030611765.1 Candidatus Cloacimonadota bacterium | reverse complement strand
AATTAATTTTGCCCGAACTGTTATCTTCAGCCACACTTCGATTGCCTTGCGGATGGTTGAAAACCTCCGCAATGGTAATCCGTTCACAACCATTGCGAAGGTCAAGACCATTCGCAAGGTTTCAGATTGTTTCAGCACTTTAAGCCTCTCCGTAATTTGCAGCAGGTGATGTTCCGCTTGTGTTGGTTACCAAGCCAGTCTTCATTTCATTACGCCTTGATAAACAGGGGCTTGGTAACCAGAATATAACCGCATAATCAATAAGACGTTCCTGTAAATCAAACTTCTTTTTTTTCTCACTTATTTGTTTCCTTCATCATTGGATATTCCGTGTTGGATATTGGATATTATTTTTAACTTACCCACTCAATTCTCAAAAGAGCCCTTTATTTTTTACCAAAATAAACTTCCCTTTACACCAACAAGTTGTCGTTAGAAATTTCTCGCAAAGACGCAAAGATAAAAACGCAAAGAAACAACGAAGAATATTTTTTTGAAAACAGTCAATTTATGAACATTTTCACAATCTATGATCGGTCTTTTTTCTTTGCGTATCAAAGACAAAAAAATAGCACCTTAACGTTTAACTTCTGTCATTTTTTGGTAGATAAATTTCATCCATTTTTGTGATGACTTTTGTAGATATGATTCTTACGGTTATAATTTATAATCAACATTTTCATTCGTGTCATTTCGTGCTATTTCGCCTGCCTCGGCGTCCTGTCGGGGCGTCTTGTCACGGCGTAGTGTAACGGAGACGGAAGCGTAGCGAAGACTGAAGTGTAACGAAGACGGATGGTGAATTCTTTGGGTTCCTGTTTATCCGAGTCAGGATTTTATCTTGCATATTTCCGCAAGTTCCACAGCTATTTTGCTTCCCACCTTTGCATTATTTTTCACCAGCTCAATATTTGATGCCAGACTTTTCCCCTTTGTAATTTCTTTGATCGCACCCAGCAAAAAGGGTGTGATCTTCTTGCCGGTGATGTTCAATTTCTTGGCTTGAATGAGCGCTTTTTCAATTACCTCATTTATGAAAGCATGATCCATTTCGTACTTTGCCGGAATAGGATTTACAATAACTATTCCACCCTGAAGCTCGAGTTCCCATTTGGCTTTGAGTAATTCTGCGATCTGTTTTTCGGAATCCAAACGAATCTCCACTTGAAAACCGCTTTTCCTTGTATAGAAAGCAGGCATTTCATTGGTCTTGAAACCGATGACAGGAACGCCGTGAGTTTCCAGATATTCAAGCGTCAGTCCGATGTCCAGAATTGCTTTAGGACCAGCACATACAACTGCAACATTAGTTTTTGTTAGTTCCTGCAGATCAGCAGAAATATCAAAGGTTTCCGAAGCTCCCCTATGCACTCCACCTATCCCGCCCGTAACGAACACTTTAATTCCTGCAAGTTGTGCAATGATCATCGTTGCTGCAACAGTTGTAGCGCCATGCAACTTTTGTGAAATGAGATACGGAATATCTCTTCGAGATGCTTTTCCTATTTCTTTGCTTGTTGCCAGAAATTCCAGATCGCCATCCGTGAGCCCGACCTTCATCCTGCCGTGTAGAATTGCAATCGTTGCCGGCACCGCTCCGTTTTCCCTGACGATACATTCGAGTTCTTTTGCAGTTTTTATATTTTCCGGATAGGGCATCCCGTGAGAGATGATAGTTGATTCCAGCGCCACAATCGGCTTGCCATGTGTAAGGGCTTGCAGGATTTCAGGAAGAATTTCTAAATATGAATTATTCATGTTTTTAGCATTTTATTTTTTCTTTTTATAAAAATTTCTATTTGAAAAAAACATGTCAAAATTAACAGTAATTTCTACTATAGGTGAGTTCAGACATAACCATTTTTCTTGACACACAATCTCCATCTCCAGATAAAAAATTCCAATATCGGAGGATGATATGAAATATAAAATATTTTTGTTTGCGATCCTGTTTGTTCTTACAGCGCACATCGATGCAGATTCAGAAGATTATTTTGGATTGTTTACCACATTCAATCCATCAGCCGAGACAATCGCATTTGGAAATCAATCAGGCACTGCCTACATCTGGGGAAACAATCCACTTAATAGCTGGAGCAATCCGGCATTGCTTGCCTATAATGATGGATTGAGTTGGGGTTGGTCTCATGATCCGTGGCTTGATGGATTTGTGGATGGCATATACATGAATTCTTCATATGTTTCGTATGCCAATCAAAATTTCGGACTACTGCTTCCAATGCTGAATGCAAGCGGCAACTTAGGAACCACTTGTGATTACGGCATGCAAGAAGCGTATGATGCCAATGGACATCTTGTTAGTAAGTTTCATTCATATGAGATATGCTCACGGTTCGCAGTTGGAAAGAAACTCTTTCATCTTAACCTTCTTCATAATTCAGGAAACTCAGATTCGTTCACGTTCTCAGGAGGGTATGACTTTAGGTATATAACCAGTAATCTACCATTATTTGTTGCAGACAGCCTTGATAGAGATATAGTACACGGCACCATGCACGGACTTGGATTAGTAGGACATTTCATACACCATCAACGCTTACATTCAGCAAAATCATCTCTCACATTCGAAATCACGTCGGGATTATACCAAATGAACTTATTCAGAAATGAAATGCATTACAAATCCGGTGATTATCCACTTCCTTACGGAACTCGTCTTGGATTCACCGGTAAGGTAAGTTACGATTTTGGCGCAAATTCTAACATATCTATGCCAGTTAGTTTTATGCAAAGTAATTTATCTCTCTGCCTTTTATATGATACCTCAAAATACGCAGATAATCCTTCTACATGGGGACAGGGTTTTGAGTTCGGGCTTTTTGAAACACTCTTCCTTCGCTGGGGTAAACACCATGACCAATCCGGGCAAGAGAGAAACACTTTCGGGCTGGGTGTCAAATTGAATTTTAGTGAAGTACATTTTGAATATAACTATGCAACTTTTTCAATAGGTTCACTAGACACAACAGAGCGAAAAGACGATCTGATGGTGTCGGTGGATTTGAAGAAAGTGTTAAAGAAAAAATAAGTGTGTCATGGAGTGGTCCATGACACCTCGTCTCGAGTGCTGTCAGGGACCATTCCCTGACGAAAAATGAGTTGTCGGGGACCAATCCCCGTCAAAGGACATAAATGGCTTTAAGAGGAAGATCGAATTTCAAGGACGAAAGTTGCTTTTTTATTACTACTTCGGTTGTAGATCATTTGAATGTCTTTTCTTCAACTGAAACATGTGAAATACTAATCAGAAATATCAAATTCTACCAAGAAAAATATCATTTTCAGATACTCGGATATGTTATTATGCCTTCACATTTTCACTGGATCATAACAACAGATAATGAATTCGGTACAATTTCAGATATAATGAGAGATCTAAAAAAATATTCTGCATGGGATATTATGGATTTTATCGAAAATAAAAGTAATACTAAATTTATCGAAACCTTCAGAATAATCGGAGAAAAATACAAAGATCAAAAAAGAAAATTCTGGCAAGAACGATTTGATGATGTAATTATAAATAGTAGGAATTTTTTTCTCCAAAAATTACAATACATTCATAATAATCCAGTAAAAGCAGGGCTTGTAAAACAACCTGAGGACTATAAGTATTCAAGTGCTCGTAATTATAAATATGGTGACCATTCAGTAATTTATGTTACGACAGATTCGATTTAAAATATAGATTACTATGCATTATGTTTTATCATTATACCGATGTCATGGAGTGGTCCATGACACCTCACCTCAATATACATGTCGCGTCGCCAGGGACCATTCCCTGACGGAAGGGAAATCTCTTTACAATTTTCATAAAAAAATTGCTATAAATTTGCATTCCTTTTTTTTTGATTGATATTTTAATATTCATCATAAGGAGTTTTCATGGATCTATCGAAACTCAATTATTACTATAATAAATTTAAGTTCGGTGAAGATAATTTTCACAATCTGATGAAGTATCACATCAAAGAGATACTGCTGGTTTCCACCTTTTACGATGCTTTCATTTTCGAGCAGGACGGTCGGCTTTCCGAGCAGATATTCGGTGAATACCGCCAGCTCAATTTGAGCACCGCACCTCGCATCACAAGTGTTCCCACGGGCAGACAGGCGCTGGAAATGTTGGAAAACCGCTCTTTCGATTTGGTTATATCAATGATGAGAATCGGTGAGATAAGCCCCTTTGAACTGAGCCACCGCATCAAACAGCGCTATCCAAATATGCCCATTCTTCTACTGCTCAATGTGCAATCCGACATCTCAATTGTGATAAAAAACGAAGACAAAATGCAGTACATCGATAAGGTCTTCTTGTGGAACGGAGACACCAAACTTTTCCTTGCAATGGTCAAAATGGTTGAGGACGCACACAACGTAGAATACGATACAAAGCAGGGCTATGTCCGTGTCATTTTGCTAATTGAGGACTCGATAAAATATTATTCCATGTTCCTCCCACTCCTCTATTCTGAGATACTTAAACAAACACAGAGACTCATCAATGAAGAACTGAGCGACATCAATAAACGCCTCAAGATGCGTGCACGTCCCAAAGTTTTGCTGGTCCAATCCTATGAAGAAGCAGTAAAATTCGTTGAGAAATACCAAGAATACCTCGTTGCTGTTATATCTGACGTAAAATTCTTTCACAATGGCATTTTGGATGAAAATGCAGGATTCAAACTTATTCAAAGCATGAAAGACCTACTGATGGATATACAGGTCATCTTGCAATCATCAGATATTGAGAATGAAGAAAAAGCACGAAACCTTAGAGCTAATTTTCTAAATAAAACTTCCAAAACTCTTCTTCATGATCTTCGGACTATTATTAAAAATGACCTCGGATATGGTGATTTTGTTTTCCGAAACAATGAAGGTGCAGAGATAGACAGTGCAACCACCATGTTAGAGTTTGAGCAGAAAATAAAAACACTTCCCGGCGATTCGCTCCTCTATCATGGAGAGAGAAACCATTTTTCAAGCTGGCTGGTGGCTCATGGAGAAATTCAGGTGGCAAAGAAAATTCTTCCTGCTAAGATCGAGGATTTTCAAGATGTTGAAGAACTAAGGAAGTACCTTCTCGAAGTATTCCAAACTGTACGTAAAAACCGTACCCGTGGGAAAATAATCAATTTTGAACCTTCTGCACTCTCCGAAGTGGACCAGATCATCCGTCTTGCAGAGGGCTCATTAGGCGGAAAGGGACGAGGACTTGCATTTCTCAATGCACTTCTTGTGACGATGGAGTTCGAAGAGAAATTCCCTGAAGTGGATATCGCTATACCCAGCACCTCGATCATCGGCACGTCGGAATATGATTCTTTTATTGAAAGGAACAATATCGGCGAATGGGTTATTTCAAAATCCGATAAAAAAATTCAGGAGATCTTTATAAAAAGCACATTGTCCAAAGAGCTCATCCAAAAATTAAGGGTTTTTATAGAGCATATCACTTATCCTATTGCCGTACGTTCTTCAGGACTTCTTGAGGATTCGCAGGCACAGCCCTTTGCGGGAATCTATAAAACCTTCTTTCTTCCCAACAATAATCCCGACAAAGAAATACGCCTGCGCCAGCTCTGTGATGCTATCAAGCTCGTATTTTCCTCAGTATATCTCGAGGGAGCCCGCACGTATATTGAGAGCATCAATTATAAAGTCGAAGAAGAAAAAATGGCAGTGATCATTCAGGAAATTGTCGGCTCTGGATATGATGGTTACTATTACCCGCATTTTTCCGGAGTGGGCCAATCCTACAATTTCTACCCTATTTCCTACCTCAAAAGCAGCGACGGTGTGGTTTCGTTGGCAGTCGGACTCGGAAAAGCTGTAGTTGAAGGTGATCGAAATTTTAGATTCTGTCCAAAACATCCCAAAATGGAAATTATTCCACCCGAAGAACAGGTGAATGATTCACAAAAATTCTTATATGCAGTTGCAATGGATAAGGAGGATTTCAATCTGCTCGATGGAGATGAAAGCACTCTTGCATATATGCCGATCAAGCAGGTAGAAAAGCACGGAACCCTTCAGCACATGACTTCTATGTGGGATTATGAAAACAACCGTCTCATTGATGGTGTCACCACAAAAGGCATGAAAATCGTCACTTTTGCAGATATTTTGAAATACAATTACTTCCCTCTTGCAAAAATTTCTGAAGAAATTCTCGATATCGGTGAAAAAGCGCTAGGAATGCCGGTTGAGATCGAGTTCGCAGTGAATCTTACTAAGGATGAGAAAGAGAAAATATATCCTACTTTCTATGTCCTGCAGATCAGACCACTTACCATAAATACTGATGAGATTTGCATTGACCCTGAAAATCTGAAAAGAGACGACCTTATGCTTTACACTGGACATGGTATGGGCAACGGTATCATAGACTCAGTGTATGATGTGATTTTTGTTGATCTTGATACATGGGATAGAACCAAAACCGAAAAAATGCATAACGAAATTTCTGAATTAAATAAGCGAATGAGAGCTGAACATAGGAATTATATTCTTATTGGACCTGGACGTTGGGGATCACGAGATAGATTCCTCGGCATTCCTGTGAAGTGGATAGATATCAATATGGCGAAAATCATTGTTGAAGCGGGACTTGAGGATTTCGTGGTGGATAGTTCGCAGGGTACACATTTTTTCCATAATATTGTGTCCATGGATGTGGGGTATTTTAGTATTTCCCATCATTCCGACAATGATTTTCTGGATTGGGATTGGCTCAAACTTCAAAAAATCATAGAGAAAACCGATCACTTTCTCCATGTTCGTGTAGAACATCCGCTGGTTATTAAAATGGATGGCTACAAAGGATTGGCTGTCATATATAAATAACGGTTCCTTTTATTTTTAAGTGGGTCGATATACTAAACATAAAAAATCTGAATATCCAATATCCAACCCCAGTGTAATAAAAAAAGAAGATTACACGGGGCAGGCACGGAATATCCAATAACCAAATATTTTTGTCGCTATCTCTCATTTTTCTTTTTCGCCGTATCAATGCTCTTAAAAAGTATTGAGATCAACTCGTCTGTCTCCTGTAATAAAGGGAATAATTTTATTATAGGTTGAATTAATTTTGCCCCAACTATTATTTTCAGCCACACGTCTGTTGGTTACCAAGCTGGGGCTTGGTAACCAGAATCTAACCGCAAAATCAATAAGACGTTCCCGCAAATCGAACTTCTTTTGATTACTTTCTCCACTCTTTTCTTACTCACTCATCTATCTTTTTCCTTCTTCATTGGATATTCCGTGCCTGCCCCGTGTAATCTTCTTTTTTTATTACACTGGGGTTGGATATTGGATATTATTTTTATTTACCCACTCAATTCTGAAAAGAACCAAATAACCTATCTCCCCCACCATTTGTCCTCTAATTCATCTGGTTCCGGCAATCTTATTCGGAACTGCTTTTCCTTCTACGGTATTGAAATAATACGTAATGATATTTAATCGGCATCTTTAATCCTTTTTCACGCAAAGTCGCTAAGTTTTTTTTAACTTTGTGTCTTTGCGCTTTTGCGAGATTTTTTTTATTTCTGTGGAATGAGATATGCCCAATCAATGTTTTTCAATTATAATTTGACAAATAATAATAGGGTTCATTTTTACGCAAAATCATACCATATATATAATAAATATCCGGAGGTATTTCTCATGAGTATGAAAGAATTTATCTATCAAGTTGAAGCTCGTAATCCTAATCAACCTGAATTTCTTCAAGCTGTAAAAGAAGTGGTCGAGTCGGTCTGGCAGGTTTATGAATCCAAGCCCCGTTATAAAGAAGCAAAAATTCTTGAAAGAATTGTAGAGCCGGAACGCGTCATCATGTTCCGTATTACATGGGCACGTGATAATGGTGAGGTTATGGTTAACCGTGGTTACAGAGTTGAATTCAACAGCGCCATCGGACCTTATAAAGGTGGACTTCGTTTTCACCCCAGCGTTAACCTGAGCATCCTAAAATTCTTAGGATTCGAACAAACATTCAAAAATAGTCTCACCACACTTCCTATGGGTGGTGGTAAAGGTGGTTCGGATTTTAACGCAAAAGGTAAATCAGACTCGGAGATCATGCGTTTCTGCCAGGCATTTATGTCGGAACTTTTCCGTCACATTGGACCAAACACAGACGTACCTGCCGGTGATATCGGTGTGGGTGGTCGTGAGATCGGTTTCCTTTTCGGCATGTATAAAAAACTGAAAAATGAATTCGTTGGTGTGCTTACAGGAAAGGGTTTGAATTGGGGTGGAAGTCTTATCCGACCCGAAGCTACTGGATTCGGTGCTATTTATTTTGCAAAGGAAATGTTAGCTTTAAAAAATGAAACTTTCGAAGGAAAAACAGTTGCAATTTCCGGCTTTGGTAATGTTTCTTGGGGAACTACTATTAAAGTTAATGAACTTGGCGGAAAAGTTGTAACTCTTTCCGGTCCTGATGGATACATCTATGACAAAGACGGCATCAAGGATGATAAGGTTGATTATCTGCTTGAGATGCGTGCAAGTAATAGAGATATGGTGAAAGATTATGCCGATAAATATGGTGTCCCTTTCTACGAAGGTAAAAAACCATGGGAAGTTAAATGCGACATTGCTCTTCCATGTGCAATTCAAAATGAGCTTAATGGTGACGACGCTGCATTATTAGTCAAAAACGGTGTCAAATTTGTTGCGGAAGTTTCAAACATGGGATGTACTCCTGAGGCAATAAAGGTATTCCAAGAAGCAAAGCTCCCATTTGCTCCGGGTAAAGCTGTCAATGCCGGTGGCGTGACGGTTTCCGGACTCGAAATGTCCCAGAACAGTCTTCGTTTCAACTGGAGTCGTGAAGAAGTGGATGAAAAACTTAAAAAAATTATGATAGACATCCATGAACAATGTGTGAAGTATGGTAAAGATAACGATTATGTAGATTACGTGAAAGGCGCTAATTTAGCGGGCTTCCTCAAAATTGCAAATTCAATGCTCGATCAAGGACTTGTATAATTAGTAAGAACTTATAAAAACTAAGCCCTCTATAATTTTTGAGGGCTTTTTTATTTCGGGATATATTAAGAAGGGTTATTTTTTTCCAAGCATCTTTTCTTTATAATCAAGAATCTTCTTTCTTGTTGCATTCAGCTCGATAGCAGCTCGGGCAACTGATGGTTTGTGAGTGAATGACAACTCTATCTTCTGTGCTTCCTCTTCTGATGGAATATATCTGCTCTCAACACGTTCATCTGAGTTGAGTCCCTTGTTCGCATCTTCAGAGAATTCTTCCAGTGTAGAATCCAAACCAAGAAGATCTTTCAGCAAATACCAGTTCTCTTTTCCTGTAACAGTATTGCGCACTTTCGTCACTGTTTGAACGACATTATTATCATTTGTAATAGTACCCTCAGATTCTATAAACGAATTGAGCGGTAATACGACATGTGCCATTTTTGCAGTTTCGGTCATAAAGGAATCTGCTACAAGAAGGAACTCAAGATTATTCAACCACTCGTAGATCTCCATTTTGTTATTATACAAAGGATCCTCTCCAAATATTACTGCTGATTTGAGTTTTTGATAATTTTTTACGGGAATAAATCCGTTTTCAAGTAATGACGGCTTATTTGCAAGCTCAGAACAGCTCATAATACCATTTCCTTCTGTGCCGATATCACCACGAAGCATACTCAGATTTAATATCGCATTTTGTGTCTCATAATCCAGATTGCTTTCTGAATAGACAAATATAACCTTTTTGAATGACAATAATTCATGGGCAAAATCCATAAATTCATCTGTTTGAATAGTATGTTGGAGCTTATGATTGAAATCAACAAAATTTCCGATATAACGGGCAATATAATCAATATTATGATGACGATATTCGATGAGATACTTTGTGAATTCATTGATCACTTCTATATAATAGTTCGTTTTAATATGGAAATCTGCACGTCGGGCAAATCTATTCTCATCAGGATGGATCAGCATCAATTTTGCACCATTATTGAGTGCTTGCATAATCTTCACTCCAACAGTATGAGTAACATCCCCTATCATAACGATCAGATCGGCAGCATCGAGGTCTGCACTTGGATTGGGAGAAAAATTAATGCCGAGTTTATCTTTTACTACTGAACCGTTAAGCTCCCAGGAAAATTTCTTATTACATTTATATTGCTTTGCCAGTTTACTGATAAGATACAACTCTTCATTAGTAAAATTTCCATTACTGAAGAAAGCCACATCTTTTTCAAGCTCGGTCAATTTGTCAGTTATATAATCAACAGCTTCTTCCCAATCAACCGGTTGAAGCTGATTTTCCTTGCGGATCATTGGCTGTGTAATACGCTCTTGTGATTGAAGTACCTCATAGCCGAAATGAGCATTGAAGCATACATTGTTTCCTGTGATCGGACTGTCCGCTGCTTCAGCTTTAAGGATGATGTTATCTTTTTTCATATATTTGACGCTGCAACCAGCTCCGCATAATGCACAAGTAGTTTGGATTTCTTCATAATCAAGTGGTGCTAATTTATACTTTGTATTTCTCGGAGTAAGCGCACCGACAGGACAGACATCGATACATTTCCCGCAGCTCAGACAAGATGTATTCATGAGGGATTCACCAAATTCGGGAGCAACAAGAGTTTTAAACCCGCGATAAATATAACCCAATGCACCCACTCCCTGAATTTCAAGACAAGTTCGCACACAGCGTCCGCAATTCACACACTTGTTTGCATCGCGAAGAATGAAGGGATGGGTTTTATCAATAGGATGATTGTTCACCTCTCCTACAAAACGGGTAGCGATAACGTCATAATCAGTTGCATACTTGCGAAGTGCACAGGTAGGATTTACATCACATCCGCATTCGATACAGCGTGCAGTTTCATCATGAACCTGTTTATTTGTGAAATTTTTCTCAACTTCCTTAAAATTTGATATTCGTTCTTTTGCTTCAAGATGCACTGAAGAAACTCGAGATGCTTTCTCGTATTCTTTGAAATCTTCGGGATCGAGGTCTTTATATGATTCAGCTTTTTTGCTGTTGAATTTTTCTTTCAGAGGTTGAATTTTTTCACCCTTAAGAAATGCATCAATACTTTCTGCTGCTTTGTAGGCATCAGCAACGCATTCAATAACTGTCGAGGGACCTCTTGTGAGATCTCCACCTGCAAATATCTTATCGATGTTTGTACACATTGTGTCTTCATCGACCTCAATCGTGCTCCATCGTGTCAGATTAAGATTTTTCCCGTTTATTTTTGCAATTTCATCTAGCAGGAATTGAGTATCCGGTTTCTGGCTGACTGCAGGTATGACCGTATCCACATGCATAATGAATTCCGAGTTCTCAATCGGAACTGGTCTGGGTCTGCCACTGCTGTCCGGTTCTCCAAGACGCATTTTGATGATCTGCATACCTTCAACTTTGCCGTCTTTTCCGATTATCTTTGTAGGGTTCTGCAGAAGATGAAATTCAACACCTTCTTCCTTAGCATCTATTACTTCCGCTTCATCAGCAGGCATCTGCTCTTCAGCACGGCGGTACACGATCAGGACTTTTTCCGCACCAAGACGAAGAGCTGTTCTCGCAGCGTCAATAGCAGTATTTCCCCCACCGATCACTGCAACTTTCTTGCCCACTTTTGTGATCTTTCCTTCAACTACATCGCGAAGAAAGTCAATACCAAGATAGCATCCTTCAAGGTCTTCACCCTCGATGTTCATACTGACCGCAGTCCATGCACCAAATCCCAAAAAGACAGCATCGTATTCTTTATAGAGGAATTGAAGTGTGAAATCTCTTCCGAGCCGTTCATTATTATGAATCTTTACTCCGAGTTTCTTTATCAGATCTATCTCTTTATCGAGAACTTTTTGGGGCAAACGATATTCAGGAATACCGTAGCGAAGCATACCTCCGCTTTCCGGCATAGCTTCATAAATTTTACATTTATGTCCTTGTTGCGCAAGATAATAGGCAACTGTCAATCCAGCCGGACCTGCGCCGATAATTGCAATCTCTTTACCTGTTGAGGGCTTGCACTCAGGAATGTATGTATTCGCAGAATCTTCAAGGTCTTTATCCGCAGCATAGCGTTTGATCTGGCGTATTGCAATGGGCTCATCGATGATCTGACGACGGCATTCTTTTTCGCAAAAAGCAGGACAAATACGTCCTACGGACAGTGGTAATGGAAGCCGTTCTTTAATAAGCTTTATTGCTTCGTGATAGAGTCCGTTATTAACCAATGCTATATATCCCTGCACATCGACTCGTGCCGGACATTCCAGAATACATGGAGCAATACAATCAGCATAATGGTCAGAAAGGAGAAGTTCAAGAGCCATTTGTCGGGCTGCGAGTACCGCTTCGGAATCAGTATTGACTTCCATTCCTTCATAAACTTTTGTGGCACAGGAAGGGACAAAACCTTTTGCTCCTTTCACTTCTACCAGGCAGACCCAGCATGAGCCGTAGGGTTTCAGGTATTCATCATGGCAAAGGGTTGGTATCTCAATGCCGTATTCAGTAGCAACTTCGAGGATCGTCTGACCTTCTCTTACAGTTACTTCTTTTCCATTCAATAAAATTTTTATATCTGCCATAACACTCGCTTATAATTTTTTCACTGCATCAAATTTACATGCGGTCATACAGGCGCCGCATTTTGTGCAGATATCTTGATTGATAGTATAAATTTCTTTTTTCTCGCCCGTGATCGCATCCACAGGACAAGCCCGTTTGCACGCTCCACAGCCGATACATTTGTCTTCTATGATGAGATATTTTATAAGGTCTTTACACACGCCGGCAGGACAGGTTTTGTCATTAATATGTGCTTCGTATTCATCTCTGAAATATTTGATCGTGGTAAGCACAGGATTGGGAGCTGTTTGTCCGAGTCCGCATAAAGATCCTTTTATGATCTTATGGGAAAGGTCTTCCAGAATTTCGATATCACCTTGTTCACCTTTTCCCTGAGTTATTCTATTGAGGATCTCAAGCATTCGTTTGGTTCCAATACGGCAGAACGTACATTTTCCGCAAGATTCGTCCTGAGTGAAGTTCAGAAAGAAACGAGCCATATCAACCATGCAAGTTGTGTCATCCATGACAACCATGCCACCCGAGCCCATGATAGCGCCTGTTTTTGTGAGCGAGTCATAATCAACGGGAGTGTCGAGAAGACTTTCCGGAATACAACCGCCTGAAGGTCCGCCAAGCTGTACTGCCTTGAATTTTCTATCCTCAATGATGCCGCCGCCGACTTTATAGATCACATCTCGCAGCGTCATACCCATAGGAACTTCCACAAGTCCGCCGTTTTTTATCTTGCCTGTGAGTGCAAAAACTTTTGTGCCTTTGCTCTTTTCAGTGCCGAATTCTGCATATTTCTTTGCACCATTTCGGATTATCCAGGCAACATTAGAATAGGTTTCCACATTATTTATATTTGTTGGCTTTCCCCACAAACCCGACTCTGCAGGATAAGGAGGACGAAGTGTTGGCATTCCTCTTTTACCTTCTATCGAGCACATGAGTGCAGTTTCTTCTCCGCAAACAAAAGCACCGGCTCCTTCATATACTGTAAGATCAAAATTGAAATCCGATCCCATAATATTACTTCCGAGAAATCCCTTTTCTTTAGCTTTTTCGATCGCAATCCTAAGCCGTTTCACAGCAAGAGGATATTCCGCACGGCAATAAATATAACCTGTATCAGCACCAATTGCATAGGCAGCGATCAGCATGCCTTCAAGGACACTATGAGGATCACCCTCGAGCACACTTCTGTCCATGAATGCACCCGGATCTCCCTCGTCGGCATTGCAGATCACATACTTTTTATCTGCATAATTGTTGTAGGCGGACTGCCACTTCAAACCTGTTGGAAAACCTGCTCCGCCGCGACCTCTCAAACCGCTTTCTTTGATCTCTTCGATCACATCGACCGGTGACATATCTTTCAAGACTTTTTGCAGAGCTTCATAACCGCTGCGTTCGATGTACTCATCAATGGATTCAGGATCGATCACTCCGCAGTTACGAAGTACTATTCTCGTCTGGTAATCCAGAATTTCTTTCTCTTTGCCACCAAGCTTGTCAGAAAAAACAATATGTTCGGTGAGAGGTTTTTTCTCGACAAAATGAGCATTAAGTATATCATCAATATCCGCTGCATTAAGATAGCCATACATTGTGCTGCCGAATTCATCATCTTCGATCTCCATCAGCACTTCTGCATAGCACATCCCGATACAACCGGTATGATCCAATTGTGCATCTACATCATGTTCTTTGAGAAAGTTTTCCACCTTCTCAAGGACATCCAAACCGCCAGCTGCGATCCCGCAACTCGCTAAACCAATTTTTATTCTTACTGAATTTTCCAAATTCTCTCCTAATCCGGTTAAATTTGGTTCGTTATTTTTAATTAATACTGAGCTAAAATATCTTTGATCTTGCTTGGAGTTAAGCGACCATATGCTTTATCATTGATCATTATCACAGGAGCAAGACTGCAACATCCAAGGCATGCGACTTCTTCGACAGTAAATTTCAAATTTTTTGTTGTACCGCCCGGCTCTACCTTCAATTCTTCATAGAGTGCTTCTGATATTTTTGTAGCATCAGCAACATGGCAGGCAGTTCCATGGCAGATACGGATAATGTTCTTTCCAATTGGATGCATACGGAACTGAGTATAAAAGGTTGCCACACCGTAGATTTCTGAAACAGGGATTTTTGTCTTTCCAGATATGTATTCCATAGCTTCCTTGGAAAGAAATCCAAGCTGTGCCTGTGTCTTTTGCAAAATGGGGATCAGGGAACCTTTTCTGCCTTCAAATTCGTGTAAGACTGCATCAATTTTATCGAAATCACTTTCTAGCATGTATGAATTCCTTGCAATATTTTGGACACGTTGAAGGGGTGTGTCCTTGAGCAGTCAAGTTATTTGGAAAATTGCTTTTGTCCTCAAAAACGAGTGAAAAGTGCTATAAATTTTTTATCTAAGAACTCCGTTTTCCAATGAAGATTTTCAAAAATATAGCAATTCCAGAGAGTGGAATATGGAGAAAAAAAATGGAGGGCGAACATTTGAAACTACTATGAAACCATATTTTAGCAATCGTTATCAGTCTGGACTTCCGCTAGCTGGCGGATGGAGTTCAGTATGAAGCAAGAGGGGTAATGTCGCGCTGAACTCCACGCCCCGTTTCATGGAACTGAGAAGGCCAGTTCTTGAGTTTGTTTTTTATATAATCCGCTTTGATCATGCCAAACTCCGCCAACACATCGTCCCCAATCAGTTTCCGCTATCTTTCCCCTGCTTCGGCGTAATGCAAAGACTAAGGAGTTATTATTAGTTAAATAATTAGAGATGATTCAAATACATGAGATCTTAATTGATACCATTTTATTTCAATTTTATATTCAAGAAGTTCATCTCTTAATTTATCAATTTTTCTCTCTAAACTTGTACTGCATTGATTTTCTAGTGCTGAAAAAAGAATAATATCCGGGTGAATATTTACTGCTATCTCCTTAATTTTATTAAAATCTTTTTCTTCAAATCCTTTACATGATTGTTTCATTTCACCAATAATAAATTTGCCGTCCTGAATACACACTATATCTAAATCAGTAAATGGTTCTTTATCGATAAACTTATCATAAATGTTTAAACACACATCGAAAATGAAAGAGGATTTACTTTCTTCTAGTAATTGACCTAAGACTAAAATTACGGGTGCTAAACCCTGATAATGATAGCCAAAACTTATTAGACTATTTAATTTATAGTACCATGGCTCTTCAGATCTTATTGAGAATTTTTTTCTACAACCTTTGCAAACTAGTTTTTGTTTTAATTCATCTATACTATACCATTGACTTATTCCGCAATAGGGACATTGAGGTTTAATACCAATCAGGATAACTTCTAAATCTATTAACTCGGCTAGAGAATCATTCATGTCTCTTATGAAAGATTCCTCATTATCATCTAATTGTCTATTATCTTCAATATTATTGAATTTCTTACATTCGTTCTTTGCTTCATCTTTAAAACGATTATTATCAATTTCTTCATTTATATGAAAAATATCTATCGATGTTTTTAGAATCAAATCCGCTAGCCAATCTCTCCCTTTATCACTATCGAGAAATGCTTTATTCTTTTTATTAAGTTTATTCATTACTATTTTTTTCATGTTATCATTTTTGTGTGTATTGAAGTTTGAAAGAATGCTAAAGACATTTCTCCAAAACTTAATTTCAAAATACATTTTACAGCTGTATACATCACCAAATAGGGATATGATACCTCCTAAGTATTTCCCAGTATCAGAAGGAGTTGCAAAAAAAAGTTTTCCGGGTTTTAACTTATTTCTAACGTCAGATTTGTAATCTGGTTTCCTTCTATTCTCTATAATTGTTTCAAAAATTTTTCGTGTATCTGGGAGATGAATGTTCAATTTTGGTTGATGTAATGTAAAAAATACAGAAGGAATACCATTAGTACATATTCTAGAACTATTATCAAATAACAAACGCGACAAATTGTTTATAGCTGGTAAACGCCACCATAAATCTAAACCTTGTATATTAGGGTATTGATTTTTATAATACTGCATGTATATATCTGCAACCCAATTCTCTTGTATTATTTTTCCACTATCTAAATCAGGAGTTATCAGATCAATTTTTGTATTATTACCACTTGCTTGATAAAAATCCATATCACTTTTTATAGATAAAAGATTAGGGTTCTCCTCAAATGTGGGTATTTGGATCTCATGATAAGGGATACATTCTTTGGACAGCAATCCTTTTGAAAATTGATTAGCAATATCTTTTAGCTCATCTTTATTTAAACTAAAACTTATGAATCTAATTCTATGATTATTTCTCCGAATATCATAGCACATTGTTTTAAACCATTGTCTTAAAGGTTCTGTTAAGAGTGAATTCTTTACTATCTCTGAAGGCAATCTGATATTATTCAATAGTTTCCTTTGCCAATTCGAGTAAGAAAAAATAATATTCCAATTATATACGATATCTTCAGGAGAATCACCAACAATAACGATAAATGGATTTTCGACTCCACTCAATTTCGGTCTTTTGAAATTATGGGGAATTGAGCAAATCTGTATTGGATATGCCACATAATTGGAGTTAACTAGACTAGTAAACATCAATTTTAATGACTCATAATCAGTTATATCAATTACAATCTTATTGTCTTGCTTGAGATTAATTATATTGGCATCGTTTGTCGGGTAAGTACAAAAATTAAGGTTAACAAATTGTTTAATTTCTTCGCATATTTCAGCATCCAAGTTTGGGATTATTAGTTTTGAACTACAGACACTATTAATATTTTTAAGGGTTGGAGCAATAGTAATCCCATCATATTGTGTATATTGATTGCAAATTGGGCATTTTGAAAAATCATCAATAATTTCTTCTGGGGCTTGTAGATATTTTGGTGTGAGAAACATATCAATTTTTTTAATTAATTCTTCTTTTAATGGAGTAAAAGATATTATCATATCTGGATCTATATTACACAATAAATTCCACCATGGTTCATCAATATCTTTTCCATCTGAAAAAATTATAGGATAATAACGACCTCCCCATTTATTCATGCTATAATTTATTACACACTGTACTTGCTTAATAATGTTATTAGCTGGATTTACTAAAAAAGCTATTCTTAATGGTCGTTTATTGACATATAGAGAATATGGTTCATTATTTATATGCATAATACTCCTTTTTTAAGTAACAAATTAATCAAAATTTTATAATTCATTCTCCGCTTTACTCAAACCAAGCTGTTGGTGAGGTCAGTTCAGCTATCTCCCCTACCCCCATCTTCTTATAATCTTCTTTATTCAATCCAAACTGCGCCAGCACTCTATCTAAGTTTGTATCCACAATCTTAGCTTCTTCATAAGTAAGTTCGTATAATTTATAAACCATTAAATCTATTTTATCTTCCAGCTTTTGTGTGTCTTTGCCTGCTTTTTTGTCGATGAGGATTTGATCAAAAATAGTGCAAACTAGTTTTTCAATATCACTATTTGGATATACAACTGGTAATGGTTCAATTGCTTGAACGCTAATGATCTGATCTCCGGTCCCCGTTTTGGGAGAAGTCTTAAGCAAACGATAGAGTAATAATTTTGAATTTAAAATGCTAGACAGATATGGTATCTTCTCACCTGTAGCGAAACAAGTGCTATCGAGACATAATTTCATACTTATTTCGTAACTAAATCTCATTATAGAACCTATTCGTTTCCATACTATCTTATCTCTATTTAATTCTTCATAATAACCAATTTGATCTTGAGTTTCAAACCATTTATTTGATGTTTTCTTGCGAGTTTTTTGCTCTTCACCTTTCTTATCAATGTATATCTCTCCTGTCTGGTTAAGTTTCGGAAGAAACTGTTCAAGATATTTTTTTACAATTGGATAATCATCAATATTGTAGTGTTTTGCAGGAAATGTTGCAATCAGCCACAAATCGGCAAATTCGGCTTTGTAGCGCTTGATGTCACGTCCCCGCAGAATCGGTTTAATGACTTCAGCATTTTTCGGATCGACAGCGATCAGTTCATCTTTCTTTGCTCTATCGATTATAAATACTTCATTGCATCCGGTTTTAATACCAAAATTAATCGAAATATCCCAATCTTTGAGTGGTGTTCCCAGTCGTTCGATTTTCTTTTTAATGTTCATTTCCAATTTGCTGCTTATCACCCAGCTATCTTCACTCAGTTCATCCAGAACAACAAAGTTATTAGACAAATAATCGGCAATGCTCATGCCTTTTTTATAATCCTTTCCAATGCTCACAGCAAGAGTTTTGTGTTTATTTTCTTCTTTCGCGAAAAGGAGGATATTTGAATCCACCGTTGCATGTTCGAATACCTGATAACCTCCAAAATCGATGAGCCGTTTAGGATTGGTCTTCGTGGCAAAGAAATTACGAGTTGCATTACCGTAATTTGCCCTCATCCATTTATTCGATGTAATGTAACAAAGGTGTCCGAGATCGGTAAGAAGATTAAATCCCTGCTCATAGAAAAGGCAGTAAATATCGCCGGTTCGGGTAAATGTCTCAAAGTTCTGATCTTTGTATAAATCAGCTAAGTAGCCATGGTCTTTTTGCAATTGAACATACGGCGGATTGGCGATAACAATATCAAACCCACTATTTTCTCCTTCAAATATTTCAGAGAAAAACAAATGCCAGAGAAAATATGGTTTTTCATCTTTGTTTTGAATTTCATATAGGTTTTGCCGTTTTTGGATTAGTTTTTCGATTTCTCTATTCCAGTTATCAATTTTCTTTTTCAATTTTTTTCTTTTATTAGAATTAGTTAGATTATCGGGATTGCCAGCTTCTGCAACAAATCGTTTCAGTTGCATTTCTTGTCTTTCCAAATTAAAGTCAATATGTTCATGTATTTTTTGATTTATTGTTTTTTTTACATTCTCTTTTTTTTGAATATCATTGATACTGAAATAACTATTCATCAATCTTTGTATTTTTTTCAATGTTTCACTTTTGGTAATAGTAATTTTAAGCTGTTCCTCTTTAATATTTCCAAATAAATCTCTTTCAGGCTCAATAATAGTCATATCATTTTCTTGTGCTATATTGCTTAAATCCACTCCTTCATAGCTTTCCATCAGACTATTTCCCTGCATAATTTTATAATCGAGGTTGGGAAGTGGTTCCGGTTCTTCTGCATCGACGACGAGTGAAAGCCAGAAACGGAGTTTGGCAATTTCCACAGCTCCAGGATCGATATCAACTCCATAAATGGAATTTTGGATAGTCTCTTTTTTAAGTTCATAAATCGAGATTTTTTTGTTATCCAAAAATTCACTTTCTATGTATTGCCGCAGCGAAACGATTTCCAGGAGAATTCCCATTGGGAATGCACCTGAACCAACTGCAGGATCGACTATTCTAATATCTTTCAAATACGTATTTGCTTCTTCCACAATATCGATCATTTCATAAAATTGTTTTTCAAATTCCTGCCCAAACTCTTCCGATTCCTTTTTACTGATATAAAAATCTTTATATTCGAAAAGCTGTCTTATTTTTTTATCGATACAAGTATCGTCACAATCCTCTTTTTGTAGTTTTATTTTTAGGAAATTTATCAGACTTTCACGTGTCATATAAGAGACAATTTCGCGAGGTGTATAATAAGTTCCTTTCCCTTTTCTAAGGTTTTCGGGCAAAAGATTTTCAAAAACTTTTCCCAGCATTTCAGGATCGACAGCAACCTCCTGCTCGAAAAAAGTATTTTCATCTATCGTAAAATTGTATTTATCAAAAATATCCAGAATGCCTGTTTCTTCTTTATTGGAGAAAAGTGAGTTAGGAGGATGGAGAATCAAAGTTTCATCGGATTGGTAAAATTTTTCAAATAAACCACCGTTCAGGAATGGGACTTTGATGTATGTATTGTTGATTTCAAAAGAGTCGTTTTTTTCATTAAAACCTTTATAAAACAGACTCTCCAAAAAACTATCGAAAAAGTTCAAATTATTTTGTTCACAATAATTAAAAGCCCAACGGAGGAAATCTTTTTTTCCATCATCCCATTTTTTATTTGATGGATTTCCGCCCAGCCATTTCTTTCTCTGCAGGAAATAAATAAAGACAATCTGTCCCAATAATTTTCTGGAAAAGAGCTCTAAAAAATTTGAATCAATATGTTTATACGCAACAATATTGAAGTTTGGATTTTTACTGAATTTCTTTTTAATCTCTTCATATAATTCAGTGTATTCTCTGAAAAATTGCTTAGAAACAGATTCTACAGAGAAGCGTTCTTTCAGATCAATAAAATTATAAATTCTATCCGTAGCATCAATTGTTTTAATGACTATCCTGTTAGCTCCGCATAAGTAATTCCTTTTGATAATACACTTGCATTTAGTAATCTATCAAATAATTGATTTTCAAAAAATCTACGATTCAATCTATAACAAAATTCATCTAAGTACGATTGTAAGTGTTTTTTATCGATTCCATGAAAAGTTCCACCAATCCATGCTTTTGCATTTCCAGCTATAATATGAACCCATTTTAGTAGTTCATGAGCTTTCTTCTCTGATCCTGCAATAATTTGTCGGTCATGGGTATATTCTAACTTTTCAACAATCTTATAGGCTTGCAAACCATCTGTCTTAATTGTTTCACCTTTAGTAATGCTTTCTTGAATGATCTTTTCAATTTCTTTCATATTAACAGACTCAACTACCTGCATCTTTGCAAAAAGCATTTTATCATCATTAGTGGAAACAGAAACTACTACAGGAACTTTTTCAGAACCTCTCCCTTTATTCTCATTGCCTTCAGATGGACTTCCAATAAATGTTTCATCCATCTCAATAACTCCCAATAACTTATATTGACTGTCCCTATCTTTCATGGCTTTTCGTATCTTATGAAGTATTTCCCAAGCTGTAGCATAACGTAGTTCTAATTTTTTTGATAGTTCCAAAGCAGATATCCCCCGTTTGTCGCTGATTATCAAATAGATAGCCCAAAACCATTTTACTAATGGAATTCTTGTTTTATGCATAATTGTGCCAGATGTAACTGATGCTTGATATTTACATTCTTTACATTGGTATAATTTTCGTGTGCTGTGAAAATAATAAGTAGTATTCCCACATCGTGGGCAAACATATCCATCTTGCCACCTTATATGAAATAGCTTATCTCTACAGGCTTCTTCTGTATTATATTTCCTTTGAAACTCAAAAAAACTCATATTATAATAAGTAACCATTATCTACTCCTATTAGTGTA
>JAUWPE010000123.1 GCA_030611765.1 Candidatus Cloacimonadota bacterium | reverse complement strand
AACCACAAAAGCGGTTCTTTTTCAAAAGGATTCTGATTCCTACAAACTCATTGCATTAAAGAATGTCGGCACTACTGTTGAGCGTCCACAAGAAGATGTTAAGATTGGAATTTTCGATTCTATACAACAGCTTGAAAAAATTTCAGGAATGCAATTGCTTGAAAAAAATTCTACCGCAGAAAATCTTCATTTCAATAAAGACACGCTCTATATCACAACAAGCAGCGCAGGCGGTGGATTGCAGATAATTGTCTTCGGACTCACGCTTTTTGACTCTGCCAGCAGTGCAAAACGTGCTGCATACGGCTCAGGCGGTGTGATTCTGGACACCTTTGCGATCAATGATAATCGAACTCCTGTTGAGAAGATGCAGCTTATCCGTCTGCTGCGACCTGATATTATTTTGTTCTCCGGAGGCACAGATGGTGGAAATATCAGCAGTATTGTCCGAATGGGTGAGTTGCTATCTCTTGCACATCCAAAGCCGAAATTCGGAGATAAAACAAAGATCCCGCTTGTGTATGCCGGAAATAAAGAGGCACAATCATTCATACGATCACTCTTCTCCGATAAATTTCAACTCTATATAGTTCTAAATATTCGTCCTTCGCTCCAGGATGAAAATCTTCCACCTGCTCAGGAAAAAATTCATCAGCTTTTTATGGATAATGTAATGGAACAGGCGCCGGGTTATGGTGCATTGAAAAAAGTCGTTTCTGATGATATCATCCCCACTCCTTCGCGAGTGATAAATGCACTTCGGCTTGTGAGTAAAGAGATGGGGAAAAATATCATTTCTGTAGATATTGGAGGTGCAACGACTGATGTGTTCTCAAACATTATGGGCAAGTACTATCGTACTGTAAGCGCCAATTATGGAATGAGTTACAGTATTTCAAACGTAATGAAAGATACTACTTTTGAGAGAATTCAAAGGTGGCTGCCAGCGGCTATAGACGAGCATTACATAAGAAATTATATCGCAAATAAAATGCTCTACCCGCTTTACATTCCTAATAATGATACTCAGGTTGCCATCGAACACGCAGTAGCGCGTGAAGCGATACGGATGTCCAAAAAACACCACATGAAAATGCATTTTAACACTGAAAAGATCGGCTTCCTCGACAGATTGAAACACATGGAACTTGATAAATTTTTGGAATGCTTTTATGTGGAAAAACTGCATGAAAAGCGCTCCTTTCACGTGAAGGACATCAGCATTATGATAGGCGCTGGAGGTGTGCTGTCAAATGCTCCTTCGAACAAGCATGCTCTGCTTACTATTTGTGACGGATTGAAACCCGAAGGAGTTACTGAAATATGGCGTGATAACCATTTTATTTCACCTCACTTAGGAAAATTGAGTGAAGTGGACAGCGAACTTGCATCAGAACTTCTTCAAAAAGAGTGTTATCAAAAGATCGGCATCTTCATACGCCCAATCTGTAAAAACATGAAGACAGATCAGAAAATTATGGAAATTATAATTGGAGATGAATCTCATACAATATTATCAAATACAATAAAATATTTTCCAAATGAAAGTAAAGCTGCTCATAAAATATCTTTTAAACTTGAAAAGG
The DNA here is from genome assembly GCA_030611765.1 of Candidatus Cloacimonadota bacterium. Lineage (GTDB taxonomy): Bacteria > Cloacimonadota > Cloacimonadia > JGIOTU-2 > JGIOTU-2 > Celaenobacter. The sequence goes on along the minus strand of JAUWPE010000123.1, from coordinate 4,614 downwards.
GCTTCTCTTTTGGAAATGGCGAGCACGAATTCGCACTTGAGACCGAGCTGCCAATTTTAATTGATACCCGTTTTAGAGATAATACTTCATTTGACCAGTATAATAAGGAACTGAAACTCTTCAATGTGGAAAAAACTGAAACCGATCTCGAGAAATATTTCTCATCTTATCTTGAAAACAAAAAAATCGAAGAAGGTACTTTCACTATCAAGAGAGAGCTCCCCTATTCCGGTGAAATATTCGTAACTAAAAATGAAGACGTGAAACCCTTCACACTTATAGGTGAAAATAAATATGCGCCTCCCAAAATTTATGTGCTTTCTCTTTTCACTCTTGACTATCTCGATCTAAATCCTGAGCTTATGGAAAAGAGTATGCTTGTGAAAGAAGGTGATTCCGTAAAATTCAATCAGAAGATAATCGAAATTCCTGACAGAGGGATGATGTCTGCTTTTTCAGGTAAAAGCGGCGAATACCGAACGCCTGTTCGCGGTAATATCGAGCATATAAATTTTGAAACAGGCACTATCATTCTGCGGGAAATTCAGGATTATTCAACGAAACCGCTTACTGTAAATATTGCAAAAGAACTCAAGATCACCCCAAAGCACATCAAAGGATATCTCAAGAAACGTGAAGGCGATTTTGTGGAGACTTACGAACCCCTTGCATCACGCCTTGAGAGGGATTTCAGCAAAGTCATACCTTCGCCTGCAACTGGCGTCATCACTGCAATTGATACAGAAAAGGGCACAGTTACCATTCAATACAAGAATGAGCCCTACCGGGTATTTGCAAACGTGTGCGGAAAAGTCATTGATGTTGAGGAAAACCTTTCTGCAACGATTCAATATAAAGGAAGCAAGCTAAACGGCATTATTGGATTTGGCGGAGAAAAAACTAGCGGAATGCTTATCATAAATGAATCTCATCTTGAAAATGATGCGAAATATCAGGATAAAATACTTGTGTGCTTTGAGAAGATTTCTTATGATTTTTTACGAGATTGTTCCGAAAACGATGTCGCAGGTGTGGTGGCTCCATCAATAGACAACAAAGACCTTGTGGAATTTCTTGATGAGGAGATCGGCGTGGCGCTCACAGGCAATGAAAACATACCATTTCCGATAATATTGACAGAAGGATTTGGCAATTTCAGAATGAATGCCGTCTTTGAAACATTTTTCAAAGAACAGCAACATAAAAAAATATATATGAATGGTCACACCCAGATCCGTGCGGGTGTTGTTCGACCTCAAATGATAATTTTTGAATGACATGAGAACATTACATATTATCGTAAAAGGCATTGTGCAAGGTGTTTCCTTCCGCTATTTCGCTGCATATAATGCACGGCAATTCGGTATTCACGGTTATGTAAAAAATCTTTATAATGGAGAAGTCGAGATCATAGCACAAAGCGAAACACAAAATCTGCAACCCTTTTTAGAAAAGATCAAATTAGGACCTCCGGCAGCACGCATAGACGATATCAAGATCGAAGAAGACCCGGAACAAACTGAATATGATTCCTTCGAAATCACTTATTAAAATTTTCATACTTTTTTTGTGCGTTTCTCTTTTAGGATTCTCACCAAATCCCAAATATATTACCGAATCCGATGAATACCATATAGTTAAGAAGGGCGATACGCTATACTCAATCGCAAAGAAATACGAAACAACTGTCGATGCTCTCAAAAGGATAAACAACCTCCCATCAGATAAAATACTTATAGGGCAAAAAATTTATCTCCAGAGCAAAGAGCATCCCCAGCAGTATTATGTGACAAAACGGGATATTCCTTCTAATGGCTATCATGTGATTCAAAAGGGGGAGACGCTTTACCGGCTTTCTAAAATATATGATATTCCAATCGAGCGATTGATGGAGCTTAATCAGCTTACTTCATACACGATAAAAGCCGGCGAGAAATTACTATTAAAGGGCGAGCCCGGACTGACTACTCAAGTGCAGGAATATGAACCGAAAAAAATTGAACAGCCAAAACAAACTCAAACAAAAACAGAAACAAACAAAAAACCAACAAAGCAGATAAAAAAACCGAAATATCATGTTGTAAAAAAAGGTGAAACGCTTTACAGGATCGCATCGACTTACGGATTATCTATTTATGAATTGAAGAACTATAATGGGCTGAGTTCAAATAATATTTTTGTTGGGCAGAAGCTCTATCTGGGATCTCAATCAAAGAATGACAACATAAAATATACAATCCCCAAACCGGTTATAAAGAAATCAGAATTTCAGAAATACGGCATTATCTGGCCCTGCATCGGGCAGATCACTTCGGGATTTGGCACACGTGACGGCAAACCGCATAAAGGACTCGATATTGCCTGCCCGGAAGGTACACCGCTGAAGGCAGTACTCGATGGCGAAGTTGCATACTCAGGTAAACAGCGTGGCTACGGCAATGTGATCATTCTCAAACATGATAACAGCATCATGACAGTGTATGCACACAACCAGGAAAATCTTGTACATAAGGATGATAAAGTAAAAAAGGGAGAGATCATCGGAAAGGTTGGCTTAACCGGCAACACGACCGGCGCACATGTGCATTTTGAAGTCCGACTCGACGGACGCGCCTACGATCCGTTACAGTTTTTACCTTAAATAATACTATTCCTAACGCGGATAATCCAGAAAAGAGTTAACCACGAATTAACACGAATAAAAAATACATGACAGGCAGATAACAGAGAGACCATAGAGGAATTTTCGACTTGTAACAAGATACTTTTCTAATGATATTATTTCTATTTTACCATCTTCGGCAGTTGTCGCAAATTTGCGACAACTGAATTCTTCTTCCTTAAATATGTTATTGATATGTTTACCAATAGTTTTAATATCCCTATCGTATAGTTCCGCCATTTGATGGCGGTTTAACCAAACTGTTTCATTAAAAAGAACTACATTGATATTTATTTTTCCCTTTTGGGAAGTATAGAGTAAAAAATTAGATTGTTTTTCCGGTAAATTTTTCATGATTTAAAAAAGTATTTTATTTTCTAAAGCTTCCTCAAAATCTTTTTTCAATTTTTCGTTGTAAAAAGGCAGCCCCATTAACTTAAAATGTTTATTCTCCAATTTTAAATCGGTATCTGCTTTTTCTTCCATCTCAAGTAAAAACTTTTGTTTCCATCCCTCCCCTGATAATTCAAATCTTTTATTCATATCATAAGTCCATCCCCCCTTCGCTTCAATAAAAATTTGGTAAATACTAATTTTATGATTCCTCTTCTTTAAAAGCATTATAAAATCTGGCTCAAATGCTCTGCCTTCATCAAAATCAAAAACTTGAAAAAACTTTTCATTGCGAAGTAAAGCGATCTCTGAGTATTTTGGTCGCAATTTTTCAATAAATCCATCAATAAATTTAATAAAACTTCTTTCCTCATTAGTTCCATATAAACTGGTTTGAGCATACCATTTCTTATCTACTACTTCGGTTATTTCTTTTTCCTGCTCTTTATCCATATCTATTTTTAAAACCTTATTCCTAAAGACTTCTTTTAAGATTTTTGCTTTGAACAATGGAGTACCCTTAAATTTCGAAGTATTAGTTCTTGCTTGTTCTGATATCTTTTTAACTACAAATAAAGCCATTTCGAATTTTTGAGTTTGAGTTAATTTATTTATTTTGTCTTTTGGTCCTAAAATTTCTATACTTGCGCTGCCTAAATAATTGAGCGATGAAATAAATTCTTTGATTGATTTTACATAAGGGAAATATTTATTTAGTATTTCAAATTTATAGAACTCAAATCTATCTAATGCGTTCCGAACTATATTTTCTCCAAAATCATCAAGCTTATATACTATCTTGCCGCGCGTAATATGTTTTGATGACTTTGTTTTTTTCGATTCGTCTAAAATAATTTCTTCTTTAATTTCTCCAGTTCTCAATTCGTATCTATATTTCTCTTCAATTTTTGCGTCCTGCAAACTAAATATCTCTGTTCTTAGATTTTGTATTCTGTCATTTATAAAAATCACACCATTTTTCCAAAAATCGGTCTTCTTAAATGACTTCTTAATAAATAATTCTCTCTGAACATACTTTTCCGGTAAAATTCCAATTTCAGTAAGAGCAGATTTTATTTCCGCAATATATTTAGGTTCCCTGAAACAGTGATAACATAAAGTTTCTGTAATTCGTAATTCATTCTCAACATCATCATCAAATTTCCTTTTATATCTATCTTGTATTTCATCTAATTGAAATGGGAAATACCTTGCCCCTCTGCCAATAAGCTGCGCCTCGCCCATTGTCGTATTGCCGGGTTTATACTTGCCGTGAACCCATTTCCCATCACGCGTATCGTATAGCCGGACAATATCAAATAAGTTAAGCACATCCCAGCCCTCATTTAGCATATTAACCGCAAAAATAGCCCTTATTTCGTTATTCATGCTCTCTAATGAGTTAAGTTTTAATTGCTTTTCTTCATCAACATTTTGAGAATCCAAAAGGATAAGTTTTTTTTCAGAAAAATCCTCTTGCAGTTCTCTAATTAAATTATCAAAGGTTATATTCTCTTTCTGGAAATAATTAAAGGCCTTTTCTAACATTGTGCCTTTTG